>NZ_FNKQ01000008.1 GCF_900100875.1 Halopelagius longus | reverse complement strand
GTGGTGGGTCCGATGCAGTATGAGTATGGCTCGGTCTGTTAGTGCTCGCGGGCTGAACGCCTCGTTGCCTCGGCGCGTACACCCCGAGTCTATCGAACTCGTCTTCTACGAGTGACCTCGGTGGTACCTCTTTTTCATGTGGGTTTCGAGCTTAGATGCGTTCAGCTCTTACCCCGTGTCGCGTAGCTGCCCGGCAACTGCCCTCTCGGACAACCGGTACACCAGCGGCGACCAATCGTAGTTCCTCTCGTACTATACGATCGTTCACGTCAGGTACCTTGACACCCCCAATAGATAGCAGCCGACCTGTCTCACGACGGTCTAAACCCAGCTCACGACCTCCTTTAATAGGCGAACAACCTCACCCTTGCCTGCTTCTGCACAGGCAGGATGGAGGGAACCGACATCGAGGTAGCAAGCCACCGGGTCGATATGTGCTCTTGCCGGTGACGACTCTGTTATCCCTAAGGTAGCTTTTCTGTCATCTACGGGTCCCATTGAGGAACCTCGTAGGTTCGCTAGACCACGCTTTCGCGTCAGCGACACTCGTTGGGAATGTCACTGTCAGACTTCCGTGTGCTCTTGCGCTCTTCCACGGGTTTCCGACCCGCGTGAGGAAATCTTTGGGCGCGCTCGATATCTTTTCGAGCGCGTACCGCCCCAGTCAAACTGCCCGGCTACCGGTGTCCTCCTCCCGGAGTGAGAGTCGCAGTCGCCGACGGGTAGTATTTCAATGATGACTCGGCGGCCCGCTGGCGCGGGTGCCTGCGTAACGTCTCCTACCTATGCTGCACATCGGAGACCACGTCTCAGCGACAGCCTGCAGTAAAGCTCTATAGGGTCTTCGCTTCCCCTTGGGGGACTCCAGACTCCGCACTGGAACGTACAGTTCACCGGGCCCAACGTTGGGACAGCGACGCTCTCATTGATCCATTCATGCAAGCCGCTACTGAAGCGGCAAGGTACTACGCTACCTTAAGAGGGTCATAGTTACCCCCGCCGTTGACGGGTCCTTCGTCCTCTTGTACGAGGTGTTCAGATACCCGCACTGGGCAGGATTCAGTGACCGTACGAGTCCTTGCGGATTTGCGGTCACCTATGTTGTTACTAGACAGTTGGAGCGTCCGAGTCACTGCGACCTGCTCGGTCAGGAGCAGGCATCCCTTATCGCGAACTTACGGGACTAATTTGCCGAATTCCCTAACGTCGGTTGATCCCGACAGGCCTTGGCTTTCTCCGCCTGAGCACCTGTGTCGGATCTCGGTACGAG
>NZ_FNKQ01000007.1 GCF_900100875.1 Halopelagius longus | reverse complement strand
CTCTTCCATGGTCGATGCTTCGACCGTTGCATCTGCCTCTTCCATGGTCGATGCTTCGACCGTTGCATCTGCCTCTTCCATGGAGGTCGTTAGACCATCAATTTCGATTTTCTCAATACTAACAGACGCCGTTACTGCATCGCGCTGATTTACACTCATAGCAGCAAATTGCATATATGACTAATCAATATTAAATATTCCCCTCTTGATGATGGAATAGAAACAAGATGAGGTATCGTACTTAAGATTGGAGATTATAAATGGACTTGGCCTCTACACTAACGTATTAAGATAATAGGATTAATTCTCCCAAATCTTCGCTTTTGGCCCAATTGTTTTGTGGTACTGGAACTGTGAAATATTCCCAATGAATACATCATAATTCCTCATCTTCTTCTCCCTATAGTCATTATCATTTGCAAAAAAGAATCTATGGGATGCACGGATGAAGGTTTTTCTAACGCACTCTGGCAATTTTTCCCAAGCTTCTTCTGCAGTACAGTTCCACTTCTTCTCTTTGGATGGTAACTCTTTCCAAGTGTAGTGATCGCGAAGATGATCAAGGTCCTCTAATGTAGGAGCTTGTGATGCCGCCCAAGTAATACCACTAGTGACTGCAGGTAAATTCCAATTAGGAACCACAACAAATATATCTAGATCGCTACGTTTATCTCCTTTATCTATCTCGCTATTTGGATCTATAAAGCTTCCATGTAACCAGATATCGCGAGTCTGCTTTAGTATATCTTCATTTAGTATCTCTTCCACTACTATGGTTTCCATGTCGTCAAACTCTAACCGTGGTGCTTTTTTTCTAAATTCACTTTTTGCTAAATCGTAAGGTATCTCATTGTTCTCCATGTATATTCTATGCTCTGTCCAGGTCCTTTTAATTCCATCGGAGAACCAACAAAGGGGACTTGTGAAAACTAATCCGATTTTGAGAATAAGATTTCTTTTTTGCTAATTTGATTTGGAGCTGGAAGTTCCCTCAATCGGGTCTGGAATGCAAACATAATCACAACCCCAAGGAAACCTAAACCTGAGATAGTTAACACAGAGATTACACCGAATAGTTCACCTAGAGCTCCACCAAGAAGCGCGCCTACTGGATAGGCAATAACCGAAGCACTTTGTACCGTCGATGAAACTCGGCCAAGCAATCCTTCAGGAACAGTATTTTGGACCATTGCTTGTTTAAATACTGAGAAGGTGCCAATTGGGACCCAGGCCAAAGCAAACAATACTAGCATCCACTCCTTTGAGGAGGTGTGAAAAGCACCGATCCAGGAGACAGTACCTATTGAGAACAGTACAATAAGTGTCTTCCCAAGAGGGAGCTCATCAGTAAGTGAGGCTATACCTGATCCCAGTAACATCCCAGCAGCTAGAGCTGATAGCAGCGCACCATAAATTCCAGCGCCTCCTCTTAGATCAGCAAACGATGGAAGTAACGCAAACGAAATTCCGAATGCGAAGTTTCCAATTATCGCGCATAAAACTATGTAAAGAAGAGCTGTTCTTTTAACATATCCGAACCCCTCTGATATTTCCCTTTTATATTTCTTGACTGGGTTTGCAGGTTCACTATTAGCATTATTAGTCTCTTTAGATGGGAACGAAATTGTAGCAAATATCATTGCAGTAATGAGAAACGTTACTGAATCGAGGATAAATAATGTTACAGTACCAAAGAAAGCAATTATCATGCCACCTAGCGCCCTAAATGCGATATCAGACGTTCTGTATGATAAGGAGAATAGGGTATTTGCTAACACAATTTGATCGTCTTTGACAATTAGCGGTAGCGCTGCATTCTGTGCGGGGTAAATGACTTGATTCAATATGGACAGCGCTGGTATTATAGTTAGAAGGAGAGTGATCGATAAGGTTTCACTCAACATTGCTAGCGGAATTATCAAAATTACTGTCCCTTGGAGAAGCTGGCTACCTATGAAAACTCGCTTAAGCTGCCACTGGTCTACAAGTGGTCCGAAAAGAAACTGAAGTGTTTGGGGAAGCTGTAATAAGAAGAGAGCTACTCCAACAAAAAACGGACTTCCCCCTAATTCGTGCACAACCCACATCGCACCAATAAAATAGAGGCTATCTCCAATATTCGTTATAATCCTCCCAAGGAGCATTTTCCGGAATATAGTATTTGAGAGTATTTCCCTCATTGGATCCATAATGATTCGTTATCGATTAAGTAGTTTATCATTCTGTTTGGACTACGACACACTCTCATTACTGCTTAAAGGGAAAGCGATTACTTCCTGTCGTGTTTGAATCACGCTGGTTTATCATGGTGGAAGCAATAATACCATCTACAATAGATGTTACTCAATCTTCAGTTACATTACTAGGATTGGAATACTTGTCTGATAGCACCTTGAACTCTGGTTAAATATTCGACCTAGGACAACTGCTCGCTAATAATGGCCGAGAATAAAACAGAGTGTACTGGGCGGAAGATGTCTCAGAAGTGAGTAGTGTCTTTGATGTGGTGATAAACAAACTTGGAGTAGTATTCCGGGAATATTACACCCCCTAATTTCAATAAACGAACTAGTGGTCCTTGTAAAATGACCCCGAGAAGTTAATTCTTGGTAGCTAGATGCTTATGCTCGCTTCGTTGTTAGTTCGCCATTCCGCAAGAATGTATTAAGTTCCGTCCGAGATGGTAGCCCTTCAACGTCGCTAGTTACTGTTGTTGCGAGTGCCCCCACACCATTTCCAAGTCTAACAGATCGACTAAGATTCAGACCTTCTAGCCGTCCAGCAAGAAAGCCGGCAGCAAATCCATCGCCTGCACCTACAGGGTCCACTTCGTGTTCTAAGTTTGGCGCTTCAACACATTCAGTACTCTTACCGTTAGAAACGAGTGCGCCTTCAGGTCCAAGTTTAACAACAGCAGTGTCAGGACCTCGGTCTAGACACTCTGAGGCGATTTTCCAAGGGTCATCAGTTCCGAACAGTCGCTTACCTTCTCCGACCCCTGGTAACGCAATATCGGCCTGGGATAAGAGATTATTTAATACCGACCGAATCTCGCCTTCTGATTCCCACAACTGTCCACGAACGTTCGGATCAAAGGATATCCGTACGCCATTTTCTTTTGCAATTTCAATCGCTCGGCGTGTCGTTGCGAGGCAATTATCACTTAGCGCAGGGAAAATTCCTGTTATATGGAGATACTTGGCGTCAGAAATGTACTCAACTGGAAGGTCTTCTGGGTGAAAATCACTTGCCGCTGACCCATGACGGTAATGGTGGAATCTACTTTCACCGACTGCGGACCGCTCCTTGAAATATAGCCCTGTAGGTAATTCCGAGTCGCAGAGGATATGTTGAGTGTCTACACCCTCTCCACGGATGAAATTCTCAATATACTTCCCATGGGGGTCCTTACCTAATTTTCCAAACCACCCTACCTCGTGGCCGAGACGTGCAAGACCGATAGCTACGTTCGCCTCCGCACCACCCATTCGTTTCTTGAAATCTGTAATGTAGGTAAGTGGACCCACTTTTTGTGGATTCATGAACACCATCGCTTCACCGAAGGTTACTACGTCTACCATCCTTCTACAGATGGTGTTCATCACGAATATAACTTTGGCATCGATTATTAACTACAGATTGAATGAGGTTGTCGTTTTGGGACTACATTAGAATACGGACAGTTTTTCATCTCGGGAAATCACCTATCATCTCATCCGTGAGTGTAGAATGAAAAGCCATTTATACAGATTGACCTGATGAGGAAACATGATCGTTGCTGTCGGTAGCCATCCTGATGATATTCAGCTGGGATGCGGTGCAACGCTTCGGCATCTCGCTTTATTAGGTTATCATATCGAAGCTGTAGTTGTAACAAACGGAGAACAGACCAGTTTAGCGAAAGAGGATAAGATCACTAAACAGCCCTCGAAAATCGGTGAACAACGGCAGCGCGAGACGAAAGCTGGTTTCGACCATTTGGGTATTGACAAAATTACGTTCTTAGGACTACCTGACCTGGGTGTATCCGCTTCCGAGCTTGTTGGCCAACTACCAGTGTTCGACGAACACATTGATTTGATCTTCACGCACACTTCAAATGATGCGCACCCTGATCACCGTGCGACGGCGGACGCTGTCGGTCGTCGGTATGATGAGTCGAAGATACTTCACATGGAGAGTCCCTCGACGGTATCACTACCTAATCCGCTACTCCTCGTTGATGTAAGCGATACCTATCACAAGAAGATCGATGCACTCCAACAACACAGATCACAATGGCATAAGCGGTACATGAAGCCGGACTCAATACGAGAGAAGATGTTCTATGAAGAGACCTCACCTGAGCTAGAATTCGCAGAGCGGTTTGGATTAGAAGCATCAGAATGTGAGCAACTTGAGGGGCTCATCGATACGAAAACAATAGGCGAGACTGCAGTTCTGGGAAAAACTCGTTAAGTTAAGAGGTAACCTCGAAAGCCTAAAGGTAACCTCGATTGAGAATGTGGTTACGATGAATTGGTTCTCTTCGTTCGAGAACTAATACTTGCTCCTCAGTAAGTCCAACTTTCAGTTATATGTATAACAATAACTTTCAAGATATAGTTAGTATATCTACAACTGTTAGATATATTTAATAGTAGGAATTCTGGATAAATACTTATATACTAATAGCATGCACTGAAGATTATGGCAGAATCAACTACTCGTCGTACTATTAAATCAATTGAAGATATTGATTGTGTCGTGGACGCAGACTTCCACCTGTCAGAGACGGCAAGCGATATCCGTCCTTATCTAGAAGAACCATGGGATGAACTTCTTGCAGGCAGCCAAAGCGGTGAGGGATATAGTGGGGGAAGCAATATTTACCCAAACACGGCGACGTTCCATCCAGGGCGAACCTCGGGCAGGATTAAGGAGCATACTCGGCACGTGAAGTCAGCGGATGACGTCAGAGAAGGAATTGAGAAGTTAGGTGTCGACCGACCAGTTCTTACTCCTGGTGAAACTCAACACCTTACTGGCGTCCATAATGACCAGCTTGCAGTTGCTTGTGCAACAGCCTTCAACGAGTATCTTCTGGATACTTACTTAGACGAGGGCTTTACTGGGTCAATGGTCATTGCACCGCAACACCCTGATAAAGCAGCCGAAGAGATAAATCGGCGAGCCGATGAGTCAAACATAATTAGTGTCTCTATTCCCTCTGCTGGCGCCTTTCCCCCGCTGGGCCATAAGCAGTATTATCCTATCTATGAGGCTTGTGAAGAAGCCGATCTCCCAATTTTACTGCATGGGACGGCTGGGAGTACATGGATAAACTTCCCACAGTTACATCAGGGACTTTGTCGTCACATGAGCCTCCATACACTCGCTCATCCTGTGGAGCATATGATGCATGTTTCGAGCTTAATTACCCGGGGTGTACCTGTTCGCTATCCAGACTTAGATTTTGTTTTCCAAGAAGCGGGCCTTGGATGGATTCCATTTATGATGTACCGGCTTGACCACGAGTATCCAGAGAAGCCGGAAGACGCACCGTTACTTGAAAAGCGACCTAGCGAGTATATTATGGATAACTTCTACTTCACAAGTCAACCGGTGGAGGGCGTTGAACACCCAGAGTACATTCATAACACCATTCGAGCCTTCGATGGAACAGACAATTTGTTATTTGCATCTGACTACCCCCATCACGACTTTGATGAGTCAAACGAATTGTTACAGACATTGCGCCCTCAATTCACTGATGATGAGATCAGTAGTATCTATGGAGGCAACGCTCTTGACGTGCTCCGCTACTAACGAATTATGACAAATAATGGCCCTGAGCATGAGGATATCGATACGTCGTATCATTACGTACTTTCCGCCAAAGATATACGTGACAATGGTCGTGTTATTGTCGATATCGCTGGCCGAGAGATCGTCGTTGCAGCTGTAGATGATAACTTTGTCGCGTTTTCGAACTACTGTCCCCATCAAGGTGGCCCGTTAGGAGAGGGACGAATTTCTGGGAGAGTTACTCTCCCTGATGAAGGTGGATCAATGTCAGATATGGTTGTGGACTGTGAGACGTCAACAGTCGCCTGCCCCTGGCATGGGTGGTGTTTCGAGACGGAATCGGGTGAACACATTGGCAAACCAGCCAATTCTATTCCCACATATGACGTTGTAGAACGAGAGGGTGATGTCTACGTATCATTATAAAAAGAACTAGAATGTGCAGAAATCGACATCCAAATATCAATATAGAGGACGAAAATCCGTACTCCGACATTGACCTTGATGAACTCCCTCTATGGTGGAGAAGAGCAGTTAAGGAATTTCGATCCCATGGTCTGAGACCATATCACCCACCAGTATTCGAGGATGGGACTTATAAACACTGTGTCGTCGACAACCTTGAAGAGCGGATCGGATGCAGAATTGACTTCATTGGGACTGAAGTCCCGAATTCAGACGAATGGCTGGTTCGAATTAACAACAACCCAATTGGTGCAGTCGGCCATCATCGGGACCCTAGTGGATACAGTATTTATGAGATAGATAGTGAAGAGTTTCGACGTTGGATACTTGACTATGTCCAATCAGAGTCTATCTAATCTTAGGAACTTACATTTATTCGAGGTCACAAAGATGATGTCTCCTCATATCGCTAGGTATTATTAGATGACCTATCTATGGAATTGATTCTTCAACGTACATCTATTGATTGAATGGTGTCAATAAAACATCACCAAAAAGATTTAATATCCTACAATATCACATCACATACAATGACTGAAGCACTACTATCCATACTGTCTGAAAACGTTGATCCAAGTGCAGCACTTTTCTTGAATGGGGAACTGATTGCGATTGGGGAAGAAGAACGTTTCTCCCGTGCGAAGCACGCATATAACGAATTTCCGATTCAAGCCATCAAGTACTGCTTAGATGAAGGCGCGGTAACGTTCCGTGACGTGGATTTGATTACATATGGGTGGGATGCTAATAAGTATCCGCTGTACATGGCCAAGAAATACCTCGATGGCTGGCAAAATTACGACAAAGACCAGCGGACGCTCGAGTGGGAGAAATCGAACCTTGAATCTAAGAATCCAGATTCAATGACCGAAAAAATAAAACAGGAGCTGTTGAGTGAATTTGGCGGACCAATACCCCCAATCAAATTTCTAAATCACCATAGAGCACACGCAGCAGCAGCTTACTATGGCTCTGGGTTTGAGTCTGCGGCCGTACTCACTACGGACGGGCACGGCGAAGAAAATGCTGTTGTCGGTTGGAAGGCCGACAACACTGGACTTACCGAAGTCTTCACATACGAAATTCCTCATTCGCTTGGTTGGTTTTACGCGTCGATAACCGCATTTCTTGGATTTAAACCTAATAATGGGGAGGGAAAAGTAATGGGATTGGCACCATATGGTGAGGAAACTGAATCAATACGGTCAGCGTTAACACAGGTACTTGAAGTAAATGACGAAGGATTTTCGATCGACCCATCGTTCATATTCTACGGAGAACATAACTATCATGAGCGGTTCACCGACCAATTAGTCGAGGTTCTCGGAGAACCGAGACAGCGAGATGCTGAGATCACACAGTTCCACAGAAACATCGCACATACCGCTCAGAACCTATTACAGGAAGCACTAGAAACTTGTGCAGAGTCTCTCCTTGAACAGACTGGCGAAACGAAGCTATGCCTTGCAGGTGGAGTCGGATATAATTGCAAAGCTAACATGCACCTCCGAGAATCCCTTGATTTGGACGACTTCTTCGTGCATCCGCTTAGTGGCGAAGCCGGGATTCCGCTAGGGGCGGGGCACCTTTTTACTGATCTCGAGGTCAGTCCGCGACCGCTCCAACACGTCTATTATGGGTGGGAACCGTCGGAGGATCAAGTGAAGAAAGCAATTAATTCGCACAATATTGAAATTTGTGAAGAGGGCGAGGAGTCCGTTCGAAAAAAGATGGTTACTCTCCTTTCAGAGGGGAACATCATAGCCCGGTATTCAGGGCGTATGGAATGTGGTCCACGGGCACTCGGAAATCGAAGTATATTGGCAGACCCTAGAAACACAGAGATGGTTGCAAGAGTAAACGAGGCAACAAAACGAGAGAACTGGAGGCCATTCGCCCCAAGTATATTGAAGGAGTATGCAGACAATATGCTCAAAGGGGAAATCTGGGATCCATTTATGATTCAGACTTACCAAGTGAAAGAGGAGTGGCTTGACAAGCTTGCAGCGACGACGCACGTGGACAATACAACGAGGCCCCAGATACTTTCTAAGCAAATGAATGAACCCTACTGGCTACTGATTGAAAATTTCCGCGAACAAACAGGTGTCCCCGCACTATTAAATACGTCGTTCAATCTGTCTGGTGAGCCTATTGTCAGAACACCGGAGGAAGCGATCATGACACTCATAGATTCAGAGATTGATTATCTTCAAATAGAGGACTATCTAATTCAGAACCCTACCGTTTGATGTAATTGTTACGACGCCGATACTACCTGGATTTTGTGATGATAGCGAAGAAAACAAAATATTGTCTACGAATTTAATATACCTCCTGTCGGTAGGACCTATAAATGTTCCATCTAGTTCCTAATATTTCCTCAATAATTAACTATGCACTACCTGAACCTCCTTTCCAGGCTCGACCATCGAACCGCCATACATTTGTAAGATGGCTATAAATAATGTGTTGATAATGACGATCACTATCGTTGGGTCACAACTAGGCGACGAAGGCAAGGGCGGAGCCGTCGATCTTTTCGGGGAATCCGCAGATATTGTTGTTCGGTACCAGGGAGGCGACAATGCAGGACACACCGTTGTAGTCAAAGATGAAAAATATAAGCTCTCGCTTCTTCCTTCTGGAGTCGTCCGAGGGAAAGTCGGTGTTATCGGTAACGGTTGTGTCGTTAACCCCGAGACGCTATTTGAGGAGCTTGATACTCTCCGAGAGCGTGGTCTCGATCCAACTGTTCGCATAGCCGAACGAGCGCATGTTATCTTTCCGTATCATCGTATGCTAGACGGAATTCAAGAGCAAGACAAGGACGATTTGGCTGTCGGGACAACGGGACGAGGTATAGGTCCCACATACGAAGACAAAGCTTCCAGGTATGGAATCCGTGTCGGTGACCTACTTACCCCAGAAACCCTTCGTGACCGGCTCAAGTACGTTGTCTCAAAAAAGAGAGTGACTGTTGAGAATTTCTTCGATGTAGAGGCGGGCGATGAATTCAACGTTGACCAGCTCTTTGAGACCTATCGTGCATACGGTGAGCGCCTGAAAGAAGAGGAAATGATCGTTAACTGTAGTGATTATCTCAGGAGACGAATAAATGATGGAGACGAGGTTATGCTCGAGGGTGCTCAAGGGACCTTGATTGACGTAGATCATGGGACATATCCCTACGTCACCTCTTCGAACCCTTCAGCGGGTGCGGCTTGTACAGGTAGTGGACTCGGCCCTTCGGTTATCGGTAACGGCGAAATTATTGGTATCGTGAAGTCTTATACCACACGTGTCGGAAATGGAGCAATGCCGACGGAGATTGCCGGTGTTGAGGGACAGACACCAGATTACGAAAATGGGGCAGACATTACTGATACAGAGGAAGGTCTTGCGAAGTATATCCGTGATGAGGGGGGTGAGTACGGCACAGTAACTGGCCGTCCGCGTCGCGTTGGATGGCTCGATATGCCGATGCTTCGGCATGCTGCTCATGTGAATAGCTTTACTGGGATTGTAGTGGGTCACGTCGATGTACTTGCCGGGCTTGATAAGGTTGAGGTGGGTCATAGTTATCAACTTAAGGGCAACGATACCAAGACTGTCCCAGCGACTACCGAGGATTGGGACCGCTGTACAGTCAACTATCGCATATTTGATGGCTGGCCCGAAGTCGATTGGAGTGCCACGGCCGACAAAGGATATGAAGCGATCCCAGAGAACGCTCGTACTTATCTTGAATACATCCAGACAGAGTTAGATACTCCGATTTATGCGGTTGGAGTCGGCCCAGCGCGCGAAGACACGATAGTTCTCCAAGACCTAGGTTAGTAATCTATATCACAAATAAAAGAATGGGTCGAAGCGGTTCGACTAGTTCTATTTGCACCGTTTCGTTTGTTTATTGGCAGATGAGTGAAGTACATATTTATGTGATGAGAGTGAAATCATGAACGGTTAGAATCCCACGATGGATTATCAAAATTTAGAAGGCGGATTCGAACAGGAGTTCAAGGGGAAGCGCGTCAGGGTCTACTCTGAGGAAAAGGAAATCACCGGTTGGGCATATGAATGGTACGATGAGTCTCTTCTCATCTATAAAATGACTGACGAAGACGATGAACATGAGGTTGTTCTGATACAGAACTTCGATGTAATTGAGGTAGTTGAGGAAACCGTCACGGTTCGAGAGGTTTCTATAGAGCGTCTTTCTCGGCCGTCATATGATGTTCGTGTGTATGACTCATCTGATTTCCACAAAAAACTTCGCGAAGTAAACCTTCGAGGCCATCTCAACAACATCCCGTTTGTTCGCGAGATATCTCGAGACACTTATGAAGTTGTTTCCGGGAGCCAGCATGTGGAGATTGCAAAGGATCTTAGGTTCTCAGAAATCCCTGTGCGTATCCTCCAGATTGATGAATGGGAAGCTGTCCGTCGGTTCGTGTATGAGCATGTCCCATTGCCGAAGGAGCGAAATACTAATCGAGGCCAGTACTACTCCGACGAAGAGATTAATGCGCTGTTTGAGAGTCTTCAAGATGAGTGGCCGTTATCCAAGGTCGCAGAACTCTATCCGTTAAAGCCAGAGATAGAAGCATGTCGTTCTATGTAGATTCTCCTAGTAGTGTACTGGCACCAAGCCTAGAGAGAAAGTGTAAGTAAGACAAACAACATGATAATATGATTATGGCGAATTTTGAAGGAAGAAAGGTTAATGTCAAGATTGGCAAACGAGATTATGTCGGATGGGTCGATTCGATCTTCAATGACAGGAAAGTCTTGCTACGCGATGTAATGCGAGATGACGGAGAGCGTATTTCGACTGTTCTTGTGAACAATCCAAATCGTATCTCTAAGGTCAATACAGTCGACATTAGGTGTATAGATATCGACGATATCACTCCAATTACGTATGATGTTCGCCAATACAAGCAACGTCATGACCAAGACGCAATCAGACAACAGCTGAAAAGTGGTCACCTATTCTACTTTCCTCTCGTCCGTGAACACTCTACCGGTGAATTCGAGGTAATTGATGGTTTCTATCGCGTAGAGCGAGCAAGAATGCTTGGGTATTCTACAATTCCTGCTAAGGTTGTTGATTTCGATGATCTTACGGCCGCTCGATTTTTCGTACAAGAGCATGTTCCACTACCAGACGAACGACCTGACCCATCACACAACTTTGAATCACAACAATCGTTTATCCGTATTCTTCGACAGTTAAATGAAGATTGGCCATTTGATATTCTCTGGTCGTTTAGACCCTTAGCACCTGAGTTAGAGAAACTTATACACAAGAACCAGTAAATCATCAAATTGACCCTATCCTCGACGCTTACTATTATCAGGGTCACATAATCGAAATTATTAATTGTAGGGGAAGATATTGACTTGTATGACCGGTGAAACCGTTATCAAAAACGGGACAGTTGTTACTGAATCAGGTAGTTTTCAAGGGAGTGTCTACATAAAAGATGAGAAGATTAAGGCAATCGGGGACCATGAGAGCTTCTCCAGTCCTGGGACGATCATCGACGCTGAAGGTAAACTAGTGATGCCAGGAATGGTCGATCCGCACGTTCATCTAGACGATGTCTTCACAATGGATTCATATGAGTCCGGTTCATCAGCAGCGGCTCTTGGTGGTATAACAACGTTTATTGATTTTGCATGGCAGGGGTGGGTAGACGAAACTACTCCCTGGGGAAGCGCAGAAGAAGCCCCATCGTTGACCCAGGCTGTCGCCAGGAAGAAGTCGAAAGCAAGCGAAGTCCTCGTAGATTACGGACTCCACGCTTCAGTCACTCGAGAAGATATCCGCGTCTTTGAGGAACTCCGTGATATATTGGCTGACGGTATCACGTCGATTAAAATGCTCACCATCAACGGAGTAGGGATATCTAATGGATTTATGGACAGTGTTTTTAGATTCCTCGCAGATAAGGGGGCAGTCGCAATGGTTCATACTGAAGACCCCTCGGTATGTGGTCACCTAACTGAAAAATTCCAAAGAGAGGGCAAAACTGATTTCGTCTGGTTCCCTGAATCTCGACCCGACTACACAGAGGCGATGGCTGCTGATGACGCCGTCCAGATGGCTATAGAATCTGGGTGTAAATACTATGGCGTTCATACTACTTCTAAGAAGGCCGCAGACGTCCTTGTCTCCTCACAATTAAAGCACGGGAAAGAGCTAGTCCGAGCTGAAACATGCACCCATTATATGAAATTCACGGAGGAGATCTACGAGGACGAAGAGAAAGCACCCTTAGGAAAAATTATACCACCGCTTCGGACCGATGCTGACGCTGAGTCATTGTTAGAGTATGTGATGACCGGCACCCTCGATGTTGTCTCTACTGACCACGGTTCATACTCAAGGGCAGATAAGACTAAGTCTGAAAATTGGTGGGACGTCGCTCCTGGAAGCCCTAGCCTTCAGTACAGTCTTCCAGTATTTCACGACTTAGCGGTGAATTCCGGGAGGATGTCATATAGCGAGCTAGTCCAGGTTATGGCATATAATCCTGCACAACTATTCGGTCTCCCAGAGAAAGGTTCTCTTGAGCCAGGTACGGACGCTGACATTGTCATATTCGACCCGGATAAAGAATTCGTTGTTAATTCTAAAAACAATGCCGCTGCCGCTGATTACTCCCTATATGAGGGTCAGAAACTTACAGGGGCAGTCGATAAAACCTTTGTCCGAGGCGAGCTCGTTGCAGACAATGGTCATATCGTAGCAGAACCAGGCCATGGTCACTTCCTAGAACGGGAACTTCCAGACTGGGACTTCTAATTCGACCTTTGACGTCTCCGTAGACAAATCTACAACCCATTCCACCAATCTCTCCCCGAGAGCCCTCCTGTAGCACTTATCCCTCCATCAACCGGAAGTACAACACCGCTGATCCATGCCGCTTCCTCTGAGGCGAGGAAGGCCGTCGCGTCAGCAATGTCTTCGGGTAATCCATGTCGTTGAAGCGGATAGAGCTCCTCGATCCGTTCGATAAGTCCTGGATCATTTCGTTCTCGTTCTCTCCATACCTCTGAATCACCAATCACGGAGCCCGCAGCGATGACGTTGAATCTGACACCATCAGGGCCATAGTCCGCAGTCAACCCACGGCAGAGCGAGTGAAGTCCTGCTTTTGCACTCGAATAGGTGACTTCACTAAATCCGCCCAATAAAGCGTTGACGCTCGAAATAAATATCACATTCCCTTCAGATTCTTGGAGGAATGGTAACGATATTTTTGTCGCTAAAAACGCAGATTTGAAGTTGATTTCGAAGTCCCGGTAGAGTGTCTCCTCGTCAATAGCCTCCAGCGTTGTTCCCAATGCGAGCCCGACATTGTTAACAAGTATGTCAACTTCACCATACGTGTTAACCACAGACTCTATTGCTGCCTCAGTACTCATAGCGTCAGTGAGATCTGCGCGGTAGAACATTGCCTCACCACCTGACTCAATAACCTCTGACTCAATCGTTCTTCCTGCATCAGCGTCGAGATCAAGTATCCCAACGCATGCACCTTCGTCTGCTAATCGGCGGGTAATTGCCCCACCGATGTTTGTACCTGCACCTCCTGTAACAATTGCTGTCTTGCCTTGGAAACGGTTCATAATTACAGGCTACTGAGGATGGACTTAAACCTTTGTCATAGAGAGTGTTGCCTTGTACTGTGAGTTTATTGAATAGATAGCGTCTCCTGTATGAGATTGGATAGCATTCATAGCGACACCATTACAATACTAAAATTGTAATACTAGAATATTCTAACTCGAGTGGAATTAGTAGTTAACCGTGAACCCTACAATGCCTTTAGCAACAAAGAAGTGACCGATTACATTGCAGACCCTCGTAGCTTCCGAGGATAGAATTTGAGCGAATCAAAATTACATCGCACTGCACATCTGAACTGTTATTTTAACTGCTGCGATCTGCCGAAGTGTTAGGTTCCGGTCAGAAAATAGTGGATATACAATATATACCATTACATTTTTCGTCGACCGAATCTTATTTACATTAATAGCAAGAGACATCAGGTATGGATCTACTGCCCCTACTCGATGAACTACAGATTATTGCACGAAACGGGCTGACGTATGATGGTGATCCCCATGATTCACATGACAAAGAGCGTTATAAACGGATCCTCGATCTGGTCAGCGAAGGGTACGGCCAGTCACTCGATTTACCTACTCAGGAGATTCGAGACCGTCTGTCTGCTGATGAGTTTGGCCATATTACACCAAAGGTTGGAGCAGCAGCCGCCCTGTTCGATGAAAATGGCCAAATCCTATTAGTAAAGCAACCGTCTCTGAAGACGGCAGGAAATGGGAAGTGGGTTATGCCAGGAGGATATGTTGATCCTGGTGAACAGCCAGTTGAAGCAGCAGTTCGAGAAACACGTGAAGAAACTGGACTCAAAGTCCGTCCGGTTTCGCTTGTCGACGGGTATTGGATTGATGCTCCGACAAAGGATGGCCCACACGGTGCTGTGACGCTTTTATACTATTGTCATGTTGTTGGTGGTGATCTTAAAGCGTGTAACGAGAGCCAAGCTGTACGCTATTGGTCTATCGAGGAGGTCCCCAGCTGGTTCACATATGCATATGAAGGTGCGAAAGATGCATACGAGATTTGGCTTAATAGTAACTTTGGGAAGGCAATAAAAGCCAACAAAACTCTAAGCCAGCCACGGACGAGGGTCACATCTGATCCTGGAATGGGAGTTAATGAAGACGTTGGTGGAGTGACATGGAAAGGGGCTTGGGTGCTAGATGGGGCAACAGGAATTAGCGATGAGAACTTCACACCAGGGCGATCAGACGCCCAGTGGTATGTTAAAGAATTTGACAATATTCTCCGAAATACCATCAATGATTCAAGTCGAGACTTACGTACGATTGTGAGTGATGGCATTCAAATGGTTTCCAAAAAGTTTGAGAAAATGACGGATGGTTATGAAATTGACCGTGCAACAGAGCCGTCAGCTGCGTGTTCAATTGTCCGATGGGTCGATGGGATACTGGAAGTATACATATTGGGGGATTGTTCGGTTCTGGTCACATACGGAGACGGAGAGATACAACATCTTACTGATGAGAGAGAGCTGCTCCGACGGTTAGAACGGGAAGCTGTTAATGGTATGCACGGGCTTATGACAGAGCGTGGACTCGAAAGAACGGAGGCAAAAAATATAATATGGCCCAAGCTGGAACATAATCGTCAAAAACTCCGAGAAGATAGAGAACATTGGTCATTGTCTTTGGATCCCAAAGCACCTGAATCGGGATTCTATACCCGTATCGACGCGGCTACAATCAACCAAATACAATTGTTGAGTGATGGTGTTGGAACACTCGTCGAAGACCTCTCTGCGTTCGCCACATGGAATGAATTCGCAGAATGGATCACTAGTCACGGTCACGAAAAGACAATAAACAGATTACGGTCGATCGAGCAGGAAGACAGAGCGTGCGAAATATATCCTCGAATTAAGCCACATGACGACGCAACACTGGTTTCAGTCGATTTCAAGTAGCGTGGGATATTCTATCTGTGAGTAGCTATGGATGCGGATCGAGGATAAACTGAGAGAAGTATGCGGCAGCAGTAATGGAAATGGTCCCAAAATATACAACGATATGCAGCATCAAATTTCCGTTTGCATGAACGTCATGTCGTCGTGAATACATCTTGGGAGTAGGGTCGATCGCATTCAGTTCGATATTGGTCTGAATCGTCTTTGGATCTAATCTATCTCAAATCTCGCTATTGAATCTATCGCTCAACCGGTGCCCGCCTGAAGGTTAGTTCTTCGAAGTTTGAGCATCGACTGAAACTCCGACTCGTCACGGCGGTGTAGGAGGTCTGCTGATTCGACGGAGCTGTCGGCGTGGTTCACTATCACGCAGATGCCGCCAGGTGCTGATTGCGATGCGGTTGGCTAATAAGAGCTCAATCATTCAACTTCCAGCACTGAGGGAAGTGTAAAGAAGATTACCCTCGTCGTTCTGGTCAGCTGACGTTCGCGTGATTGCGACCGACGCTGACGGAGAAATTTGTCGGCATTCTCGCGCCGCGACAACTTCACCCTTAGACTCGGTATGCTTCGACGTCGTCCATATCGATGTCGATTCCTAATCCAGGTTCGCTCGGGACTCTCATGCGCCCCTCAGTGATTTCGAACGGCTCCGTAACGACGTCACTCTCCCACGCGTAGTAAGTGGTGTCCGGAGGGAGCGAGAACCCTGGAAGTCCGTGGACCGCGTGGAGAATTGCCGCGGTTCGGACGCCAAGGTCGAACGCGCAGTGGTGTGTGTATGGGATGCCCGCATCCTCGACGATGGCGGTCTGTTGCCGGAGGCCAGCGATGCCGCCCGCAGGGGTTAGGTCGAGGACGGCCACGTCCATCGCCCTGGAGTCAATGAGCGACTGGAGGTTGTTCGGGATGTAGGTATCCTCGTTTGGGGCTATCGGCTGTCGAAGCCTTTGTCGGAGCGTCGCCATCGAGTCGTGAGCGTTAACTCGAATGGGCTGTTCCATGTACTGAAGGTAAATTCCGGCATCTTCGAGTGTGGCTCCGACACGGACGGCTTGGTCGAGCGTCCAGCCCTGATTTGGATCCAACCTGAACTCGAGTCGGCCGTCGACCTCGTCGTGCATCGCTTCGACGCGGGCGACATCCTGACGCCAGTCGCGTCCTGCTTTCGTCTTAAGAACAGAGAAGCCTTCTTTGAGCGCTTGGCGAGCCTTGACGCGCGACTCCTCTGGAGAGAGGATGCCGAGGCAGAACGCGAATTCGACTTCGTCATCGGTCACAGATTCCATGTCTGCCGCGTCGGCGTTCATCGCCGCCGTCTGCTCGGGAGCGGACGAACCACCGAGAAGTTCGTAGACGGGTTTCCCAAGCGCCTTGCCGACGATGTCCCAGCACGCCGTCTCGACGGCAGCGAAGAACAGTTCAACGTTGGTGTACTCGATAAATACCTGCCTCCGGAGACGTTCGAGTTCAAAGGGTGACTGCCCCTTTATCAGTGGGCCGACGCCCTCTTCGATGACGGCTTCCGTCGCCGTGGCCGAGAGGAAGGTCCGCATCTCTCCCCATCCCGAGATGCCCTCGTCCGTATCAACGCGGACGAGAACGCGTTCCATTGAGTCGACCTGCCCGTGGTTGGTAACGTACGGTCCGATGCCGAGGTGTTCGTCAAGTCCGACCAGCGGTACGTCGACTGTCATCGCAGATACATCTATTATCTGCATGGTTTGAGTGGTGTGTGAGTCGCAAAGAAGGTACCGCCTCGATGAACGACGACTCTCATCTCGGTCCCGGCTCAGTCCGTGTCGCCGCTCACTGTGTCGCCGATTCTATCCAATCGAGCGACTGTTCGGGGAGGAGACCGTAGTTGTAGAAGGACACCCGCGGGACCCCGACTTCGCGGAGTCCGTCAACGATATCAACCACTGCCGTCTCATTGTGGACGGCAGGGTGTCCGGGGAGGACGCCGACGTGGATTGGAATGTCGGGAGTGAGTGCCTCCAAGCTTCGGTAGGTGTCAAGGACATCCTCTCGGGAGGACTCGTAAGCCAGAACGCAGTAGTAATCGACGTGCTCCGCGAGGTATTCGAGGTTGGCCCCAGACATCCACTCTCGTCCGGGTTCGGGCATACCAGCATAGTAGCCCAAGGGCGTGTCGCCCGCAGCGTCAGCGATGTCGGCATATAAGTTCGCGAGCAACTCCTCCCGCAGGCGAACGTAATCAGCGACGTCGGGGTGAGATCGGAGCCACTGTTCCGGGTTGAGTTCAGGGGGTATACGACCGGAGACGACGTCATCTACGGTCGTCGCAGTGGCTTCGCGGACCGCTTCGGCGTCGATTCCCGCGTCCGCCGCGGCGCCTCGGCAGTGATCGCAGAAACACAGGCCGAACAGGAACTCGCCGAGAGAACCGAGACGGGCATGAATCTTCTGGTGGTGCCAGCCGAAGCCGGTGCCGTAGAAGTAGTCAAACGTTTCCAACTCGATCCGGTTAAATTGCCCGCGGTCGGCCAAATCGTCGACAAGTGCGACGAGGTACTCCTGAACATCAGGCGCAGTGGGGCAGAGTCCGAAGACGAGGTCGTCTCCATGGGAGGACTCTATCGCAACGTCAGGGTTCGCCATTCCCAATCTAGAGTTGTGACATCCGACTGTCCACGATGTTAGCGAGACATCTGTCTCGGCGAATCCGGCGGCGATGTCTTCGACCCAGTCGTCGTCCATCCCCTCATAGGCTATCGGTTCAAGGCGTCCGTACCTGTCGTTGGGTTCGAAGTACGAACAGGCGTGCGCAAAGTGCGTCCTTCGTTTGGGGTTGTGCGGTGCGAACGCCTGTACGGAGTGGTAATTCGTCGCTAGATTCAGTTCGTTGACGCCAATACTGCGGAGGCGATCGGCAACTCGGCTGGGGCCCTCGTCTCGGACATCCCAAGGGTACCCCCAAACAGCAAATTCCATGCACGGTGTTTGAACCGTATCAAGTTAATTTTCTGGGATGCCAAATCAAATGAGGAGTCGGGAAGTCCGTTACTCCTTGACTGCCCTGGCCGTCATGCCGGTGACGGTGTTTCTTGGTACTTGCATCCCTCGGCCATCCGGTCGTAGAATCGGTCACCCCAATCGAACTCCATCAGATCGTCGATGATACAGGGCCGGTCCCCCCGACGAGTTGGAGAACCCACCGGGTGGACCAGTGAGCGACATTGGGTGCCTTGCCGTCGACACGGTGATGACCGTCTGCTGTGCGTTGTCCAACGTGACCCTCGTGAAATCCACGTTGACGCCGTATTCCTCCTCGAAAACGGTGTTGTTCTCCTCAAAGCACTGTCTAATGTTTCGTCCCATCGCTCATCATGATAAACCTGACGGCTGTTGGTCGGAATCGCCGCCTCTACCGCCCCATTGTTCCGCCGAAACAATCGGGATGATACCGCCAGTTCCGAGGGCCCCAAACACCTATCGTCGGTCGATACTGCTTCGTCAAGTGCATTGGGATCTCTGCTAGGTATATACCGGATCAATTATCTCTGCTATTGATTATCGGTAGTCCGAACAGGAGGTTCAAACGTTGTGTTCATGAATAGCGACGAAGAGCGCGGCAAGTTCAGTTGTAATAATCTCGTAGATGCGCTCTCCCTTTTCTGTGCTAGCCAACTCCGGCGCACCGATAGCCCCGGTTTTGGAGTATTCGTTGAATTCCCGGTATACTGATAGCGGTCCTCCGTAAAGAAGGTCAACGTCGCTCCATTCATAGTGTTCGTCTCCAAGCGTTCCGCGTCGGGCCTCTCTTTCGGCAACGAGGTCCGGCCGAAGGTACAGCATCAGCGAAGTCTCGTACTCGCCACCATGGGCCATCCCCCCCCTTCCGCTTTCTCGAAGGGACTCGATTTCGTCCGTTGCCAGCGAGAAGTACGTCATCCCGAGGACTTCGGAATCCGTCGACCTCCCGACGGTACTGACGACGGCGTTGATGAGCGACGCGTTGCCGCCGTGTCCGTTTACGAAGCATACTGCGTCGAACCCATTGTCGACGGCTGTCAAGGCGATGCCCTCAAGGACTGACTTCAGGTGCTCAAATTCGAGCGACAGTGTCCCACCGAAGGGGAGGTGATGCGGCGAGAACCCTATCCAGACCGGCGGCGTAACCAGTATCGGGATGTCTTCTTCGACCCTTTTGCAACCACCGTGTACTACGGCGTCGGCGAGGATCGTATCGGTCGCCACGGGAAGGTGATGTCCGTGTTGTTCGATGCTCCCCACGGGAACGACGAGGAGTGAGCCGTTGGCTTCCGCTGTCTCTCGGATGGCCACGTATGGTTTTCCGGCCCATTCGGTGCTGATTGACCCTATTGAATTGTATATCATGGTCTCTAGACTGCGATTACTAGTTCGGATTCGTCATCAAATAGAACTTGGTCACACTCCTCCGAGAGTTGCAACCCGAGTAACATATTTTCCCGCACGGTTATTTGAAGGTACAGCGCGTAGCTCTGGAACACCATCCGATGTTGCAGTTCTGCGGACATACGGCGTTAACGACATTGTTTCCTAGCTTGATGTCCTCCGTCGTGGTGGTTTTGAGTCTGGTGATCATTCGAAGCGTCATCGACTTCCTGCATCCCAAGGACTGACTATTACGAGGGAATCCTCATTTTGAACAGTCAGATTTACCTCATCAACCGCCAGAACATCGTCGTGTACTTTTTATTTCATAGGGTTACATTCTCCTCATGGTAACGTAGACGACACTGTGCCATTGGGCAAAAAAGCATTGGAAATTATCAGCTCTGACGCGGCGAAATTTGACAAAGTCAGAACATTTGTCAATTTAGACCAAATTAAGTGGTAAGACCGTCAACGGAAGGTCCCGACGGACTCAATTCGTAGAAACGAGTCAAAGATTTTCCTGTAGCTTCTTGAGGAACTTTTTCTATGATCGTCCCCTTGCGACAACCTTCCTCATCGTGGATATCGGCATGGCGAATCGACGTGATTGTCCATAAATATCGACAGTAAGTCCTTGTTAAACACTGCTTAGAGCCCCTCCTGTCAAACCCTATTCCCCACTATTTTAGACATACATTTACTATATCGAGAAAATATTTATTTCCCACTGGTATGTTGGCTAATCTGCACTGGAGATCAGTCAGCACATACCCATATGATAGTTCAGCCAGTCACCAGCGAAGATACCGCTGACCTGTACCGAATGTGTAACGACCACACCACCTCTGCCCTCTCCGAGAGGAAATGAGAGCCTACGATGTCGATCCTGACGATCTCCGAGTCCTCCTAGAACGAGCCCGCGAACAGGGCTACACCAAAGAAGAACCCGTTAATGAGCCAAATCGGTACGCCGATCTCAAGGCTCTCGTCGGAGACGCACAGGAATAACCCGCTATGTCACAAGCCAGTACACCCACCGAGACGTTCGAGAATCGTACTGAAAGGGAACCAACAACAGCAAGCAAGATCCCGAGGGTGGCCGTTCTTACCCTCGTACTGTTTAGTCTGTTTGCTGTCCAACCCGTCGCAGCGCAGACGAACGCCGTTTGTAGTGCCGACAAGCTCCCGAGCATGATAGAGGGCTTCTTCCAGTTAACCACTGGACTCGGTATCGTCGGACTTGCCGTCGTCTGGCAAGCTGACTCCCTCATCGAGATGTTCACTCTCCAGCCTGAGCAGAAGAAAGGGCTCAAGCGTCACAAGCGATCGGCGATGAAATCTACTGTCGTCCTCGTCGTCCTGGGCCCTCTATACACAGTCGCTGGGTCGATGATGAACCTCCCGTTGGCAGACTGTGTCAACCTCGTCCCCTGGTAAGCCACTCCGATCTCCACCACGAGCTCCCATGGAACAACGAGGACTGTCCGTGTTCATGGCCGTCCTATTCGTGACGGGCCTAGCCACGAGTATCGTCACAGCAAGCCCACCACGACCAGGTACAGAAGGGAATGGGCTCACAGAAAACGAGTCCGCGACCCTTTGGTCTCGCGACGCGGACAATTATACGAGTCAAGAGGAGTACCGACAGCGCTACGGTGACGAGCGGACGGCTATCCACCAGCTTGCGAACGGGACGGACATCACGTTCAAGCGGCCGCCCGCGACTGCCGCAACGTGGACTCAGAACGATTTCGAGGACCTCAAAGCCGGTGATTCGGACACGTCCGTGCGTCCGTCTCATGCGGCGCTCGAGGATGGCGTATTCATCGAAGACGCCCACGCGACCGTATTCGCGGTTCAACCATCGACGCGAGGTCACCTCGAATCCGGTGAAACTCCGCTCTACATCGCCCCAAACGGAACGATGCGTGGGTTTGTCGATTACCGCGTCCGTGTTCCAAACGGAAGCTCCTCTGGAAATAGAACCGTCGAGTGGTCACTTACGAACCACGGTATTGAGAAAGTCCGGCTGAAGAAAGACGGGGAGACCATCGCGAGGACTGATGGATCGCACACGCCAGCTATCGACTATCAGATCGACGGCGAGTGGAGTGCAAACCTCACCCTTGAAGCAGAGATCCATGTCCGTCTGAAGAAGACGATACGGACCGATGTGGTCAACGGAACCGGCGTCAACCTCGTTTACCGTGAGGAGACGCGAAACGTCTCGGACTCGATCGATGTCGAGATCTACGACCTCTCTGCGTACCCCTACTACGCCGAGTACCCCAACGGCGATGCTGGCGTGGTCATCTTCCAGTCTCGGCCGTGGCAGGGATACACGCTTACCGACGAAGGGAACGCGAGCGTGCGTGGTATCTGGCGATTCTACACCGCCCGAGACTCCAGATGGGATACGCTCGTCAGGTCGAACCTGACCGATAGTGCCGAAGTGGAGTCTGACGCAATCCCCGTGTACGTCCACGCGTATCCGTCACGGATCGGACCGCGTGCCGAACCGGTTCGCGATGGCCCGGAAATCATCGACACGTGGGGAACTGAGCGTCCTTCCCCAAGAGGGACTATCGGCGAGAACGTCACCATCGAGGTTGTAAACCAGTCCTACGAGACGACGTACGGTGTCGCCGTTCGAACCGAGAACGTTGACAGAGACGCACTCCACGTCGCGGGCATCGTTCGCGGGGAGAATGCCTCTATCGTCGAGCCAACGGATGGTTCAGAGCGACAGCTGCACGACAGTAATCTCTCAGTAGAGCTTCTTCAGCAGAACCAGTCGCAGGCAACCTTCCGAATCGAACTGCGTGATAACCAGACTGGGGCACCGATCGTCCTTAACGACAGCTCCCGTCGCTATCCCATTGGAGGTAGCTTACGCGAGGGTTACATCACTATCGCTAACCGGGAGGTCGAGACCAATACCTCTGGAGTCGCCATCGTGACGATTAGTGAACCCGGTATCTACACAGCTGAGTACCACCCGGGATCGTGGCTCGGACACAATCCGGCCTACGTAGGTCATACGGCGACTGCTCGGTGGCACCCGCTTGGAACCATCGACGGGTGGTTCGCGTTCAGCTTTGAGGCCGGCTGGCAGTTCATCCCCTTCTTCGTGATGTTCTATGCGGGACGCCGTCTCCTCCGACTGCTCGGTCCAGAAGACATCTTCCAACGAAACCCATGACCAGAGACCATCCACACATCAGCCGAAGAAACGCCCTCCAAACAGTGGCAGGTGCTACGCTCGCGAGCGTGGCTGCCTGTCTGAACAACAGTGGAAACTCCGGAATTCCCAATGATGGAACAACCGATTCAGACGGTCAAGGGCCGCTCAAGCAAGTTGTCGTTGACGGAACGACGCTCGTCATCGAGCTCTCGGCAGAAGCCGACGTTGACCAGGTCAATCTCATCCAGCCCAATCGAGAGTTATTCGGGAAGCGTGACGTGGCCGCAGGGGCTCAACAGGTCTCGTTTGAGATTGGAACCGATTACGAGCCAGGGGAGTACCGCGTAGTCGCACTGAAAGGTGAGGAGAGTGTCATCGAGAGCGCTGAGGAAATCAGACCACAGATCGAGATCCGGGATATCGGACTTTATCGAAATAGTCCAGACAAGCCCTGGGATGAGATCTATGGAGAGAGCAAAACTGATAGAAAAAAGAACGGAGAGGCATTCGTTACTCTAGAGAACACGGGCAGTGGTCCAGATGCTGTCGTAGAGCTACAATTCACTGGAGATGTTCCCAATCCAATCGAGGACCCCAGAGGCGGCGGGCTGTATGAAACTGAACAAGTAGTAATCCCGTCTGGCGAGACGATTGACTTGTTCAGTAGCTCGTTCCCATTTGGCACAGAAACAGCGGACGGAACGGGCTGCTCACTAGATGGCAACAGCGGCCAATTCACTGTAGCTGTTGAGACGGAGGTTAGAGGTGATCAGGTCTCAAAAGCCTGCGAAGTCCAATACTCTGGTTCCAACGACATGACTGATTGCGAAGTTACAATCACGGAATCCTAACTATGGTTGATCTAATTGACGTTGTACTGGAAGGTACCAAGGCCGTCGTTGATTGGTTTACTGGCCTGTTCATGGATGGGCTCAGATCGGGGTACGAGACACTGACGGAGGGGATGTTCGGGACACCCACTCCAAACACGGACGGAACATTTGTTTTTGGAGATCCGACGAACGCACCCTGGT
The DNA here is from genome assembly GCF_900100875.1 of Halopelagius longus. Taxonomy (NCBI): domain Archaea; kingdom Methanobacteriati; phylum Methanobacteriota; class Halobacteria; order Halobacteriales; family Haloferacaceae; genus Halopelagius; species Halopelagius longus. Next base: position 91,245 of record NZ_FNKQ01000007.1, on the reverse strand, counting down.
CAGCAATCCGAGATGCTCTTGTCGGTGGTGAGATCATGCTCATCTCTCTTCTACTTCTCGTGATGAGCGTTCAAGGGCGGCATACGATTCGAATCTTCAATATCGGCAGTGCCTACGAAGCCGGAAAAACGAAGAAAACTGCATGGGTCGGTGCCTTCCTAATCATTACCTGGTACTGGGTTGGGTCCCTGACTCTCTACCTCATCAACGGATTCACTATTGCACTGATGCCAGAGCTCTCCTCAGTCACGGAGACTATGCTTGGGTACTTGGAAGTATCAGTCACGAACCCTGGATTGGGCCTGTTATTTGCCCTCGTTGGTGGAATTTCGATGTGGGCGTTGGAGGCACTACTCTACATCAGGAAGGTTCTCATCTACATTTACTTATATGGGATGCCCGTTGCATTCGCTCTCGCCTATGGAAATATTCCGGTTGTCTCTGATATTGCTCTGGGCTTCAGTAAGCGGTTTGTCCCACTGACTATTCTCCCACTACCTGCCGCAGTAATCCTCAAAGGATACGACCTAATTTACGCTGGAGAAATGCTGACACCGGGAACGAAGTTCCTTAAGTACCTTGTCGCTACATCCCTCCCGCTCGTCGCACTCTATGTAGCCTGGAAGACGTTCAAGTACGCGACTCCGCTGACCGCCAAGGTCGTCGGTGGAGCGACGAAAGGAGCAGCCCTCATCGGTGGCGTCGCAGCAGGTGCGTACGTCGGTGGCGCCGGCGTCGCGACGACTGCCGCTCGATGGGGACCAAAGGCAGCTGCTGGTCACGCTGTCGCTCAGAAGGCCGCAGCGCGTGGACAGGCTAGCGACGAAGAGAACAGTACGCCGTCGTACCGACGGACCGAGAACGACCCTGGAACCTACTAAGAATACATGTCGATGGATCAAGAGGCAGCTGCACGGCGCATCATGGACCAGTTCGGCGAAGAGAGTCGTGTTCCCTACCTCAACATCGAGGAGGGTGACGTGGGCGTCCTGATCGCGTTCCCAATCATCGGCCTGTTCATCGCTGGCCTTACTGGGATTGAGTCACTCGCCCTTCCGTTCATCGCCGGGGGCTTCGGCTTTGGTGTTGCGATCGTCTACGTTTCGCCCGACCACCTGAACGCGTGGACGTGGACGAAGGACGTCTATCGATACGTCAAGCGCCCGCGAGTTACGTTCAGTGCCCCAGAGGTTCCCGATAGTAACACGAACGAGACAGAGCGGAATGAAGGAAGGCTCGCAAACTACACGCCGTTCAAACCGGATGAGCGAACGCAGGACCTCACGAACGTCAAGCGGGCGTGGCCCGGTGCAGGGGCGATTCAACGGGCAGATGAAACGATGGAAGCGTTCATCGAGATCGACCCGGGGAACATGGATTTCGCGATGTCCGACGATTGGGCGCAGCTTCAGGAGGCGGGCGAAGAGTTCGCGAACAAAGAGCTCGACTCAAAGCTCAAATTCCACGCGACAACGCGGTCATTTCCGGTGGAACAAATCACCGAGACGATCGAGGAGCGACTCACCGACGAGGACGTCAAACAGAACCGAATCTTCCGAGAACTCCTTGAGGAGTACCGCGAGACACGCCCCAAAGAAATGCGTGACAGGGGTATTCAGCAAGTCAGTTACTACATCGGCGTCGAAGTCACGCCGCTCGAAGTCTACGACAGATACCGAGACGAAGGCACACCTGCGGAGAAACTGACGCAGTTCCCCGTCATCGGGTTTCTGTTCAACCCGTTCGTGACTCGTCGTGAGGACCTCACGGACGTCGAGCGCCGGGCACAGATGTTCGAGAAGCTGGACAGCCGCGTCAACAACGTTCGAGCCGAGTTCATCCAGCAGGCATCCGGGTGGTCTGCTCGTCGGCTCAGTACGATCGAACTGTTCGTCCTGAACATGGACTTCTGGAACGGCCGCGAGCACGAGTACGACGAAGCAGAGCGTATTGTTCGCGAGCAGCCGATCCTTGGCAACTCGCGCTGGGAGGATGAGACCAATGCATAACGTCATCCTGCAAGCGAGCGAGGCCTTCACCCAGCTCACAGAGTGGTTATTGAATCCAACGTCGACCGAAGGTACGGCAATTTACCTCCTTTTGGTTGTGGTCCTCGGGGGTATCGGGAAACTCCTCTGGGACAGGCACACCGACGACGACGAACCCGAAGTTGACTTCTCGGACGTCCTCAACGAGGAAACGCTCAAAGAGGGTCACGCAGAGGGCCAACTCCTCGACGATATCTCCGAGTCCCACAAGACGGTGACCGCGCCGGCAGCCATCGAGTGGGAGACACGAGCCGCACGGGTTGGCGAGCAGTGGACGACGACGCTGTATATCGCGGACTACGCCGACTACCCGAACGATGGGTACCTGAGCGATCTCTTCGAGTTGACCGACGTCGAGTTCGACCTCACAGCACACATCACCCCGAAGAACCAGCAGCGAGCGCGGAACGAACTGCAGGACATCGCTGACGACCTTCAGGTCGACGCTGATCTCGAGCAGAGTGTCCGCAGCGCGTACCTCCAGGAACGAGCAAACGAAGCGGCCGCGACGTACAAGGCCGTCGAGAGCGGGGCGAACGTCTTCGATCAAGGGATGTTCGTCACGGTACGCGCAGACACCAGGGAGGACCTCAGAGACTCCGTCCAGAAAGTCAAGAGCGCTCTCCGCGACGATCCAGCAAACCTCACGCCGAAAACCGCGATCTGTCGTCAGGACCTCGCCCTGCAGTCGGCTGCTCCGATTGGAGACAACGTGTTTGGCCGCGAATCCATCGCCCTCGGTGGAGCCGTTGGCGCACTGCTCTCATCACCACATAATGCGACCATCCTCGAAGAGGGCGGGGTCGAATTCGGTATCCACAAGGACAATCAGAGTCCCGTCGTCATCGACCCGTTCGCTCGCGACAACGGGTACGCGATGTTCACCGTCGGCGATACTGGATCAGGCAAATCGTTCGGTTCGAAGCAGAACTTCATCCGCTCGATCGAACAGAGTAAGGACCGAATCGGCATCATCCTCGAGCCGCTCAACAACTGGGCAGGTGTCTCCGAAGCCCTCGATGCGAAACGCATCACCGTCGGTGGGACGCTCGGCCTAAATCCTCTGGAGATTCGTCAGACTCCCGATCACGTCCAGCGGGCGATGGGTGATGACGCGAGCCCGTTCAACGAGAAGCTCGACGACGCGATGAGCTTCCTGACGAACTTCTTCGCACTGCGCGGTATCTCGCTCGGTGACCGTCGAACGACGCTCGAACACGGGCTCAAGCGTGCCTACAAGCGCAACGACATCACCGACGACATCTCGACGCACAGCAACCCCAGCCCGACCATCCGAGACATGATGGACGTCTTCGAAGACATGGTCGACGACCCAGAGTCGTTCGTCGTCCGTTCCGACGAGGAGGCCGGGAAGATCCGCGAGGACGCGACATGGCTTCTTGACCAGCTTCGTCCCTTCGAAGAGGAGGGTCGCCACGCCAATCTCGGGAAGTCCTCAGAGTTCGACATCCGTGACGAGAAGGTCATCTACCTCGATCTCGCACAACAGGAGGGCAGCGTCGACAGCAGTACGGCGCTGACGATGCAGTTGCTCATCTCGCTCGTGTACGAGCGGGCGAAGGAGACAGACAAGGAGGTCGTCTTCGTCATCGACGAGGCGCGCTACATTATGCAGGACGCTGCGAGTTTGGCGTTCCTCGAAACTGTGTTCCGGCACCACCGCCACCACGACCTCTCGATTCGGCTCGTCACACAGACCGTCGACGAGTTCTTCGAGCACGCCGAGTCCGAAGCCATCCTCGATCAGTGTGCCGTCAAGCAGTTCCATCGCCTCGATGGGATGGACGAGGAGTGGGCCGACGAGTTCGGGTTGAACTACGCACAGATGCGTTACGTGCAGGACGCGGTCCCCGGCAGCGAGGATGCCGGATTCTCCGAGGCGCTTGTCGGCGTCGACGGCGAGTGGCGCGGCATCAAAGTTGAGGCGATGCCCAAGGAGAAGCACGTCATCGACTTCGACCCGACCGAGCAGCGACGGTCTTCACTCCCCGGCGCTGACGAGGAGGCCGTTGATACTGACGTGCAGCGGTTCCGTGAGAATCTCGATGAGCAGGTGATGAACGAGAATGGAAAATCGACTGAAGAAACAGTGGCACAACCTGACGGCGGCTCGGAGGTGAGCGACGATGATGCGTGAGTACCTTCGCGTCACACCGACCTCCGAGTCCCTTTCCGTGACGGAGATCCCGCAGATTCTCGCCAGCCTCCACAAACTGACAACGACGGCCTCACCGAGTCTCGCGCAGAAATTGAATCCGCTACACAGTACGCGTCCGCTCCACTTCGAGTTTCTCGCATTAAGCGAGGGGGTAGATGAACCGGTTAAATTCTACTACGGGGCTGACGAGCATCTCGATACACTCGCGAAGCGACTACAATCCATCTACCCGTCCACATTCGATATTGAGCGCGTCGAAGTAGATCTAGCGTCGAAACTGATCCAACCTGTCGAATACACGCAGGAGGAATTTGTCGATCGCCTCCATGAGGACGGCATCTACTACGAGTTCGGCCCTGATGAACAGCGAGAGCCACCTGCAGGACCAGCAGGTGAACGAAATACGGGCGAACCAGCGGCTGACGAGACAGAATCAGTCGCGGATGGTGGCACAGCACCAGCGTCGAACGAGCAGTACCTCATTGAGCATGATGATGGTGCTATCGCAGTCGCACCTCCGAACACGCTCTCAGCCGATCAACCGCTGACAGCGCTCACGAAGCCCACCGCGACGAGCAACGGAACGGTACTCGCCCGACCAGCCTTGGACACGGTCTCGCCGGTCGGTGTCCACTGGTACGGGAACGCCACCAGGAAGGAGGACTGGATGACGATGCTGACGCCCTTTGCGGAGGATGCGACTGATTCGCTGACGACACCAGACCAGCCAGGGGATTCTCTCGCCTCACTCGTCGACCATCTGATCGAAGCCGAGCACCCGATTGCCTTCCAGGTCGTCTTCCGACGGAAGCCCGACTGGACGTCCGATGCGGAGGTCCGTAAAGAGAACCTGATCGATGGGCGAGATACACTCTTTCAGGAGTGGGTTGGGTCACTTTTGGAGGCTGAGGCACAGCCACGTGATCGAAGCGAACGCCAGCTGAGCGAGCCAGTCAAGAAACGAGTCGAACGGATCACCGCTAAGACCCCGAAGCGGACGTTCACCGCAAATATCCGGGCGCTCGCTGTTCCAGTCGACGATGATGCTGCCGAAGATCTCGACGACCGAATGGACGCTCTCCGCCCGGTATTCGATCCGCTCGACGGTCCATTTTATGGAATCGAAGGGCAGCGACTCCGGAACAAGGGCTTCCGACAGGCGACGAAAGAGAAGCACGCACGAAAGGCACTAACCCGACTGGTGAACCGGGACCTCGACACTGGCAGCGGAAAGAAGCGGCCTGAGTTGGTTCTGAACGGAAACGAGCTCGCTCATTTCATTATCGCACCGTCCTCGGAGCAATTGACTGTTGAGGGGACGAGAGGAACGCGGGCCGAACAGCAAAGCCGGAATCCACTCCCCCGCCCGCACCAAGACCTCATGCGCCAGTTCCGTGACGGGATGGCCGTCGGATACGCACTCGATGAGAACGGTGTGCCCGAAGAGACGCCGACCCACATTCCAGCGGACCTACTCCCGACCCACTACGGCCGCTTTGGAACCACTGGGTCGGGGAAATCGAAGGCACTCATCAATGACGTGCTCTCGCTCTACGAGAACACTGAGGGCCCGGTCATCCTGATTGATCCGAAGGGCGACGGCATGAGCGAGAACTACATGCGGGTACATGCGCGTCGATTCGGCACGACTGACCTTGAGGCGAACGTCGTTCATTTCCCGATGCCGGATGTCCTCCCCGGCTTCTCGTTCTTCAATCTTGAACCTGCGATGGAAAACGGACGGCGCCGTGAGGATGCAGTCCAGCGGAAGGCCGATCACTACGAGGAGATTCTCAAACTTGTCATGGGAACGGATCGCTACGAACGCGCCACCGTTGCTCCGACGCTCATCAAGATGCTCATCAAGGCACTGTTCGATGAGGAATACGGCCGCGAGAATGGTATGTATCGGGAGTCGACTGACTACTTCGCCCACCGACAGCTAGAACACATTGTCGACCAACTCTGGGAAGCCGGGCCGCCGAATGAGACTCTCGGCGAAGCACCTCAGTCGAGTGACGAGGAAGTCGTGCGGACGATTCGGCGGCAGCTCCAACTCGATCCGAATACGTTCGCGAACGTGATGGGCGGTGTCGGGAATCGGCTCGCCTACATCTCACAGGACACCCACCTACGGCGGGTGTTCAACAATACCGAGAACCAGTTCGACTTCCGCGACGTCCTTGACGAGAACACAGTCATCCTCTTCGATCTCGGCGATCTTCGGGATGAGGCCGCCCGCATTATGACGGGCGTGATTCTGACCAATCTCGATGATGCACTCAAGGAGCGCAAACACGACCTCAAACAGTACCCGGACGACTACGTCGCGAACCTGCTCGTCGATGAGGCTGCGTCGATCGTTGTCTCCGACATTATGAACGACCTCCTCGAAAAGGGGCGTAGCTTCCGGCTTTCAGTCGGGCTGTCGATGCAGTTCCCCGAGCAGATGGAGGCCGAAGGCGGTCGGAAGGTGTACCTGAACACCTTGAACAATATCGGGAGCTCCCTCGTCGGGAAGATCAACGTTGACCGAGAGCTCGCCCAGGCGATGGCCCATGAGGAGATGGATCCGGTCGACTTCGCCAATCGGATTCGGTCGTTGCCTCGGGGTGAATGGATTGCGAGTCTGCCGAGCCCGACGTTCGGTGAAACGGGGCCGTATCCGTTTAGTCTGGAACCGCTACCGATTCCACCAGGCCACCCCGAGAGCGAGTCTCCGCTTGATGATTGGGAAGAGGACCGCTTCGAGAACTCATTATCGACCATTCACGAGCGAGTAAGCGACGAGTTCGGCGTGCCCGAAACGGGGGGTGCGTCTTCTGAGCAGACCCCAGAAGCGATACAAGAGATTCTCGGCACGCCGAATCAGGATCTCGATCAGGCGCTTGCGAAGACGATTCGAATCATCCAGCTCCGAGAGGGTGTTCGTGACGAGAATGGGTGGGTGGCCGTCGAAGACGTCGACGCTGAACTGCGAGCATGCTTCGAGGGAGTAGATAGCGATCCACCGGACTACGATGTGCTCGCGGACATCCGTGAGCGGTCGCGGCTGCTCGATGTCGAGCTTGATACAGCCACCGACGAACTGCTGGTCCGCCTGACCGACGTTGGAGAGACAGCGGCAGCGCCGGACACCGGCGACACGAGAGCATCGGGGAGTGAGGCACACGATGCGGCGTTACTGGAAATCGAGGCTGCGCTCACGGCACTCGGATGTCGCGTTACGATCCTCACGCAGGATGGTAACGAACGGCCAGATGCGAAAGCAACGCATCCTGACCTCGACGAGACGTTTGCTATCGAGGCCGAGACTACAACGCCAGAAAACCCGGTGAAGGTACTTACGAACCTCAGAAAAGCGCAGGACGCTGGTCACGTCCCGTTGTTCGTGGTCCGCCCCGGCGAGACGGAAACCTACTGGGCCGAACGGGTCGAGCGGATTCTGTCGCCACCGGTTCAGCAGCTCGCCAGCGGCGAAACCCGATTTTACACCCACGACGAGCATCTCACCTTCAACGGTGGTGCGACCGAACAAGGTGGCGTAACGGCGGTCAGACCTACGGTAGGCGAGACGGACTCTAGCCGAACCGTCTGGGCGCGGGAAGAGGATGACCTTGTACTCAGAGGTGGTGATGGGACCGAGTACACGCATTTCTCAACGCTCGCAGATGCATCGAAAGACCGCGTCCCTGCCATCTACAGCTACGACCATGCAGCCGATGAGTACGTCGTGTATGAGCATGGTGAGCAGCATGTCTACGACACGAAGGCGGCGTTCGAGGCGGACTGGGTGCGCATCAAGAAACCATTCGTTCCTGACGCTGAACTCCCAACGCCCGAATACAGCCCTGAGTCGTACGCTATCGTCATCCTTCCAGAAGAGGGTGAGCCGGTCGTATACTCTGACGGAGAAACACACCCCCTAGAGACACTATTCGAGACAGTGACATCGAGCAGAGATGTGGGATTTGCGGACCAGCAGAGTGAGACTGCTCAACAAACAAAAGCGCCACAGATCGAGGATATTGCGGATGACCCAGATGCAGTCGTCGAGCGGTTCGCGGATCTCCACCTCATCGAGGACGCTGAAAGCACAGTGGCCGCGGGGGAGGTATACGAGCGATACGAACAATGGGCTGAAAGGAATGATATCGAACCAGACACGAAATCTTGGTTCGCTCGTCGGCTCAGTAATCACGTCACATTCGAGCGGACGACCCAACGCGAAAACGGCGATCCTATTCGATACTATGAGGGACTCGCACTCGATCACCCCGGGAGCGTGGATCAGTAATGGTGCCGGCCATATCCGCCAGCGATTCTGGTGTGTACAGCAGTTTCGGCCTGTGTAACGGAAGAATCAATTCACGTTATGGCATCGACAGCGACGGCGGCTCTGAAATCTACAAAATCGGCAGACAGCGCCATGTTACGACAACCCCCGAGATTGCCGTAACGCGAACGAAGTGGTGGAACGTTGCCGTGCGTCCGCGTTGGCCGTTCTCGATTCATTCTTTCGCGAAATTGGCATCCCCGTTACGGCAAAAACCAACTAGTATAGATGGGGGGTTCCCCGTTGGAACCAAGGTATTGGATCGGCGGCCACCAGCAGGTGGAGGTTTCTCGTCGCCCCCAAAGGAAATCGAGGTCGCTAGAAGCGATATCAGAGAATCATGACGGATCAGTTCACGCTTGACGAGTCGGTCCTCCCGACGGCACTCATCGAATACGACCAGTGGATCTGCTGGCGCGAACAGGAGCGCGACGGGAAGCCGACGAAGGTACCGATCACTCCGAGGAGTGGGGAATTCGCCTCGTCGACGGACGAGCAGACGTGGACTTCCTTCGGCGACGCGCTCGAGTACGCCGAGACAGGAGACGCCGACGGGATTGGCTTCGTCTTCACCGCAGACGATCCGTTCGTCGGCGTCGACCTGGACGACTGTCGTGACCCGGATACTGGCGTCATCGATGAAGCCGCAGAGGATATCATCGACCGACTCGATTCTTACACCGAACGCTCACCGTCAGGAACCGGGTATCACGTTCTCGTCGAGGGGGAACTCCCTGATGGGCGAAACCGAAAGGGGACAATCGAGATGTACGACTCGGCGCGATTCTTCACGGTTACGGGCGACCACGTCGTCGAGACGCCAATGACGGTCGCGAGGCGACAGGACGCGCTCACAGCGGTCCACCGTGAGTACGTCCAGGACGAGGCGACTGATGGGGACAGCAGTCTTCCCAGCGAGACTGCTGGAGAGCCCAGCGCGGATATCGATCTCGACGATCAGAAACTCCTCGAGAAAGCAACAAACGCGACGAACGGGGAAAAATTCGAACGACTCTGGAACGGCAACACGGGCGGCTACGACAGCCAGTCCGAAGCCGACATGGCACTCTGTTGTCTACTAGCGTTTTGGACTGGTGGCGACCGAACACGGATGGATCGGCTCTTCCGCCAGTCGGGGCTGTTCCGGGCAAAATGGGACGAGGTCCACTACGCCGATGGGTCAACGTACGGAGAGAAGACCATCGGGCGAGCGATTGCGACCACCTCAGGGTTCTACGACCCAGATGCTGGCGACACCACCCCATCACACACCAGCTCAGGGGACATCACTTCCAATGCTGGCGGCGACGAATCGGACCGCACCCACGCGTATCTGGTCGAGAAGAACCGGCTGTTAACCGAGCGTGTCGACGAACTCGAGGCACGACTCGAACGGAAAAACGAACGAATCGACACCCTCGAAGCAGAGCTCGAAAAGCTCACAGACGAACGTGCCGCCCGCGACCGAGCAACCGAACAGACCGAGGATGCACATACTGAGGCTGCAAACGAAAGCGACTCTGAGGAAACGACACCATCGCTCTGGGACCGGTTAGTCGGCCGCCGCTCCGAGTAAGAGTACGACATCACCGTGGCATCTCTTCATCCGGGGAGTGGTATGAGGTTCTCAAATAGCCCCTTACCAGCAACTGACGGCCCAGATAGGGTCTCCATCGAGCAGGCTGGCGAATTCCGGATTAGTGAGGTTGATTAACCAACACTGAGCTACTGGTTCAGTTAGCGTTGGCTAATTCTCTTGTAGCCTGTGGGTCGGCCGACCCGTGAAAGTGACTCTGTTGAAATCCTCAGCGGTTGATGCATCTTGCCCCGGTTTCAGTCAATACAGGGCGCATAGGCAGCAGCATTCATCTCACCACTTCATTCCGACGCCAGCCTTTATCGCCACTCTCAGTATAGTGTTCGCTATGGCCGTTCCATTGGAACGAAGTCGGACCTCAACCGGCGCTGCAACGCTTGTCGGTTTCGTCGTGATCTAATCTGTACCTCGGCGCCGGGTTACTCGTTGCAGGATAGAACCTGAGCGAGTTCCTCGCGCATCTCTCGGTGGGCACTGTCAGGTATTTCGTCGGTATGATTGCCCTCGTCATCGCCTTTGTCGGACTCCCCATCGCCGACTTCCTCCGATTTCGCCTGATCACATTACTCGGAATCCTTCTGCTCGTGCTACTCGGGTGACTTACCGTCGGCGGCGTACAGGGCCTACTCTCACTCTAGACGATCTCCGGGCTCGCCCTCTACGCAACGTTCCTTTCACCAATCGCTGCCTTCATACTCCACACCCTCTCTATTTTTCAGTAACGCACTACCTCTGCGAATGGCACTAATACAGTTCTACGGCGTACTTGCCACTACTGCCTCCGTGTTCCTCGGTATCCTCACAGCCTACCTAGTCACCCGGCTCTCTGACCTCAAATCAGAACGCAGCCAGATCAAGAGACAAATCGAATCAATCGACGTAGAGCTTGAAGCACTGGATGAAAGTCGGAGCATTCGGATTAACTCATTAGAAGAGACAGAAGAACGATGGAAAATCGAAGAGGCACAGGAAAACGTCGACAAATTCATCGACCACGATGTTGGAAGTGACTGGGATCCCTCGCCAAACAACGTTGAACTTGAAGATGCTCTGAACGCTTTAGCTGAACATCGAGTTTCCGGTGGTGAGCTCATTCGTCCTCACGCTGAAGAGCTCGAAAGACGTTGGGATGATCTAGTAGATGAGCTTCAGCCGATGAAAACAGGACCACTGGGTGCTCCAGTGGAAGTAGCTAATATCGACAGTCCAGAAGCTACTGTTGGTAATTGGATAGTGGACGCATTATGGGACATCTATGAACAGGAGAAGTATGATAGAGAGGGATCTCGAGTCTCCGAACTCGATCTCAGCATCGAACAGCTCTCAGATAGACGTGGGGCTCTTGTTCAACAGTACGAGTCTCTAGATCCGAAGCAGTTGAAGGACAGTATAAAAGCAACCATTGTCCCAATTGGGTTATCTGTCGTACTCCCGTTAACGGTTAGAATACTGCACGAAATCGGGTTTACCCTCCCTGTCCCTAACTGGGCACTCATCTTTGAGCCAATAGGTGTATTCGCATTTTGGCTCATCGGATTCTTCTGGACCCTATACTTTGTCTGGGTCCGTGTCACCGACACCAACGACGATCTTCCGGAATCGCCTCTCAGAGACAGTTCTGAAACTAGTAGCCAAACGGAATCCGATAGCAACGAGTATGAAGAGGACTTGGAGGCTGAGACTTCGACCGCTAACAACTAGTAGATCCCAGCTCAAACCAGCCTGAACGAGATCTCAAGATAAGTCTCCTCAGCAAACTTCCGACCTACTGACGAGGGAATACGGGTAACACAATTCAGGTCAAATTAATTCAGTATAAAAATAATTTCAGCAAAAACAATATGTATGTGGGTGCCGTTTCTCTGATAACTTGCTTGGTAAACCAACTCATCGGCGCACGTTCCTGAAGGCTCTCGGAGCAACCACAACCACCTCGTTAGTGGGAGCTTCATCAGTAGCGGCAGAAAGGGCTGACAAACCCCGTGAATTCGATGTTAGCGAACTTCCAGAGTCTATCGCCTACCTCTCTGATCCTAAAGGTCGACAGAAAGAGGCCTGGGAACTCGCCAAGGAGATCCACGAGCGTGAACAGGACGCCTCCGATGCATTAGGCCAGTACTCACCAGATGAGATCACCAAAGCCATCAGCAAAACGTCTGATGGACGCACCGATCTCCGCTCAGTCAGCCGGCTTGTCGAAGTCCTCCACGAGAATAACCTAGCCGGGGTCATCGACGAGAGCATGCTAAATTCAGTTGGGAACCGAGCAGACATCGTCGTTCGCTATGCCCCGCTGTTAGGAGCCGTCAATAACGTTCTCACTAAGGCCGAGGCATTCGCAACCGCAATCAAAGGAGATCGACGGCCGGAGTACTTGGACTTCGCACTCAGTATCGCTTGTCTCTGCTTAGAAGCCGGCCTAATGTGGGTCGGAGTCCCGTATAAGCTGGCATGGAAAGGTACCAGTAAGATCTTCTTTGCTCGAAGTGGGACGCTGTTCCGTCTTGGTCAGTACGGCGGTAATCGGTTTGTGGCCTTCTTCATGAGTGAAGTTCACTGGGAGCTCCGTGAAGCACTCTATGACACAATCTCTGTGGAACGGGCAAAATGGGTTGCTGACCAAGTGAACGATAAACGTGAGATCCCTCGGTTCACCAGCGTTCGTGCAGATGCAGAGTCATTCATAGGAGAACAGCGAAATATCTCTGCAGAGGACTTCGAGAGCTACGAGTTCGCGAAAAAGTACGGTGACGGTGTTGCAGATGCCGGATCAGATATCTTCGGCGAGATTATTGAACTCGCACCTAAGGACTGGAGGTCCAACTCGGAACAGGAGTCCTTGGTTCTTAGATCGACCATGGATTGGGAGAAAAGAGCAAAAGCAGAGGAGGATCAATCGCTGTTCGGATTATAGTTCAGAGACTTCGGAGGTCTTCTTATCTGATTCTGCTTTTGGGGCTGGTTAGGAAAGAGACTGAGCGGTAGTCGCCCTCGCTCCGATATCAACCCTTCGCGTGTGTTCTCCGTGCTCGTCCAAGGTGAGTAGGCGGTTGGGCCTCGGCCCCAGATAGCGGCCAACGTCAAAAACAGAACGTCCACCTGTATTCGTACTTGCAATAACCGCGAGTTCACACACGGGAGCGCTCAAGACACTACCTAAAGAACCAGAAAAGGATGACAACGAGTTCCCAATGGAGATGGTCTACGCCACACAGTAGTGTCATCGTTCTACTGGTGACTGCGAGGTAGAGCCAACAAACGAAGGTAGAAGGATAGTTCCACCATCCCCACCTCCCTCAGTGGTCTGGACGTTATACAGATAAGGAAAACAGAGTGTCTCGGGGATTGACCTCGAGGCAGTTCACTCACATCGTCTTCCGAGCGATTTGAACGATTGCGTCAGAAAGTTCTGCTTTGTCCTGCCACCGATACAGGTGTCCTGCACGATCGAGGAAATCAAAGAGTGTGGACATCATCGCATCGAATTTCTCATACTCGAGATCTTTATCCAACGATGCGTGGGTATATTCACGCTTTGCGACGTACGTTTCTTGGAGGGGAACTTCACCCAGCTCTAATTCATGCCCTCCATTATTATCCTCTGCGACGAGAACATTGTAATCTGTAGAAAGAAGGGTAAACTGGAATTTGAGATACCAGTTGTTCCACCGTGTGTTATCGGGATCCAGCTCTTCCAGCAAGATCGCGAAGTTCGACTTTTGATTAAGATGGAGGATATCTCGAACGTCTTCGAGCCTATCCTTTGGTCCTTCTCTCGTCGAAGAGCCCTGATCGTAGCTCCCAAGGATCAGAAAACTCGGTCGATCAGGGTTCTCTCTGAGGCCATTATCCCGTAGAATGTCATTTGCTTTCTGAGTAAATTCAATGAGTTCTGAATCGCTGTATCCCTCCAGGAGGAGTTCCCAGTCTCTAATTTCCGGTAAACCTTGAAGATGAGGCGGGAGAGCCATCCTTTTAAAGAACCGTCTGCGTCGGAGTTAATTGTTCTCCTCTTATCTCATCTGTTGCGATGGTAGCCGCAACACTTATCGCTCACTAGAGTCAATTAATCTCTATGAGTCAAGAAGCACCCACCAAGCGTGAAGAAGGAGATGAACAGGCGGTGGAGGCTTCATCAGAGCTGGAGGATTTACTTTTCTCAGAGATTGAGGACATAGAGGCTATTCCAGAATCTCTCAAAAGTGGTTCCTTATCTAGCAAGGTTGAGGAATTGAGTGAGAGGCTCCGAGAGAGCCAGAATTCCGATCTAGGAGGTATTGACGATCCAGAGGTTAGACGAGCTATCCAACGGATTGATTCGGAGCAGGACGCTACAACTGAGGTTTCTCGTGACCCACAGGACGCCGCTGAGCAGGTTGCAGAGATCTATGACGGTAATCGGCTGGGAGCAATGCGTGAGCTGCTTGAGGAGCATAAGTTACGCATCGTCCAGCAGCTCTTAGCATCAGAGACTGGTGCACTAAGTCCGAAAGAAGTGGCATTTCGAAATGAGGGTCTTATCTCAGAATCCACAGTTCGTGACCACCTTCGGACTTTGACTGAGAAGGGATTTGTTGAGAAGTTAGAGCCTGATGTGGAGAGTATCCCTAATGAGATGCCTCGGACCTTCTATGCTGCATCCAAATTTGCAATCGAATTGCTCCAGCAGATGGGATTGTGGGAGAATCTGGGTATGCTATACCAAATCTACGACTCTCTTGATCGGCCTGAAGACATACAGCGAATTGAAGAGTGGGACGGTCGGCCAACCCCTAACTGGCTATAAGGTGGGGAAGGCCGATCTTAGTAGCCTTTTCTTGGCCACCCCATGTAGCAGATGTTTTTCCAATCTTAGATGAGTACCGGAGTTTTTGACTTGTCTTCATATTACAACCAGCGATTAAACTCGCCTGGATTTACGTGAGCAATGAGGGGGTGCGTCTCAAGCTACTCGTTACTGTCAGTGAAGACGATACCAAATATGTCTACACCAGGAGCATCGACCTCACCGATTCGGAACGACAGACGTACGAGCGCTTCACCGACGAAGTCGTCTGATGGAGTGTGTTGGTTAGGTATCGAATACCATCGCGGATTAGCAGCCAATAGGAGAGGATACGATACTGTTGGTCTTGATCGACTCCCCCTAGAGAGATACACTGACAAGTGATGCCTCTAGTCTGAGCGCTAAATCTGCAGGCGTAATCCAGTGCCTTCGAACGGCTCTGTTTGCCCCCTTTCCGGTCAAGTGCTAGTAGGAACCTTTAGTCACTGAGGTACGTTGCTTCCCACTGTTGACGATCAGCAATTTCGCGGTCTCCTCTTGCAGTCAGTGTATAGTAGTTCGTTCGCTGATCTCGTTCCCCCTTCTTGATTAGCCCTTTCTCTACAAGCGTATCGAGATTTGGATACAGACGCCCGTGATGGACCTCCTTCTCATAATACTCCTCCATCTCCTCTTTCACCGCGAGGCCATGTGGTTCGTCAAGACCTGCGACAACGAGGAGCAGATCGCGTTGGAACCCAGTGAGATCGTACATTCATCGAACCGGACTACTCTGATACTATAACTATACCCAATCATTCTCTATTCTGAGAATCCAACTTCTTCTCTTGAAGCCTCTCAAGACTCAACCTCGGTGAATTACCCCTTCTATTGTCGTACTGGGTTTATCTCCACCCTGAGGGGTGAGGCGCTTACAGAAGTTCGCCTCAGTGAGTACCATGTCTAAACCTTCACTTGCAGGACTGAACCCCTCGAAGCGTATCCTCAAACGAGCGCAGTACGAGGCGTTCGAGTTTTCGTTAATCGAGAGCGATATCTTGGTGCGTAACGAGAGCCACGCTGACCCAGCGAACCACGAGTACAGAGTGACCATCGAAGAGAGAGTGCCGATCTCGTGTGAATGCCCTGCCGACGAAACGTATTCCGGCCCGTGTAAGCACCGTGTCGCAGTCGCGATTCGACAACCGATCATCGATGCCGCTCAGCGAGTGCAGATGGCCACCGATGGAGGTGTCTCCAACACGAACCAGACGCCAACCGAGGACAGTGAGGAGGCAACGCCGCCGAACTGTGACTGCGACGAACTCCCTGACGACTTCCCGTGTTGGGAGTGCGTCGAGAGTGGACGTCGAGACATTCCCGAATTAGACTGATGTGAGTGCCGCGAACCGCTGACGAATTATTTTTTCTTCCCCTGAAGGGGTGCGGGGTAGTCAGAAAGCACCTCGCAGATTTCCAATGGCAACGAGAGATATCTACGAGAGTGGCTTCGACGAGGAACGATCGAACAGTACCACCAGCGCATGTCCAGAATGCGGTGGACACGTCAGAACGAACTGTGCTGAAACAGTGTGTGAGGACTGCGGTCTCATCATCGACGAGTTGCAGATCGACCGTGGACCTGACTGGCGATCGGTTTTCGATGACGATGATGAGACTCAGCGGAGAACGGGTGCTCCACTCACACCAGCGCGTCACGATCGCGGCCTTTCCACAGAAATCGGGTACGAACGGGACGCTCGCGGTAACACACTCTCCGGAGAGAAGCGAGGACAGATCGCCCGCCTTCGACGTGAACAGTCTCGGGGTCGGTTTCAATCGAAAGCCGAACGGAATCTCGCACACGGGCTAACCGAAGTCCGCCGAATCGCGAGTGCACTCGGACTGTCCGAGACAGCCCGTGACCGGGCGTGTGCACTCTTTCGGAGTGCCCAGGACGAAGACCTCTTGTACGGACGATCAATCGAAGCGATGGCCGCTGCAAGCGTCTATGGTGCCTGTCGTTGTACCGGGCTCTCACGGACGCTCGATGAAGTCATCACCGTGGCAAGAGTCTCGAAACGGAGAGTGTCGAACGCGTACAAGGCACTGAATAGTGAACTGGGGCTTCCGACGGCACCGCTAACGCCGCAATCGTTTGTTTCTCGACTCGCATCTGATCTTGAGGTCACAGATCACGTCCGCCACCGAGCATTCGAACTCGCAGAACGGGCAGAGGCTGAGACCATCGCGAATGGACGACAACCGTCAGGCGTCGCAGCAGCTTGTCTCTATCTGGCTGCGCAAGAACGAGATTGTGCGCTCACTCAGGCATCGATCGCTAAGGCGGCGGGGACAACTCCTGTGACGCTCCGTTCACGACGAGACGAGCTGCAAAGGGAACTCTCTCAGTAATCTCGTCTGTTACAATTCAGGAGAACGAGACACCCCCAACTCAGAGTATAACTACGCAGCGTCTGGAACTGTCGTTGATTCCAACTACCGTCGAACCGAGTATTAACCAACAGAGGTCCGCATCCTCAATTGTAGGTTAAGGGAAAGAGTGTTCTTGGTGAGCGGCCCATCGCTCGCTTTGAGCCCAGATAGGCTGAACGCAACACCATTTACTGATCTCTGTAAACTGTAGATACTTGATTCTCTATGGCACGCACGTCAAATCGAGCCAACGGCGACATCGTCCGCGACTTCCATGCAGAGATCTACGCTGCACTCAAAGACGAATAAGTCAACGGGTTCTCAGCGCCTTCGTAGCTATCGACGACTGCTTGTTACCCAGTGACGACGCCTCACAGCCAACCGACAATCACGGCGTGCGGACGCGTGACCTCGAGGAGCATCTCGTGGACGAGTGACGCTCAGCCGAATGAGACTCACATTGTACACACGAAAACGTCTAAGTGCGTTGGCTCACAATGTACACATAATGAGTACAGATAAAAAGCGCGTGCAGTTTCGGGCCCCCAATCGGCTCATCGACCGTGCCGACGCACTGGCCGCAGTCCTCGGGGAAGACCGAACGGACGTCCTCGTGACCGCGCTTCGGGAGTACCTCCAAGATGCCGCTCACGACGACGCACTCACCCAAGAAATTGCTGCTGCCTATTACGACGATGAGATCACCTTCGAGCAGCTCAAAGCACTCGTCGGCGCCGAAGAGGCGGCAAACCTCCGAGTGTTGAAGCAACAGTTGGACGAGGACTTCATCGACGAGGTCGCCGACGCATAGATGTCGCGGCTTATCGCAGACGCCTCCGCCCTCGTGAGTCTCGGGATCGTTACTGGCGACGATCCCGATCCACTCGCACTCTGTCTCTCCCGGTACGAGGTCGTCGTTCCAACGGCGGTCATCGATGAACTCCGAGAGATTGCCTCCTACGATGACGTCCATGGGCACGCTGCGTCCGCCGTACTCAACCAAGCAGAGTCATTCACGACACAGTCTGTCGACCTCGATGCCGAGTTTCCGCTCGATGACGGTGAAAACGCAGCCGTCACACTCGCGAACGATCTCGATGCTGCGCTCTTCCTCTGTGACGAGTTCAATCAACTTGGCTTGATCCATGCCTCACTCGCTGATACCCGGCTCGTCACGACGCCGACGCTCCTCTCAGTACTCGTTCGAACTGAATACCTATCTGCTGCTGATGCGCGGCTGCTCCTCGATGAGATTAGCGACGCTCGTAGCTGGGGCGCGAACAGTTACGTGCAGCGGGCTCGCTCGTTGCTCGAAGAGCCCTAACACCGCGGCTGTTGCCTCTCTGGATACCTTTCCGTACCCGGTATTAATCGACTACCGTGTATGACTGTCCCATCCCTCCATTATCTACAACATATGAGTACCCCTTGAGATGACCATGGACTGCCCTGCATGCGGCTCACCTGTCACGTTCAAGGTCGGGCCGCACCGGCCGCTTTCAACATCGCTTCCCGACATGCTCCTTGCAGCCGATGACGACACTCTCTACGACGTTTGTGAACGAATTTCCCCGTGAACACGCCGTGAGAGCCACATACGGAAGAATCGCTCGTCCGCATAACAATTGTTAGATATTTATTACGTCTAAAAGAGAATTACAGGACGAATAGCCTTTTGTCGTTTGAAAATCGACCACGAGGACATGGAAAGGACCCCTTCAGGATCTAACTCTGACCTCTTAGACACGTTTATCGCTTTTTTCCGGCAGTTAGAGTCTAGTGCTCTTGAGAAGAAAGAAGACGAACTGGTAGTCGCTTCGGTAGCGTTTAACGATCTTGCTGAATACGACTCTGAGGTCGCAGAAAAATATCTTAAACACCCCGAAAGACTTCGTGATTGGGCAGAAGAAGCACTCCGATCGGAACATGAAGAATCGCACGTCTCTGTTCAGATGCAAGATACGCGACGGATCAAACTAGCGTCTCTCAGGACGAAGCACATCGGCGAACTCTTCACAGTCATCGGGACAGTTGCGACAGCGTCTCCAGTCCGGTCAAAGCCGACGGAATTGGCGTTCCAGTGCCAGCGTTGCGGGACGATGACGTACATTCCCCAGACACGGTCAGGGAGTAATGAACCTGCTGAGTGCCAAGGGTGCGAACGTAGTGGGCCATTTGTAGTAAACAGAAACCAAAGTGAGTACGAGGATTACCAGCGTCTCACGCTCGAACAACGCCATAAAGGCGTCGGAACTGACGACGAGGCTGAGACTCTCGAGGTCGAACTTATCGGCGACCTTGCTGGGAGAGCGACCCCTGGTGAAACTGTCGCGGTGACAGGTGCCGTGCAACTCGCTGATGAAACCCTCTCCACGACCATCCCGGACAAATATCTTGACGCCCACAGCCTCACTGAGGCCGACCCAAACGCTCATATCGAAATCACCGACGATGACATCGAAAAAATCCTCGAGATAGCAGACCGCGACGATATCTACGAGGCTATCACTGGCAGTATCGCACCGTCGGTTCACGGCAACGAACACATCAAACTCCCTCTCGCACTCCAACTCGCGTCGGGAGTTCGGAAGCGTCTCCCAGATGAGTCCACTATCCGAGGGACGATACACGTCGGCATCATCGGTGACCCAGGGAGTGCGAAATCTCAAATGGTTCGAGCAGCAGCTCGGCTTTCCCCTCGTTCAGTCGTGGTTTCTGGTGAAAGTTCGAGCGAAGTCGGACTTACCGCCGGTGCTTACAACACTTCCTCCGGGTGGGAAACGCGTGGGGGTGCCGTCGTGAAAGCGAATCATGGTCTTGCTGTAATTGAAAATGCCCACAGCCTCCGGAGCGAAGAGAAGGTTGCATTATCGAATGTCATAGCTGATCAACAGGTAGATGTCTCGAAGGCAAGCGTTGTCGACACGCTTCCTGCACAGACGTCGACGACGATCGTTGGGAGACCGAAGTTTGGACGGTTCGACCAGTACGAACCGATCGCTCCGCAAGTAGACCTACCACCAGGATTACTCAGTAACCTTGACCTCACGTTCATCGTGAGAGATGACCCCGACCCAAAGTCGGATTCTGGAGTCGCTGAATTCATTTTAGACTCGAACAAGGCTGGCGAGATGCGAACCCAGGCCGAGAAGATTCCGGCGTCGGCGTACGACGAGGACGAGATAGAGACTGCGAGCGAACTCGTAGAGCCTGTAATTGACCGCGAGTTGCTCATAAAGTACTTCGTCTATGCTCGTCAGAATTGCTTCCCGACCCTGAGTGAAGAAGCGAAGGAAGTAATCCGTGATTTCTACGTCGACTTCCGTGCAAAGGGGAGTGATGAGGACGTGCCCATACCGTTAACGGCACAAAAGCTTGAAGGGCTCGTCCGCCTCGCCGAAGCGTCAGCACGACTTCGACTTTCTGACACGGTGACTGAAGAAGATGCAGAGCGAGTAACGGAAATCGTCGAGTCCTGTCTCCAAAACCTCGGCATAGATCCCGATACCGGTGAGTTCGACGCAGAGATTGTGGAGACGGGGACGACGAAAAGCCAGAAGGACCGGATAAAAGCACTCCGCCAACTGATCTACGATATTGGCAAACAGGACGATAATGACGGATTCGCGCCTAAAGAGCAGATATTCCAACGTGCAGTGACTGAACTGGATATCAACGAGAAGAAGGCCCAAGATGAAATCGAAAGCCTTCGCCGGAAAGGGGAGCTCTACGAGCCGAGAACAGGCTACCTTCGTTTAACAAACACCGACGATTTAGAATAAGACAGCAACATCTTGGATGGTGCGTACAGAACTGGTTTCGATAGATTTCGGCTATCTCCGATAGTCTATTCTCTTCTTGAACTCGGTCTGAGTACTTCGATGAAAGCCCTCGGCTGCTCGGCATCCCGCGGCCATGCGAGACTCCGTCTCGCTTGTCCCCGTTCGCTTCACTCACGGGTACTCGCTGCGCTCCTCGTACCTGCGGTGCTTGCGGGGTGTCGGGGAACGTCCGAGACGGCCTCGCCCTTTCTGAGTCCGCCAGACTGTCGGTTGGGACACTGAGCGTTGAATTCGATTGAACAGGTGATTCGTTACGGCACGCACCGCTCGCCGCTTCCGCCCTTCGCGTCGCTCGCGACCGACCATTCCGGGCTGTCGCGGTCTCGTTCCGTCGTCACTCGACCGCGTTCCGGGCTAAAGTGAATCTGGTCTCGACGCCAGCATTAAGCGCGTTTTCGGTTGCGACCCTTGCGGGCGTTCGCGTTCCAGCGCTTTGGGCCGTTCCGCGCGGCGAGTCACAACACGACTCGCCGTGCTCACGACCGTCGCGCTGGACACGGACCCGCAGGCCGGGCCGGACACGAGAAACGGCTTAAAGCTGGCCGCTCGCTCCGGGCGGGGTATCGGTCCGCTCACTCGGCAGACTCGCGGTGCTCGTCTGCCCCGCCCCCGCTCGCGACGCTCGCGGGGACTTCTCGTTCGCGTCCCGAGACTCACCTCGCTGCGCTCGGTGAGTCGGCGCGCGGTGCTGGTTGTGTGGCCTCCCGTGGACGCGCTCTCGCTCGCGCCCACATTGGGGCGCTCGCGAAGGCGCGAGCGAGAGCGCGGAGATGGATCTGTCGGTCGTCGTTGTCGGAAAACCGCGATGTTTGGGGCATCGCGGTGGCGGCGCGTGAGCGCCTTCAGGAGTTGAACTCCAATGTCGAGTAAGAACGTCTTCGGTAATGAGGTTTCGGTCGATGAACAGGCATTCGAGCAGACGGACGACGAAGCGGCGGCTGCGGAACGCTACCCGGTCGTCGACGAGACGCCGGAGTTCCGGCCGACGGTCGAACAGGAGACGCAGGCGAAGGTGGATGCGAACCACCCAGACGGGATTGTCGACACTGACGGGGACCAAATTCACGGTGTGACCCTCGGACAGGAAGAGCGCATCAAGGCGCGGGAAGCCGAACTGGAGCGCATCAGTGCTCAAGCCGAACTGGGAATGCAGGAGGGTCGTGCGAAGCGGACGCGAGACATCGCGGCGAAGCAGAGCGCACAGCGGCGTGCGGAGTTCCAGAAGCGGGCTGCGAGCGTGAATCCGATGGCTGACCCGGAACGGGAGGATCCCCGTGCAGAACTGACGCAGGAGCAGTTGGCGGCGGTGAACACCCAAGCAGATCGGTTGGTCGAGAAGCTGGATGGTTGGTCGCGAGCGGCGATTGGCCGGCGGCTGGGTGAAGCCGTGGCCCGTGGGAAGGACGTGAGTAGTGCGGTCGTCAGCGTGTTCGAGGAGTTGCAGACGGCACCCGGTCGAGTGGTGCCCATCGGGAAGCTCGAAGCGGTTGATCGGAAGGAGGTGAGCATCGAAGGTCAGGTCAAGACATTGTGGGATCCCTCGCATCCGAGCATCGCTCAGGTTGGACTCATAGCGGACGACAGTGGGCAGACTCGCATGACGATCTGGGAGGCGTCAGATGCTCCGTGGATTGAGGAAGGCGAGCAGGTGCGCATTCATGGGGCGGCACGGAACTGGTACAATGGGCGCGTCTCAGTAGCCGTCACTGGGTGGAGCACCATTATGTTCCCCGAACGCGGTCGGTGGTGGGAATAGCCGGTCGTCGCACCCTTCTTTTTTCTACGTGCCGGACCGGCCCAAGCCCCACCGCCCCACCCTCCGCTCCGTGCTCACTTAGCTGCGCGCGCAGCCACGACCGGTCTTCTACTAATAGGCCTATTCGAGAACGAGTAGCCTTTGGAGCCATTGACGGCGGTTCAAATCCGCCCGGGACTATACCTAAAACGGTACGAACCCTCTTTTTACAGGCAATTTTATCCGGAAGTTCCAACGCTGACAGGAAGGGTCCGCGGTGGTGACGCGCGCTTGTCGCGAATGAATGTGAGTTGTGAAACTCACCTGTGAAAGTGAACTATGAGAGTGATTAATCACACCACCCGATCACAGGAAATTAGAAGGTAGTGGCGTCGAGAATCCAGATTATGGCAAACACGCCAATAACCAACCAGAAAGCCTACTAAGAGTTCATGCTGGCCAAAGGATTCGATACAGAAATCGATATCAAGCTATTGCGCCGCTCAGAAGATGGTCGATAGCGTGCGACATGCGACGACAACACGGTATGGTCCGACACTCCAGCAAGCGCAGTAGACGCGATTGCTGACGAGCTACGCGAGTCCTAGCCGATCGGCTAGTTTTCGCTCTACTGTGTAGCATCGACGTATCGTCGTGTCTCCGTTCTTCCGATAGAACGAAGATACTACACTATCCTTATCGGACTAATGACGATTGATTCACTGGACGATCTACCACAGGATGTCCAAAATCGCGAGAGCGCAACGTTCGACTTTGGGACGGTCGAAGCTCTTCTCAGAGATGGGTATTTTCGTGGGCCAGCAAAGCATGATGACGATTCAAGAGGTGGTTTGAGGACGCAATCGCTCCGAGGAAACCCTGCTAGTCACAGAAAGAGCATCCTGAGAAAGGCAGTTGAGACGGATCTGCTCAAAGAAACTCCAAAGGGATATGCTACAACACAGTACGGTTATGATTTGTTAGACCAGATGATGGTGTGCGAAGATTGTGGTGGTGACGAGGACCCATTTAGTGCTGTGATTAGAACGGGGAGGCATAGAGGCTATCTGGCTGTATTCACCGCATGTTTCTCTTGCCAGGACCCGACTACTGCTCAGAATGCGGATTTATACAATCGGGACGAGGAGGAGTTGGAAGAGGCAGTAGAGGTGATGGAGTCCCACGATGTCGTTTGCTATCTTAACGGGAAAACTCTAGATGAGGTCAAGGATGACCTAGATCTTTGAACTGTACACTCTGTATGCATCTCAGGGTATCGTAGAAGCTTGTTTTTGTGTTAGAAGCTCCGTTCTGCGTTGGTTGGGTCGAATAGTTCCCGGCAATTAAAACAAGTGACGCTGTTTCTTTTTGGCAATAGTATTCATCTCGCCACAGTGTGGGCAATCTACCTGAATTGATCCTGCCACGGTGACTTCGACCGACTCTTCTCTTGTATCTACTTCGAATTTGTCGTGTACCCCTGTTTCTGCGACAGACTGATTGACTTCGTTAGCCGCTTGCGTTCGTCAGTCGTTATCGTCGTCGGAATCATCATCGTCGGAGTCATCACTACCGAAATGATCGTCAAGCGATGACTGATCTGAACCGTGTAAGTAATCCTCAACAGATTCACTCATCACCTGCGATTCTACGGTGAGAATCTTGCCCATGTGGTCGCGTGTGAATTCGTAGTGTTGATTCTTCACATGGTCACAGGCACCGAATTCGTTCAAGAAGTCGAAAACAAGGTCCAAATCGGCTAGACCGACGTTGTGTCGCGGTGCGAAGTAGTCACGAACCTCTGTACGTGTTACCTCCACACCGCCATCATGGTCTACGGCTTGCTCACCCCAAATATCACAGATCGCCATCGCAAGGATCTCGTGTTCCATTCCCTCGGTGAGCATGATTTCGTCCGGTGGGTTTACCGGGAGGTCAACGCCACGTTGGAGAAGAGATTGGAGACCACCGTCGTCGTTGAACTCCCCGGCAAGTACACGAAGTTCACCGCCATAGTCCTGTGTCATCACTACAGCGTTGTTCAAGAGTTCGTTCAATGCTTCGCGGAATGCATCAGATTCTTCGCGCGTCTCTTCGATGTACTCCTCGTCGAGGTCCTGGTACACAATAACCGGTTCAACCGCAGTCACTGTACCGTCGTACCCTGTTTTTTCTCGGACTTGCGCGTCTTTGAGCGCGTCTTCAGCTGCTTCGATGTTCACCGCAGCGCATTCACGCATCTGTTTGATATCGCGAGCATCGATATTGTTCCCGCTCTTGATTTCCGCGAGTACGCACGTCTCACTGTCGTATAATACGAGATCGGGTTCTGCGCGGACATCGTTGCGACGGTCCTCGATGACCGGGAACATAACGGGGATACGAACGCCATGTGTGGCCAGGGGCGGATCGGCTCGGGCAGTGGTGGCGGAGTAAAACAGGTTGTAGGTGTTTACTTCGCGTCGTTGCCGTTCCCCGTCCGTCAGCCCTACCATGTCTATTTGATAGCCACCGGATTTTGCGACTTGCTCAGCGAGTACGTTGAATCAAGCTTATCATACACTTTACGGACGAAGCTTCGGAGACTAAGCGCGGTTGTAGTGTCGCGTGCATAGAGGATGATGTTCGGCCCTTCTACTGCAACATCGAATGTTTCGCTGTATTCAGTGTCGAATACGCGGACTTTCCGTCCACTATCACGGATACCGTAGCGGTACTGGTTCCCGTTGAGTACATTCTGCTTAAGCTCCGCTATGAGATCTTCAGCATCGTCACGATCTGGGTCCGTGAGTTCGACGGCAGTGAATCCGTCTACGGCGAAGCCGTTCTCGAGGTTGTCGTGCGTGGGTGGGAGCTCGACACTGAAGCTCTGCCGGTCGAGTTCCTGGTACCCTTCAGTAAGGCCGAGAAGTGTTTCGACGGCCTTAGGCTCAGACCCGTCACGCACGGACCGCATCGTCAACCGACCTTTGTTCGTGTTCGCCCCTTGGATAGCTGTGTCGGGGCTATTCTTCTGATCGAATTCAATGCGCGTCGGTTTGGCGTCAAAGGTTTCTTCGGCTTTCCTGAGGTCTCCAGGTTCCGCACCGCTGAACGTGAGGGTTGCGTCTCGTTCTCTATTCGGTGCATGGTATTTCGCGGTGAATCCGCTAATGCGGGAGTCGCGAATACGTTCCGTGAGGTCCTCTAAATTATCGGCTGAGAGGTAGAGACGCTCAACACACGGGAGGTATTTGAGGAAATTCTCAATGGTCTTCTCCCGCCAGTCAGAGTGGATTGTTGTGAGCACCCAGAGGTACCCGTCGTTCGTGACAAAGACGAACTCGTCTTCCCGACCCTTTGCCGGGGTGGTGATGGAGACGAGGGATATGTCATCGTCTGCGACTTCTTCGTTGAAGGTGTGGTTGGCGACATAGTTTCCGGCGTGTCCACTAACCTTGTCGCTTTCAGCGAGATGAGTCACCCATTGGTTGAGATCACCAATTTCGTAGCCTTCGTTATCGCAGATGTATATGTTGAGGTCGGTTTGGTCCCCGCTTCGCGTCGTCTTTTCGTCCATCTCCTCTTCGGATTTGACGACGTATTCGATGAGTTCGTGTAGTACCTCCCGTGTGGTCTTTCCTTCAAGGGAGGCGGGATCGAGGTCCATGTGGATTGTACTCCGTTATGACGGGTGTATTTGTGGGCCGTTCGCTACTCTAGTTTCGTGTGAACGTGGAATCTAGACAGGTAATAAGATTGTTCATCCTTCTCTGATAGGTTTGTGGATAGTTCACACGGTTATGCGGTCTCAGATTGACCGGACCGAGACTATCCGAACGGGTGTGATTGCGTGTTTGTGTACAAACGTGCAGCGGGCCGAGAGGTGATTTCCTGAAACAGTCGAACTCGACTGGTTGGGTCGAAAATCTAGCCAGTGACAAGTCTTAGCCTGCACGAAAAACTATACTAACATGCAAAGTGGGAACAGAACGGAAAAAGGCGGAAGCTGGAACGTCTGGATGACCCACGACGAACCCTTGCTCCCCCGGAAGAAGCACACCGTGCAGACGTGGGTCGAGAAGGCCGCGGAACGTGCAGCCGAAGAGACAGGAGACACCGAGCGTGTGTCGAGTCACGACCTTCGGCGTTGTTGAGCGCAACACCTTCTCGTAGAAGACATCGAAACCGACTACGAGGCTGGTAGTCTGCCATCACTGTCGAATGAGCGGACGATTTCTGTGAACCGACCGCTGTGCAGAGAGGTTTTTCGAGCGCCGGCGATGGGTGCCGGCGCAGCGGGAGCGAGCAAGCAACGGCCCCGGTGCGTCGGCGCTTCAAGGTGTTCGAGATGCACATGGTCATCTACGCGCTGGTAGAGGCATCGACGCAGGACGACGCGTTAGCCACCGGAAGGACGGTGTTCGACCAGTTAGTGGGTGCAGACCTGCACTCCTGCGCCGTCTTTGATTACTATGTCACGTTCGATGAAGAGGGCACCTCCGTCGCAGGCAAGGCGCGTTGGGGTGATCTCCCGATCGCTGCGCCCGTTGACTCGAACACTGGCCAAGAACTGCTTGACCGTGGGTGGGAAGCGACAAAGGAGGAGTTCGAACGTAATCTCGAACGGGTGAAAGAGGCGCTCGACAACCTCACCGCCGAGGAGATTATGCGTGACGAGGACCTCGCTCGGCACGCATTCTACCAAGTGGGAGCATACAACGGACCGACGATCTTCCTGTACAACGAGTACGCAAATGGGATCCGTCACCGGGAACAGTTAGACCGAGTTCTTGAGGAGAGCGAGAACCTCTGGATCGTACCCGCTGACGTTCACTTCTGAGATCTGCTGTAGATCACTAATTCATGTGGGGGAGCTGAACACGCGTTCTCACGTACTCTCCTATTGAGATAGCGCGTAAGCGATCCTCCTTGCTTCCATCGACAGTGGCGCACAGCGCGCTAAACGACTCATCCATTCTTAGCAATGCCAGAATCCAATTAGTCCACGAACGACGCAACCGATGAACAGCCTCCTGAAACGCAATATATCGAACGCAGTGATACCGGCGTCTCCATCACCGTTCAGATCAAACGCGGCCAGGGCACACGTGATGAAGACAAAATCAAGGGAAAGGTGAAAGCGAGAACCCTCGAGGAAGCCCAAGACGATATGGAGGTGCTTCGAGAGTATCTCCACAGACTCGCTGAAGACGTTCGACAGATTCAACCGGAGGCTGAAAGCGAGTAGAGTGCCAGGACTGATCAGCTCCCGGTACTGTTTTGAATTGCAATCAGAAGTTGTCCTCCGCTAACTCGCACAGCGAATAACCGAGATCTGAGGCAATCGTTGTAATGTATCTACGTGTCCTCCGCGAACCGCATGTTGCTATCAAAATACTGTGGGATGTCGCGCTCGACAGTCCCGAACTCCCACCGGCGGATATGCCTGCACTTCTTCAAACGGTAGTGGCCCTCGGGTTTAGTCGAACCCGAAGGGCACGTCGCCGCCGTTTTCTTTCAGGTAGTCCACGGCGTCTGAGATACTGGTAAGACGGACGGCGTTTCGTTGGCCGCCGTAGGCTTCAATCGGTGCGTCGGGGTCGGTTACCAGCTCCTCAAGCAACTGCCGCCCACGGCCTTGTTCGTGAGACGGGAGGACCATATTGACGATGGTGTCGATTTGCTTGTTGTGGCCGCCAACGATTCGCTTCCGGAGCATTTTGCGCACGATCCGATTTCTGTTCGCTTGACTTCCCATCTCTCTGTATTGTAGTAGTATGACACCATATGTGTTGCTTGTAGTATACACTATTGCAGTTTGCACAGTGCACTTATGTGCCCCTAGGACGATGTTATAATTGAGATGGAACAACAGAAGGAGTCCGAGGCGTTCGCGGATGACACGCCGTTGGTGTGGTTACTTGGGAAGCCAGCTCGAGTGCGAATTCTGAGCGTCTTCGTCGATGAACGAGGGTACGAGCTGAACGTGAGTGAAATCGCCCGACAGGCGGGGATCGCTCGGTCGACGGTGTACGACCACATCGACGACTTCGTCGACGTCAGGATCGTCGAGGAGACGCGACAGTCGGAGGCGCGACAGCGGTACCGACTCAACGAGGAGAACGATATCGCAGAGCTTCTCTACAAACTCGACGGTGTCACGCTGCAGGCTCTGCTTGAGCGCGACGGACACCTCGAAGAGTAGTTTCTCCTCAGGAGGTACTTCACCATCCACTGCTGCCTGCCAGCGAGAGAAAAGGGGTGAGGACCACGAGAATATCTACGGCCCCCAACATCGCACCAACCAGAAGATACGCATTGAGGAGCGAAGGGGCCGTTCCCTGAAATGCGCCTTGGACGGCGGCCTCTGGTGTGACTTGGAAGATAGAGGTGAGTATGAGAAGGCCGAGTACGTACACTACATTTCCAAATAGCAAATTCACTATGGGATTGTCAGGGCCTACGGACATATGTTATAGTTAGAGACTTTTCAATTTAAGTGTTTGACCACTATGTCCGCAGTTCCGGCGAGGCACTTATGCAGTTCTGGCACTCACCTAACATTAATGGAGGCGAAAGTCATGATATTTGGTATTGGGCCTGTCGAAGCCGCGTTTGGAGCGGTTGCCCTTCTTGGGGCGATCTACGTAGCCCTTGGTGCGGTCGACGGCGTACGGGGACAGCCCGCAGTAGGCGTTCCCCACCTCACGACGAGATTCGAATCCGTACTCGCAAAAATCGGGCTGCTGGCGCTTCTCGTAGGCTTCGTGTTCCTCGTCCTCAAGTACAACCTCGTCTAACTGGCGTCAGAACACGATGACCCCCAACTCGAGGACGTAGTCCCCGTCCCCGAGTTCGACGGCATCTCCGCTCTGGGGCTCGAAGAACGTCACATCTCTATTGTTGGTTACTAAACCAACGTCCCCATAGTATTGGCAATATCACCAACATATGCAGATGGCACCCGAAGACGACGTCGAAGTAGTCATCGACGAAACCCGTGAGAAAGGGGACGAAATTGTCAACATCCGCATCCTCTCTGTCCTGAAATCGGAGAAATCCCCGGAGGGAGTAAAATACAGGTTCCAATACGGGAAGAAAAGAGCCGAGAATCCCATCCTCCGATACGACAACCAGCACGGCGTTCACGAACGCCACGATGGAGGGAGCGTCGAAGAAATCGACTCCCCGGGCGTGAAACCGTTGCTTCAACGGTTCCTAGACGAAGCCGGAATTGACCTCTAAACGACTGAGTGCCATCCCAAAAAGAAAGTCCTACCATGCCAAGCAATACCCTCGTAGTCCGAGTCGAATCGGACCAAGACTTCGCAGAACACGTCCTCGACGCCGCAGAACGCGCCGATAAAGGCAAAATAACTGAGGACCAGTACGGTGTCTCACTCCCCGATGAGGCCGCACTCGCACGCATCCTGAGCGAGAAGAATCTCGAACTCATCCGGACGATCGCTCGCGAAGAGCCGAGTAGCCAACGCGAGTTAGCCCGACTCGTCGACCGTGACATCAAGAACGTCTCGAACTCGCTCACCGATCTTGCTGAACTCGGCCTCGTCAAATTCGAAGAAGACGGCAGGTCGAAGCGACCGGTCGTCTGGTACAACGATATCCACGTCAAGTACGATCTCGGCGTTGATGGTGAGGGAACCGAAGTGAGTGCATAAGACCAAGCTCGACGAGTCAGAAAAACGGACTCCTCTCACCACATCCCTGATACGAGGAACGCCCGCCACGCCGCATCAGCGGGGAAGTTCACTTGTCGCCCCCATTTCCTCGGAACGCGTCGGCGGCCTCGCGGATGGTCGCGGGCCCGAACGCCCAGCATACGCGAGCGCGAGGGTGACGCCGGCGAGCACCAGGATGATCGCCAGCACGTCGATCGTGTAGGGATGGCGTGTACTCAGCGACCGCGTCGTCGAGGCGGGTGCCTTGAGCGCCTGCGGTTCGTTCGAGTTCGATTTATTGTCGGTGGTGGAGTTGTCACTCATGGTCGTAGTCGGTGAGACGAAGCGACTGTGCTCATATCGCGGTTGCGGACTCATGCGAAAATCACGTCGTTAGTAAGGACTCGCCCTACTCTCACGGAGTCTACAGGGTCAGCGCAAGAAGCCTGTATACTATACAGGAGACAAACTTATTACACTAGATGATTGTCACATAGTAGATAATGAAAAAGCTTCTCGCGATAGCACTTGTGGTGCTTTTGGTCGTGTCCTCTTCTGCTGCTGCTCTCCCCGGTAACGCCCCAGAAGACGTTCTTAATGGAGATGTATTAGAAATCTCGATAGATGGCCCTGCCACACTGAACACGGACGACTCGGGGAACGTCTCGGTTACTGTTGAGAACACGGGGAAGCGTGCAATAGAAGACGTCAACATCCTCGTCTTTGACGGTGGCGAAGACCTCGAGGTCGACGGAGAAGGAGACATCGGCCACCTCAGTAGTGGCGAATCTGTACCTATTGAATTCAACATTAGTACCGGCGAAAGCCTCAGGGCGGCTGGGACGAATAACCTCACGTTTGTTGTAGAGGATGGCAAAGGGAATACCCACCACGCGGTGGAGACGGTTGTCAAAGTCGAATACGACGTCTGTGAGGACAGTAGTGCAGATCGGTTTGACAAATTCTTGGAAGGGTGTTATACCGACAGGTTTTCGAACTACATCTCCAACATTGGGGATGACTGAGTTGCGAACCTAGATTTTGCTTGCCGTCGCTTCGATCCGGCGCTAGATGCGCGAGACGACTTGTACGAGTAAGAGAAACGAACCTTAACCAACACATCCGGTTGAATTGTTTAGTTGTAGGTTAAGCGAAGGCGGAACGGATCCCGCCTTCCGGTGGGCCATCGAATGGGCGTGTCACCTTGCGACCGACACGCCCAGCGATGTTGAGCAGTTCGATGAGTTCCTCGAGTACCTCGTTACAGTCGGCTTCGCTGACGAACCCCACGAACTCCGATAACCGACAGCTCGGGTTTTTTTGTACGCCCCGAGGGGTGCGGCGCGTCCTGAACTGATGCAGCCGCCGTGAAGTTGATTCGGTGAACACAATGGCTACGACCAGTGATTCGTCGGTCTCCTTCGATCAGACCGACACTCGATCGGACGAGATGAACAGCACCATCGAAGCATGGATTGATGAACTCGTCGCCGACGTCGATGACGCGCAGGCCAGCGCGGAGTTCCAGGAGTGGCTCGACGTCCAGAGTCGCTTCCACGATTACTCGTATCGAAATACACTCCTGATCAAGCGCCAGTGTCCCGAAGCGACGAAGGTCGCTGGCTATCGAACCTGGCAAGAGGAGTTCGACCGGCACGTCAAGGAAGGCGAGCAGGCCATCTGGATTTGGGCCCCGATCATCACGAAGCAGTGCCCAGAATGCGAGAATTCGCCAAGTTATCATGAGGACAGTGACTGTGATTACGACAAGACGCCGCCCGAGGAGTGGTCCAAGGGCCTTGTCGGGTTCAGACCCGCGCCGGTATTCGACATCTCCCAGACCGAAGGTGAGCCGCTTCCGGAACTCGGCACAGTGGCGACCGGTGACGCCGACGACCTCGTCGGCCAGTTGACTGACGCTGCTGACGACCTCGGAGTGACAGTTCAGATTGTTCCTGAACGGGAATGGTCACCCGGAGAGGCGAAGGGTATCTGTGAACGGCTGAGTCTCGCCGACGCCAAGCCTCTCGTCGAGGTTCGAGACCGCGAGAACGATGCGGACCTCGCCCGGACAGTGATTCACGAGTACGCGCACGCCTTGCTCCACTTCGACGTTGATGACGATATAGAGCGCTCGAAACGCGAAGTCGAGGCGGAAGCTGTAGCGTACATTGTCGGGCGGTACTATGGGCTCAACACGAGTGGATCGGCGTTCTATCTTGCTGCTTGGGAATCAGACGATTCAGAAGTCGTCCGCGATCGTCTCAGCCGGATCAGCCGAACTGCAGAGGAAATTATTGCGGTTCTCGAAGACTGATCTCTCACCAGTTTAACCAACGTTCGATAGAGAATCCGCCACACGTTGGTTAAGTGTGCATCTGAGTGTACTCCAGCGTAGTTTACTATAGAGTAAACTACTCACTGCCAGGACGTGAACTGTATCGTATGAATACTGACCGAGGGATTACTGAGGAGACGGAAACGCGCGAGCTCGTCCACTTCGTCACCCAGCAGACCCGGTTCGCGCTCATCAGTAACATCCTTCAGCACCCGAAGCAACTGCCCTCGATGTATGAACTCGAGGAGCTCAACCCTAGCGTCAGCGATGCCACCGTCTACAAGCACATCCAAAAGCTGATCGACGCCGGCATCGTCAGGGAGGTCGCACTCGACGACGACCGGCGCCGACAGGGCTATCCCTGGAAGTTCTACGGTCTCACCGAGAAGGGACGGACATTCCTCGAGGAACACAATCTGCTCGCCGCTGAGGAGACGCTTCAACAAATCTACGAAACCATCTCCGACAAACCCGAGAAGATGGTCAAGTACGAGGATGCGCCTCGTCCTGAAGAGCAGTAGCCTCCACTGGTAGCGGACGAGAATCATACTCTGTGGCTGGCAGATTTTCCCGTTGATAAGTTGTGAAGTCGATCTGAGAGTACTACGGACGAGATCCCAATATACGGCTCAAAATGACCAAATTAGCATCGTCTTAACCAACAAAAGTATGAATCGTCGTTCCGTGTTGGTTAACACGAGAATTCCCAATGTCTTCCGAACCACCGACCCCATCATCGGACCTTCCAACAGAGATAGTAAACAGTCTCAACGAGTGTCCACCGGAACGTCTCAGGGACGTTGCCCGCTACGCCGAGGCGTTGGCCGAGCACAAGGAGCGTGAGGATCGTCTTGAGGAGGAGTCAGACGAGAGCGACAGTAAGGAACGGCCTGATGATCTTCCGGACGACGTCCCCGCAAAGGCGACGATCACGATCAAAGAAATCAACGACAATCGCTATTACTACTGGCAGTGGAGAGAGGGGGACAAAATCAAATCAAAATATAAAGGACCGGTCACCCCCAATGAGTAGTCCATTCGGAGATTACCGCATTCCCGCAGATGCGATTTCTCAGAGGTGTTGTCAGACACTCCACTATTGCCAGTAAAACCGGGAGACGAAGCTCGGGTGAAAGAAACTGGCAACGACAGCTCTGGTGTTACCCAATCGGGTTAACTAGAAGAGAGGTTACTGGCAATACCGGAGAGGGTACTGGAGAAACTGGCACCGTCGGTTGGCGTTTTACTGGCAAAGGTGGAGAGGGTATTGGCACTACTGGTTTCGATGGTACCCATCTCAATCCAGAACTTGATGCCTCTTTGCGGTTTCACGGATCTCAGTAAGATCTCCAAATTCACTCTCGAGCGCATCCAACGCAGATGAGAGCGAAACATCTAGCTCGTACTCGTTGTAGTTACCACGTCCACCAGTCGAATCGACGAGCCGTAAGATACCGTGTAGGCTCAGATCCGATAGGTGGTCATGAACTCGACGCCGTTTTAGCGGGTCAGTCCCATGATTCCGTAGTATCTTCTGATACCGTTGATAGATTAACTTCGTGCGTTCAGGAGTTTCGCCTTCAGCGGCTAGCTGACACACCGTCAGTAGTACGTATTGACCCTGGCGAGTCAACGAATGCATTCCTTCGACAACCTGCTGGCGCTGAATTTGATGCTCAGCTTCCCGGACGTGTTCCTCCGTGATCTTCGCCTCGCCACCGGCCATTGCCTCGTTCTCAGCGATGTCAGCAGCTTTCCGTAATAGACGGAGTGCCTGGCGAGCAGACCCTGAATCCTGTGCCGAGAACGCCGCACATAGCGGGATTACATCTGACTCAAGAACATCGCTGTGAAGTGCGATATCAGCACGTTGTCGAAGAATGTTTCGCAGTTCGTTTGCATCATAAGGAGGAAAGAGAATCTCCTCTTCGCAAAGTGTATCTTTCACCTTCGGAGACAGATTTTCTCGGAACTTGAAATCGTTCGAGATACCGATAACACCGATTTTCACGTTGAGATCCAGCTGAGACCGTGCCCGCGGGAGTTCGTATAGGATATCGTCATCCGAGCCGATATTATCGATTTCGTCGAGGACAACGAGAATCGTCCCCCCAACCGACTCGAGGTCGTTGTAGAGTTCGTTGAAGATGCGTTTCTGTTGGTAACCAGTCTCGCTCATCGGTTCCCGTGAGGATGAGACAGTAGTGAGAGGGTGCGACGGTGAACGAATCTCGTTCACGAGATTGACCGCTACCTGATAAGAAGTAGTGCAGCCAGTACAGTTGAGTTCGATAACGTTGAGATCAACGTCATCGTACTCTTCGGCGGATTCCTGCAGTTCCTCGAGAAGATCGTGTGTAGCAGCGGTCTTCCCGACGCCGGTAACGCCATAGAGAAAGACGTTGTTCGGTTGCCAGCCCTGAATGACGGGACGGAGAGCGGCCGCATATTCGTCGAGTTCTTCGTCCCGCTCCTCGAGTGTCTCTGGTTGGTAATCATCACGGAGGACGTCTTTGTCCTGGATGATGAACGATTCTCGATTGAATCGGCCCATAGGCGGACCCAAGACGAAGAGCCATCATAAAACCACGGGTTCCAGTATCACCACTAACCCACCACTCGAACCAGTTCTGCCAGTATTGCGTCTACTTATAAAACACACACACTCCACTATTGCCAGTAAACCTTCGTAACAACTGGAGGGGGTCGTTGACCCCCTCTCTAGATAGCGATACTCTTAATACAATATGCATTCAACCAAATCCGCACTAGAGAAAATTCAGCTAGCTGTAGTAGGTCTAAATAACAGTAACTAGACTAGATGCGTGGTAGTTTCTGTCCTCCCGTTCATCCTCTCCTCGTTACTGGCAATAGTGGAGTGAGAGAGGTACTTAAACAACGAGATTATTGGCAATACTGGCAACACCGGTCGTCTTCTCTCTGCTACCATAGTTGCCTTCCCGGTATTCCAGTCGAAATCCACCTATCGGATACCAGTTAAGGGCTCTTTGACATCCTCCCCACCGTGAACGGCGAGATTCCTCCGTGGGGCGTCGGGCCATTCCCTCTGCCCCCGAGGGCAGCTTCCTCTCCCCGCGTGGAGAGTACGTTGTTCACATACTCAGGTGAAAGTGCCGGCAGTCGGGCAGACGACTAGTTCTGGAGCGAGAAATTCCTCTGTATCAATTTGCTCGGGCAGTCCCGAGTACCGCAACGTCGATGGGCGGGAACTAGCAGGCGATTACGAATTCGAATACGACCCAAAGCAGAGCCGTCTCTTCGAGCTTCTCTGATTCTTCGATCCGCTGTCGAGCCGGAGTGGCTAGTACAGCACTAGGTTTATACCGCTCGGAGCGCTTCCTTCAGGTATGAGCCTCGAAGAGACAGTTGATTACCTCGCTGAGGAACTCGACCTCGAGCGAAGTGACCACGTCCGAGAGGTCGGCCAGTCGGTCGCAGAGCTTCGCGACTGATCAAAACAGTTCTCTGAAATCCCGTTCGACGAGCCCAGACTCTAGATAGTCGATGAACTCCTGCTTTGTCGGCCCCGCTTTCTCGAAAAGATCGTCTCGCTCTGCGCGCTCAAGGACTGCCCGAGCAAACTCCGTACAGTGGTCTTCGTGGCGAGTGGCGTACGTCGACAGTGCGTCACGCCAGTGCATATCCAGCTCGAACTCGTCTAACTGAATCTGAATCCCGTCTTTTCGCTCTACAAGGTCGACGCCAAGCTCTTGCAGTTGCTTGAACCGAATGTTGTTCCGACGAATAGTGATGAGGCGCTTCGAGTCGACGATATAGGGATCAACCCACTCCTGCCAGGTTTCATCATCGAGGTGAGTGCGAGGCATTTCAAAATCTGGCTCAACACTCTCGATACAGAACTGCAGCATCGCAATTCCCGTTCGATGATTCGCATTCGGCAGCGAATGCCGGAGAATGAGATTTGACATCACCTCACCGGCGACCTGTGGGAGTGGTGCGCCCCATGAGACGTGGTTGAGTGCCTGCCGAATCTTCTGTGGTTCAAACTCCTTGTAGAGGCGGAACTCTTCTTCTTCTCTCACGTCTACAGCCGCTTCGAGCAATTCCACTAATCGAAATGCGACGACCTGCCCCTCACGGGGGAGCTCGGCGAGTCGATCGCTGAGCCATTTCTGGTCGAAATCAATCTCGTTTGCGTCTTTGATCTCCGTGTCGCTCTCATAGAGGGCATAGACGGGGGTATCAAACGGATAGCCGATG
Source organism: Halopelagius longus (assembly GCF_900100875.1). Taxonomy (NCBI): domain Archaea; kingdom Methanobacteriati; phylum Methanobacteriota; class Halobacteria; order Halobacteriales; family Haloferacaceae; genus Halopelagius; species Halopelagius longus. The sequence goes on along the minus strand of NZ_FNKQ01000007.1, from coordinate 54,066 downwards.
AGCTTCGTTGCACCGTCCGAATCCTTACGACGAGAAAGAATCTCAGATTGAGAAGCCGAGCTATACTTTAGCGAGAAGTTCTCGGCTTGGGGATGGTGATAGTAAACGAGACGAGCCATCTGTGCAGAAGGGTTGGTGATACGTGCTTAAATCAACTCGGCGTTCGTGCTATCTGGGCCCTGGCACTGCTTTGTCTTGGTATCACAGGTGTCTGGGAGATTGAGGGAGGCTTCGATGTGGAATTACTGAAAGGTCGGCACCTTCTTGGAAACGATGGGAACGAACAAAACGAATGGAACGAATAGAGTGAACCGAACGAGGGTGATGAACGGAATTCCACTAACGAACTTGTTTGCGTACGGTCGGATCCATAGAATCGCTGATTGAAACGAGGGAAACGAACGTAACGAAGGGAGTGATGATAACGAACGAATTCTCTTCAACGAGCAGAACGAACAGTTGGTTTTAACATCGTAGTAATCCTCTCACCGAGTGAAACAACCTCACTGAACGAAACGAACAGAACGAGCAAAACGAACGAAACGAATTAATTAAGAGGAACGAAGGATATGACCGACACAGACACCGCACGAATCACCGTAGCGAATCAGAAGGGAGGCGCAGGGAAGACGACCGACGTCATTCATACTGGCGGGGCATTGGCCGCCCGGGACCACGACGTCCTTCTGGTCGACATCGACTATCACGGAGGACTCACCTGCTCGCTCGGTTACAACGATCTGTACTACGACACTGACCGCACAACGCTATTCGACGTCCTCGATTTCGATCAGATGGAGTCGGTGAACGACATCATCGTCGAGCACGAGGAGTTCGACATCCTCCCCGCGAGTGAGAAGCTCGCGAACAACAAGAACATCCAGACGCTCCTGGAAGCGCCAAAGAGTAGGGAACGGCTGGGGATGACACTTGACGAACTCGACAGGGACTATGACTACATCATCGTCGATACACCGCCTTCCCTGAACGTCCTCACCGATAACGCCCTCGTCGCGACCGGCAATGTCGTCATCCCCGTCATTCCCGAGAAACTCAACGCAAACAGCCTCCAGATTTTCGCGAAGCAGCTAGGCTCACTCGAACAGGCGTACGGTGACATCAACCGTCTCGCAATTGTCTGCAATCGTGTTGAGCAGAACGCGGAGCACCGCAAGACTATCGAGGAGATCAACTCAGCGTATTCGCTCCCTGTCTTCGAGATTCCAAAGCGGACCGACCTCTCCCAGTCCATCGGTGAAGGCGTGTCCGTCTTCGGCTTTGGTAAGGAGAACAAGCGCGTGGAGGATGCTCGCGAGTTGTTCAACGAGATTGCCGACCTGTTCGACGAGACGTTTGAGAAGCCCGCTCCTCAGGAGGTAGAAGCATGACCGACGGCTGGGGAGATGCCTCCGGCATCGAGGGTAACTACGAAGATGAGGCTGATGAGGGCGATTCCAGCGAAGTGAGTGAGGTGGACGAACCGGAGAAACCGAGTTCATCGACTGAAACGCTCGAATCGAATGCAATGAGTGAGACGAACGGAGCGAACGGAACGAACAAAACGAAGACGAATATCAAGGACGAATGGAACGGGCGGACGATCTACATCCCGGACGACATCCTTGATGAGATGGAGGATACGTACCTCGAGTCCCAGTTGAAACTCCGAAAAGCAGGCCGGGACGAGTTCAAGAAGAACCGCCATTTCTACCCGCTCCTTGTGCAGTTTGGGCTTGAGGCACTCTCCGAGGCGGATGCTGATGAAATCCGGACACGGCTTTCCGAACTCGGCGACGAATAGCAGCGGTGAGCGCCGGAATTACAGTTGGGCTCGATTTTGGTGCCGGGGGGTAATTCCTAGGTAGAGCCCCGGCTGAGAATTTGTATAGCGGAATACAATATGCAGATATTCTACTGTACGGTACTGGCCATATGAGGATTCTATACCTGGAAATCTAACGTTATCCCTGGTTTTGGAAGTGGCCCGGATTCTGCCTGTAATCACGATCACGTCCACGTTCCCCGACGCCGTTGAGTAAGCACGAATGCTGCAACCACTTCACGACGCTGCTTCACTCGACTACGAGTATACGCTAGTTCTCCTCAGCTGAGGTCGGGCGATAGCAAAGGACCAAGCTCGATATGTGTAGTATGACCGAAGACGACTCGTTCCGGGGACTTGATGGAACACCAGACCACGGGTGAAGATCGCGTGCGGATGGTCTCCCGGCAGCTGTCGGAGCCGCAGACAGCAAACTGGATCGCCTCCGAAGCGGGCTGGTCACACGAACCAACCAAACGCGTCCTCGAACGCCTCGTCGACGATGGGATCCTCCATCGTGACAAAAGCGGGACCCACACGACGTATTACCCTGATTACCGCCGCCAAGCGATCCAAGAAGCGATACAACTTCGAGACAGCGGGCATACCGTCGAGGAGCTTACAGACCGTCTCGCCGAGATGAAGACGCAGATTCGCGACTGGGAGGATGAATTCGATGTCGAATCACCGAACCAGCTTCGCGGGACGCTCGCTGACGAGTCCCTCGACGCTGACGAGTCCCTCGACGCTGACGAGGAAGACCGTCGCCGTGAGATTGCCCGCGAGTGGGAGCACCTTCAGCGGCGTATCCAGATCGTTGGCTTCGCCATCCGTGAATGGGACTTCCTCGCTCCGACGACAGAGCCTGTCAAGTCCAGCAGCTAGCGGATAGATGACGAAACAAACGAGGTCTCCATGATGGATATACCCTCTGTATCGCGCACACTACTACTGTCATCCATTGAGGGTTTTACCAGAGCCACCCATAGCCTCTTCCGGGGTTACTCATCAAGCAGTTCGCTCGCCGCGTCCCCTCGCTCAGAAGCGTCGATGTGTGAATACGCCTGTTTCGTGACCGAGAGGCTACTGTGCCGTAGGATGTCCGACGCTAGTCCCCGGTCCTTCCGGAACAGCGTATCACCGAGTCCGCGACGAGCACCGTGAAGTTTGGGGGCCTCACCGTCTACCTCGACGCCGGCGTTCTCGGCGATTCGCGCCAGTACCTTCCGGGCACCGTGGGTCGTGATCGCCGGCGGTGCAATCTCGTACTCCCGAAGGACTGCATCCACGTCAGCGTCTGCGAGCAAGTCTTCACCGTCCTCTCGCGCTTCTCGGATAGCGGCGTACTTCGAGGGGGCGTGATCCGTCGGGAACACCGGCCACTCGTCGGTCGGCGGATTCTGTACGCGATACCACCGTTCGATAGCGTCTCGTGCTTGCTCTAGCACCGAGACGTCTTCCCAGGACTGCGATTTCCCCCAGACTCGGAACGTCCACGACTCGCGGTCTACACGACTCCACGTCAGTCCCTGCCGGCCCTCACGGTCGTCACCGCTCACTCGAAAAACCTCTGCGCCTCTGACACCCGTGTACGCGAGAACGTGGATGAACGCCCGCTCTTGGACCGCCTGCGTCGCGTCGAGGCCGTCCTCCTCGATAGCCTCGGACGCTCGGTCGTTCGTGTACTCGACCAGCTGCTGTCGGACGTCCGGTGTCCAGAACTGCTGGGTGCGGTCTTGGTCATCCCGGGGTAAGGGCTCGCGGGCACGGTCCGTCGTTGCTGGGTTCCGCGAGAGGACGCCGTCACGAACGCAGAACCCGAGGAACCCGCTAATGACGTTGTAGTACATCTGTGCGGTCGAGGCGGCGATACCGTCGGCGTCGACGCGCTGGTTGAGCCGGTCAGCGTACCGGCGGATGATTTGTTCGCCGTCGCGTTCGAGGGCCTCGAAGGAGTCGAGGTCGCGGCGCCGCAGCCACGTCTCGAACTGCCCGAGGACCGTCTCGGCGGTGTCGCGGTACTGTTTGGAGTCACCGCTGGAGCGGAGGTAGCGGTCAACCGTCTCGGTGAACTCGGTCGCGTCGTCGACGTTCACCGTCGGCTTCCTCTGGCGGGATGGGTGTTTCGTGGGCTGTAACCCAGGGATTTCGTGGATGGCATCGAGTCCGATGAGGGTACAGCAGCGACCCCCTTGAATCTACTTACGTGTATGAACGTACGCGTAAGTGGAAATTCTGCAATCCGATATTTCTCATAGCCGCGCTGTAGCTGCTGAATTCGGCGTCTTAACGTCCCATCCAACACTAGTAAACTTCATTCCGCTATATCGATAAGCGAGGGGATGGAAGTTGAGACTATACACGGTATAGAGCACCTCTGGTGCGTGGATTTCGCCGAATTGAGGAAGGCAGAGCGCTGTGATTTCCGCCCTGATAGCCGGTTTATTCTTAACTAGTCCCAGTAGACTGCGAGCGTCAGGAGAGACCTGCCGCTCACCACCGGGCAGCCGTCGAAACCAGACGGAGCCTACCCAACGCTGTCTGCTTTTTCAGCAGCGTCAGGGCGCTGTTCACAGTCACAATCGATGACCGGTCATCACGAAATTCTTCGAAATTACTCTATCTCAATCGGTCGCATTTCGGCAAGAGAATCACGTGGACTTTCACCTCGTCGGCACCCTCCTCCCGGGAGAATCGTACGAACTCTCTCCTCGAAAGGCAACCCAAAAATGAAGCATAGAGGAAAATTACACAGTCGAATCGTCAGTCTCCGACGCCCATTCGAGTAGTGGTTCGAGGCGCGTGCTCACCTCGTGACCGTCCTCCGTCAGCGCATATTCTACGCGCGGCGGAATCTCGTTGTACTGCGTCCGCGAGACCAATCCCGCCTCCTCGAACTCGTCCAGTCGCTTCGATATCGTCGAGGTGCTGGCACTCGTGAGGTGGTCTTCGATTTCGGCGAAGCGAAGCGAGTCGTGAGCGCCGATGATGCTTACCAACTGCATCGCGTACTTTCGACTGAGAGTGTTGATCACGCCCGTCAACGGACAGTAACACGTCCCATCCACGTCGCACGTCGGCTCTGGTGAAGAACTAGCGTCTGCCATTACTTTGAAGCCTCCAACCTACTCCACAGCTTTGGACTCCGCAGTATAATAACTTCGCGTCGCAAACTATAGATGAACATGACGACCTCCCGATCGTACGGCCTCGTGATTCTCGGCGGTGGCGCAGCGGCCTTCGCGGCCATCACGGAGGCCGACCGGCGAGGCCTCTCGACTGCGATGGTGAACACCGGACTGCCACTCGGCGGGACGTGCGTGAACGTCGGCTGTGTCCCGAGCAAGCACCTCCTCGAAGTGGGGAAGACGGCCCACGAGCCGCCGCACAACCCCTTCGACGCGGTCGAATACGACGACGACCAGCCTGTCACGAACTGGGCGGCGGCCATCGACGAGAAGGACGAGATCGTTGCCTCGCTCCGCGAACAGAACTACGTCGACGTGGCGGAACACTTCGGTACGGACATCTACGAGGGATACGGCCGCCTCGTCGACGACGCGACCATCGAGGTCGTCAACGGCGCCGACGCTGGCACGACGATTGCCGGAGAGAAGGCGCTCGTCGCGACCGGTAGTTCCCCGGACATCGCGCCCATCGACGGCATCGACGCGGTGGGCTACGAAACTAGCGAGAGTATCCTGGAACGCCGCGACCTCCCCGAGAGCATCGTGATGATCGGTGCCGGATACGTCGCGATGGAGTGGGGTCAGATCCTCCACCACATGGGGACGGACGTGACGATCCTCCAGCGGTCGAGCCGCGTTCTGTCGGAGATGGAGGGTCAACTCGGGCGCGAACTCCAGCGGTGCTTTGAGGCGGAGGGAATCACCGTCGAGACGGACGTAGACATCCGTCGCGTCTCCGAAGGCGGCGAAACGGGCGACGACGTCACCGTTGAGGCTGCTGTCGCCGGTGCCTCGCAGACGTTCACGGCCGGCGACCTCTTCGTCGCCACCGGCGTCAGCCCGAATACCGACGATGTCGGACTGGACGAGGTTGGCGTCGAAACCGACGGATCGGGTGCCGTTGTCGTGGACGACGAGTTCCAGACTGACAATTTAGACGTGTACGCGGCCGGAGATTGCATCGGCGAACCGATGCTGGAGACCGTCGCCGCCAAGGAGGGCAACCACGCCGTCAGAAACGCTTTCGGCGACGGGGGCGCGACCATCGACTACCACGCCGTCCCGAAGGTGGTGTTCACGAGCCCGGAGGTCGCCGCCGTCGGGACGACGGAACTCGAGTACATGGACGAACACGGCACCTGCACCTGCCGGACGGTGGAGATGGAAGACGTCCCGAAGGCGAAGGCTGTTGAGGACACCCGCGGACTGGTACAGGTCGTGAAACACCACGAAACCGACGAGATCGTCGGCGTCCATATGGTCGGGCCGCGTGCCGCCGACATGATTCCCGAGGCGACGCTGGCCGTGAAGTTCGGCCTCACCGTCGACGACATCATCGACACAATCCACCCGTTCCCGACGTTCAGCGAGGCGTTCAAGCACGCCTGTCAGGCGTTCCGGCGCGACACGTCGACGATGAGTTGTTGCGTCGAGTGAGCGGTCAGTCACTCCCGCTGAACACGTCGTCGAGTACGCCAGTCTCGCTCAGGTTGATGAGGGCGCGATTTAACAGTTCTCGAAGGACGAACTCCTCGTAGTGCTGGGTCTCGCAGTACTCGCAGGGCTTTAACTCGTGGGCGACTGCCTCGATCTCGTCGCCGTGGTCTTCGTACAGCGTCTCGACGAGCGACTCCAACCCCTCGGTTGCGGTTGCCTGCGTCCCCGCGAGGGTTTCGTCGGCCCCTTCCGGAAGGTCGTAGGAGAAGACGCGCGTGTTCGACTTGTAGTACTTCCGCGTGCCGCCGCCGGCCTCTTCGAGTCGGGCAATCTCGACCATCTCGGCGTCCTTCAGGACGTTCACGTGGTGGCGCACCGTCGTCTCGGCCTTCTCCTCGCCGCGACGCTGTAGTTCCTCGTGGATTCCCTCGATCGTCATCTCCTCGTCAGCGAGCATGTCCAGTATCTTCGCTCGCACATCGTTCTCGAGGGCCTTCGCCTTCTCGGGGTTGGTCGTGACAACCTCGCGGATCGGCACGTCGGATTCAAGCAGGGCCATTTCCTTACTGTCGGCTAGGTGAACGACGATAGTAAGAGTAACGCTACATATCTCACTATGATCTGGTGTATCTGACACCGCTATAATCTGCGTCATAATGGTTATGGGCCTCGCCCGGCAAAGACGAATCGAGATGGGAACGGCACAGAAACAGTTCAACGTCGGCGGGATGTCCTGCTCGTTCTGCGCGGAGAGCATCGAGAAGGCATACCGCCGCACCGACGGCGTCACCGACGTGGACGTGAGTCTCGCCCACGAGGAGGTACTCGTCCAGTACGACGACGACCGGATCGGCGAGGTCGAAGTGAAGGACACGCTCCGCGACCTCGGGTATACCATCCGCGACCCGGACAAGGAGAAGCAGTACGAGGATCAACAGGCCGAACTCGCCGACGGCAAGCGCCGCCTCGTCCTTGCGGGGAGTGCGTCCATCGTCGTCGCCGCCCTGATGGCCTGGATGGTCTTCGTGATGGGCCGCTTCGAGTCGGAGTCGCCGGTGATGGATCTCGCTACGCTTGCTCTAGCGCTGGGCACGATGTTCGGCCCTGGCCGCTACATCAAGAAGAAGGCTTACCAGAGCCTCCGTCGGGGTATCTTCAATCAGCACGTCCTGTTGGAGGCGGGCGCGTTTGCCGGCCTGCTCGGTGGGTTCCTCGGCCTGTCCGTCTTTCCGGGGTTCCCGACCGTCCACTTTTTCGCGGTTTCCGTGTTCATCACCACCTACCACATCCTCTCGGAGTACACCAGCCTCATCGTCCGCACGCGGGCGTCGCAGGCCGTCCAAAGCCTCCTCGACCTCCGACCGGACACCGCACGCCGCGTCACCGATGACGGCGTTGAGGAAGTCCCGGTGGACGACCTAAAAGTCGGCGACCGCGTCCGCGTCAAACCCGGCGAGAACGTCCCCGTCGACGGCGAAGTCGTCGACGGCAAATCGACCGTCGACGAGTCGGTTGCCACCGGTGAGTCCATCCCCGAGGAGAAATCCGCCGGCGACGAGGTGATCGGCGGCAGCGTCAACGAGACAGGCACGCTCCTCGTCGAGGTGACCGCGACCGGCGAGGACGCGTTTCTGAATCAGGTCGCCCACGAGATCGAAGAGGCGCGGGCAATGAAGCCCGGGATCATCCAGCTCGCCGACCGCGTCCTCAGGTACTTCGTCCCCACCGTTCTGACCATCGCCGCGCTATCATTCGCGTTCTGGGTTGTCGCGCCACTCGCGTGGGGTGCCGGTCCGAACGTCCAGCGTGGAGCCTTCGCGGCGCTGGCCGTCCTCGTCCTCGGCTACCCGTGCGCGCTCGGAATGGCGACGCCGCTGGCCCTAATCCGTGGCGGCGGAAAGGCCGCGAACCGCGGCATCCTGATGCGTTCCGGTGACGCCTTCCAGATCTCCCCCGACGTCGACCACATCATCCTCGACAAGACGGGGACGATCACCGTCGGCAAGCCCGCCGTCAGCGAGGTCGTCGCGTTCGACGGAGAGGAGGATAACGTGCTGGCGATGGCAGCGAGCGCGGAGGCGTTCTCGGAACACCCGCTCGCCGACGCCATTCTCGACCGTGCCGACGGGCAGGGTGTGGAGTACGTCGACCCCGAGTCGTTCGACTCGGTCACCGGCAAGGGCGTCCGAGCGACCGTCGCCGGCGAGGACGTGCTGGTCGGCAAACCGGGTTGGCTCACAAACGAGGGCGTCGATCTCTCATGGGCTGGCGACGAGGTTGAGCGCCTCCAGCATCGCGGTCTCACGATTTCGGGCGTCGTCCGTGGCAACGATCTCGTGGGCCTGATCGGCATCGGCGACGAGATCAAGGACGACGCCGCCGCGGCGGTCCAGCGGATGAAGGACGCGGGCATTGCGCCCGTGATGATCACCGGCGACAACGAGCGAACGGCCCGCGCAGTCGCCGAGGAAGTCGGCATCGACCGCGTCATGGCCGACGTGTTGCCGGACGAGAAGCGGAGGGAGGTCGGTCGCATGCAGGACGAAGGACACCGGCTTGCGATGGTCGGTGACGGAATCAACGACGCGCCCGCACTCACGCAGGCCGACATCGGAATCGCCATCGGTGCGGGGACGGATATCGCCATCGAATCGGCCGACGTCGTGCTGATGGGCGACCGACTCGGCGGCGTGATGGACGCCTACGAGATCGGCGAGGAGAGCTACCGGAAGACGCGGCAGAACCTTCTCACCGCCTTTACCTTCAACGGTGTCGGCGTTACCGCCGCAACAACGGGGCTCGTTCATCCTGTATTCGCGATGGTCGCGATGGTACTATCCGTGTCAGCCGTGCTGGCCAACAACTTCGCCGGTCAGCTCGTCTCCGGCGAGGGCGTCAACACCGACTTCACCGTCGAAAGCGGCGATGCAGGCGGGATCGCAGAAGAAGGAACGGCCGCTGATTAGGCCTCCACGTCGTAGCCCGCATTTTCGATGGCGGCCTCGATGTCGTCGTCCGCGACGTCGTCCTCGGCGACGAGTTCGACGGTGTCGCCCTCGTGGTCGGCATCGATCCGGGTGATGCCCTCGATGTTCTGCAGGGCACTCTTGACGTTCTGCTCGCAGCCGTTACACGACATGCCGGTGACGGAGATCGTCTTACGTTCCATGTGCGTTAGTTGGGCTGGCTATCAATGACTGTGGCGATGGATTTTGTAATGGTGGGGTCGCTGACTGACGGCGTTGGCCAGTTGAAGACACCTCTTGAAACGCGGACAACCGCAGAGAGTATCGTTTTTAGGACCGCCTCTCGTGTTCCGGCGCATGAAGAAGATTCGTATCGACGACGTCGAGAACTCGTTGCAACCGGCGGCGGTCATGCGTCAACTCACCGAGCCTCTCGAAGCGACCGACCTCGCCATCAACTACTACGAACTGGAGCCCGGAGACAGCTTCTCGTTCGCCTATCACCGTCACGAAGTACAGGAGGAACTGTTCTACGTGCAAGCCGGGACCGCGACGTTCGAGACCGAAGACGGAGATGTCGACGTCGGCGCCGGTGAAATTATTCGGTTCCCGCCGGGGGAGTTCCAGCGCGGGTGGAACCGCGGCGAAGAGCCCGTCGTTGCCCTCGCACTCGGTGCTCCGCTCGAATACGGTCACCAAGTGAAGCTCCGTGACTGTCCATCCTGCGAGACGCAGACGGATTCGACTCTCGAACGACGAGCCGGTGGAGATGCGGACGAGGACAGTATCGTCGCCGTCTGCGTCGACTGTGGGACGGTCACCGGGCGGTGGACGAAAGGACCGATGCCCGGAGACGTACCGTAGCTATCGAGAATCTACTCTTGAGGTCAGCCGTCCCGCGTACCCGAACGGTATCCGCCTGAGCGAATGCTGTTCGTCAAGCCTCAGTATTCGAAGTCGTGTAGGTTCCGCAACACGGACTGCGAACGCCGAAGTACCGCTAGATCAAACTCGGCCGCGACGAACCCGTGCCAGACTTCACCGACCGGTTCGGATGCTGCTCGAAAGCATCGCCAACCTGGACCGAACAACCCTTGAGATCGGTCGCCGTACTACGGACATGGACGAAGCCGCTTTCGAGACGAAAGACGGGATTCCGTTGACAGCCGTCACCGCTTCGGAGATGCGCGATGTTGACCGCGTCACCGTCGAGGAAGTCGGACTCCAGTTGCTCTCGATGATGGAGAACGCCGGCCGAAATCTGGCGGGGCAGGTTCTGCGACGGAACGCCGAGAACGTCGTCATTTACGCCGGAAACGGCGGCAACGGAGGTGGTGGTCTCGTCGCCGCCCGCCACCTCTCGAACCGCGATATCGACGTCTCCGTCGTCCTCGACAGGGACTCCTCCGACCTCGACGGCGTTGCCGCGACACAGCACGAAGTCGTGGACGCGATGAACGTCGCGGTGACGCGGGACCCCGCAGAACTCGATGCGTTCGACGCAGCAGACGTGGCCGTCGACGCACTCGTCGGATACGGATTGTCCGGCTCCCTTCGCGGTGAGGCCGCCGAACTCGTTCCGGCGGTCGAATCGGCAGAGACTGTCGTCTCGTTAGACGTGCCGTCCGGACTTGACGCGTCCACCGGCGAGACGCCCGGCCCGGCCGTCACTCCTGACACCGTCGTAACGCTTGCGTTACCGAAGACGGGGCTGAAGATACTCGACGCAACTATCGTCCTCGCGGATATCGCTATCCCCCCGGTGGTGTATCAACGTCTGGACATTCCTTACCGACACCCGTTCGCCGGCGAGTACTGTGTCGAACTCCGAGGCGGCTAGCCGTCTTCTGTCGTTCATCGACTCCTCTGCCTCGGCAGCGCGAACTCCGTTTTCCACACCCGTATCCATCTTTACTCCATCACTCCGAATAGGGGATGGTTCGGTATCTCACTAGAAATCGACTCTGAGTGTCGGCGGCCTGCACATCGTCAACTCTGGAGAGCACAGTGAATTCGTCGCGAGCAGTGCACCCATCTCTTTGGCGGTCACGTCGACGAGGGGTCACGACTCTCGAAGGTACGACCGGTTCCTCGACGTACCGTGTCAGGGCCGCATCGTCGCCCAAAACAAAGAACACATTACCGCATCGGCAAACTCCACCTGTCCCGAAATAGAGAAGATGAGACTAGTGTTCTCAATGCATAGAGATTCACCTGACCGTCCTTCCAATCATTTCTCGATGCTCGTCTGGTAGATCTACGAAGGTACTCTCCGACACTAGAAATATAACTAATCAGAAGAGATGACCCCGTCTTCGACGCCGAGTGAAGTTGTGTCAGCCGGTCCGAATGACGAAGTTCGTGTACGAGACGGCCTTACTTCATCCACCCTATACTATTTTACGACCGGCAAATACAATAGTTAGCCCCTTCTAAAAACCGACCAATGATACTAAACGCCGTTATGGAGGACTACCTCAAGGCGATTTACCAGCTTCAAAGCCGGACCGACGGACGAGTAAAGACCTCCGAAATCGCCGACCGGCTCGGGGTCAAACCGCCGACCGTCTCGAGTATGATCGAGAAGTTAGGTGAGCGAAATCTCGTCGACTACGAGAAGTACAAGGGTGTGAGGCTGACCTCAGAGGGCGAAGCTGTCGCTTTGGAGATCATTCGCCATCATCGTCTCCTCGAAGCCTACCTCACCGAGCACCTCGAGTACGAGTGGGACGAAGTCCACGAAGAGGCCGACGAGCTCGAGCACCACATCAGCGAGAAGTTCATTCAGCACGTCACCGAACTCCTCGACAATCCGGACGTCGACCCACATGGTGACCCGATTCCGAAGGAGAATCTCGACCCGGTCGAGGAAGCGCGGGGCGAATCAATCACCGAATACGACGAGGGCGACGTCGTCGTGGTCGAACGGGTGAGCGACGAGGACTCGGACGTCCTCCGCTACCTCTCCGAGCACAATATCACTCCAGGAACAGAGGTCACCGTCACCGAAGTCGCACCGTTCGGGATGGTCACGATTCGACCACGTTGTGAAGACGAAGCCGCCTCACTCCCCCGAGATGTCCTCGAACACATCCGCGTGCGCCCAGTTGCTGGCGACGCGCGCTCCGAGGACTTCCCTGCGTAGTCAGACCGAGAAGCGGGGGAGCACGGTCGCCCACGACGACCTGGATTAGATTCTATCGAAACTATCAAACATCAGATATAAGTTTAGACCTCTCTAACTCACAGTTGTGAACCGACCAATCAAAATATTCAACGGAGATGAACGATGGGAGAGATAGACTACGAGAACGCGGCAGAGATGACCGAAGAGTTGCAGAACCGGCTCGTCGAGCGCCTCGACACCGAGCTGCTGACCGACCGACGGTCGTTCCTCGGCGGACTGGGTGCCGCCGGTAGTACGGCCCTCGGTATCGGGAGTTCGACGGCGAGAGCGGGCGGCGGCGACCACGAAGAACACGGGAACTTCGGTGCGGTCGGCGAGTACCGAAACGAGAACTTCGACCCCCACGAGTTCCTGCGGTCGTTCAACACGGGGCAGGACGGACAGGACAACGTCCCGCAGCGCGTGTACGAGGAGAACGGGCGGACGGTGCGCGAGTTCGAACTCACCGCCGTCGACACGACTATCACCATCGCGCCGGGCGTCGAGTTCCCCGCATGGGCGTACAACGGGCAAGTGCCCGGCCCGACGCTCCGTGCCGTCGAGGGCGACCTCATCCGGGTCAAGTTCAAGAACCTTGGCCGCCACGCGCACACGATTCACCCCCACCTTCGGAACCTAAACCCGGAGATGGACGGGATTCCGCAGAACGGCCCGGGCGTCCTCGACACCGGTGAGTCGTTCACCTACGAGTGGATCGCCCAACCTGCCGGCACGCACTTCTACCACTGCCACTCGCTCCCGCTGAAGGAGCACATCCACCGTGGGCTCTACGGGACGATCATCGTCGACCCAGACCCCGAGCGCGTGCGGGAGAACACGCGCGACTACGTCAACTACCAGGGACCGATGACCAGCGAGCTCCGCGAGAAACTCGTCGCGGAAGCCAAGACTCGAAACCACGAATATCCCGAGAACGACGACGTGCAGGAGCTCGTGATGGTGATGAACAGCTTCGACACCAACTTCGACGGCGGCAACGAGGTGTACGCCGCCAACACGCGGGCGTTCGCGTACGGTGTCGGCGAGACCGACGGCGAGGGGAACTGGAAGCCCGGTGAGTCCATCCGCCCGATTCAGGTGGACGGACAGAAGCCGATTCGTATCTATCTCTCGAACGCCACCGAGTTCGACCTCATCAACTCGTTCCATACCCACTCGCAGTTCTTCGACTACTACGACCACGGCACGACCCTGATGCCGACGCGACAGACCGTGGACACCATCATGCAGGCACAGGCCCAGCGGGGGATTATCGAGCTCGACTACTCCGACCACCAGCCCGGGCTGTACATGTTCCACGCCCACGTCTCGGAGTTCGCGGAACTTGGCTGGATGAGCTTCTTCGAGGTGGTCTAGATGACCGATAGCAACGACTCTCCGACGACGGACGGCGGCGTGCAGACAGCGAATGAAACAGATCGACCCTTCGGCCTTCCACGGTGGGCCGCCGCACTCCTCCCGATCGTCCTGCTGGCCCTCGTCCTCGGGGTGTTCGCGTTCACGTCACCACTCGCGGGCGTCCAGAGTGGCCAGCCCCTTCCGGACGTGACGGTCACGCACGCGACGCTACCGAACGATGAAACGGTCGTTCTCCACGTGACCAACAACGGGCCTCAGCCGGTGACTGTCGCACAGGTCCTGATGGACGAGGCCTACTGGGACTTCCAGGTGAAGGGTGCCGGCGGTGACCAGACGCTTGCCCCGATGGAGAGTGCCAAAATCGTGGTGCCCTACCACTGGAACCCCGGGTGGGACCTCAACACAGCGCTCGTGCTCTCGGATGGAACGACCATTCACCACACCATCGTCGCCCCCAGCCAGTCACCCGGGTTCAGTCTCGGATTCCTGTGGACACTAGCGCTCATCGGCCTCTTCGTCGGTATCATCCCGGTCCTGCTCGGGATGCTGTGGTATCCCTACATCAAGTCGATGAGTGACCACAGCTTGCACGCGATCCTCCTGTTCGCCGCCGGGGTGCTCGGCTTCCTCGCCGTCGACGCCGGGATCGAAGCCTTCGAGATCGCCCACAAGATTCCGGGTGCGTACGAGGGAACGGCGCTCGTCGTGTTCGGTATCGTCGGCGCGCTGTTCCTCGTCCAGTCGGTGAGCGCGTGGCGCGAAGGCCGCGCCGCCGCCGGCGACGAGCGCGCGAGTAGTGGGCTCTGGATCGCCTACCTCGTGGCACTAAGTATCGGCCTCCACAACCTCGCGGAAGGCCTCGCGATCGGGAGTTCGTTCGCCCTCGGACGCGTCTCGCTGGGCACGTTCCTGATCGTCGGGTTCATGCTCCACAACGTGACCGAGGGGCCGGCAGTCGTCGCGCCCGTCGCCCGAGAGGAACGCCCCTCGGCGTCGCACTTCGGTGCACTCGGCCTTCTCGCCGGCGCCCCGGTTATCCTCGGCGGATGGATCGGGAGCCTCGCCTACTCGCCGACAGTCGGCGCGTTCTTCCTCGCGCTCGGCGTCGGTGCTATCCTCCAGGTCAACTGGGAGATCGCACAGATGGTCAAGCGCGCAGGCGGCCGCGTCGCGAGTGCCACGAACCTGCTGGCGGCACTCGCCGGCTTCGGCATCATGTACGTGACCGACCTCTTCGTCGCCCTCTAATAGGGCAAGCCCCTCGTTTCCGTATCAATGACTCACAAGACTAATCGACGGACGTTTCTCCAAAAGGTCGGCGTGACAGCCGGAGCTGTCGCAACTGCCGGATGTCTGAGCGGTGGAGATAGATCTCCGCGAACGATCGGGATGCAGGGGACAGATTTCTCGCCGGCAACAGTAACAATCACTACCGGTGCGTCCCTTCGCTGGAAGAACACAAGCGACATCGAGCACACGGTGACCGCCTACGAGGAGAAGATTCCGGACGACGCCGCCTATTTCGCGAGTGGCGGGTTTGACTCCGAGCGAGCGGCCCGAAACAATGTGACTGGGGGACTTATCGCTCCCGGAGAGACCTACGAGCACACGTTCGAAGTAACAGGCAGGTACAAGTGCTTCTGTATCCCACATGAGAGTTCAGGGATGGTCGGAACAGTCAAGGTTGAGTAAGTGAACGAGTTCTTGCGAGTGGAGCAGCTGTTTCGTGCGTTTCTTCTCAAGGAGTTACACGGGCGGACACACGAAACAGCACTCGTTGAGTTCCTCGATCAGTCGTCTACAATCCGTGTACGACTCGGATTCGACACGATTCCAGATCAATCGACGCTTTGGCGAACTTGGAATCAACATTTCACCGAAAATCTCAGGCAAACGATCCAGACCGCTGCACGGACGATCCTCCTCAAAGCGACTGATGCTGGTGTGTCGGTCCCACGGAAGCCAGAAGAATCGATGCAAGATACAGCTGACGAGTTAGAATTTCGAACACAAACTCCCGGCCCGGACCATCTCTCAAGGCTGACGCGACTGACTAACTCTTCGAAACTACGCATTCTAGCCCCCTGTAGTAGGTGTTGTCTCAACTCCCACGAAATAAGCACTATGGACGCGGCGGGCGTCTACCTGACTATGCCACGACATACTGAGTGGACGGAGCGACAGGAATCGGCGACCGTCACCGTTGATGGACACGACCTCGATGTGGCCTACTACGACGAAGGCGAGGGTAACCCCGTCGTGTTCCTGCACGGGATTCCGACGTGGTCGTTCCTCTGGCGCGATGTCGCACCCACGTTGGAAGACGAACGGCGAGTCATCGTCCCCGACATGGTTGGATACGGAAACTCCTCGATGGAGGATTCCTTCGACCGATCGATCCGCGCACAGGAGCAGATGATCGACGGGTTGCTTGACGAACTTGACATCGAGACCATCTCCTTCGTCGGGCACGACCTCGGGGGCGGTGTCGGCCTCCGCTACGCGTCGCACCGACCGGACGTGGTCGAGGAACTCGTCCTCTCGAACTCGATCGCGTACGACTCGTGGCCGATTCAGACCATCGTCGACCTCGGTCTGCCGTCGAAGATAAACGAAATGAGCGTCGACGACGTTCAAGAGATGCTCGACGATTTGTTCCGACAGACCCTCTTCAGCGACGACCCGAGCGAGGAGTACGTCGAGGGAATGAAAGCGCAGTGGCAGTCCGAAGAGGCGGCGATTTCGCTGAGTCGCAACGCCATTGCGACGAACACCAACCACACGACTGAAATCGACTACGAGAACATCTCCGCCGAGACGCTTCTTCTCTGGGGAACCAACGACGAATTCCAGCCCGTCTCGTACGCAGAACGCCTCAAAGAGGACCTGAGCGACGCCGAACTGGAGGGACTCGACGACGCGAACCACTGGGTGATGCAGGACCGGCCAGACGCTTATCGCGAGGAACTCCGCTCGTTCCTTTAAGGGTAAGACACCGGATCGTCAACCGAACACTGCTTTTCTTCGTTTCCGCAGACGTACGATACGGGATCGACGAGGGGTATCGTGAGGTGACGTTCGGCGAGGCTCCGGACCGCTCGGTGGGTAGTCTACTCGGCGAGGGCCTCAGTAGCGTTGTCGCGCGGTTCGTAGCCGATGGCCTGCATCGTCTCGGTGATGGAGAAGTACCTGTCGTCGTTCCGCGACACCGCGTTCACCGTGGCCGGGCTCTCCGAGAGGTCGGCGAAGGCGGCCTTCCGATGCACGTCTCGGCAGTCGTGGGGGCTGAGCCACGCCGAACGGGCGAATCGGGCCTTTCCAGGTTCCACCTCTTCGCCGGTGTTGGATTCGAGGTCCTCGGCGCTCATGTACCACCCGATTCGGAGGTTGACGACTTCGAGGCCGTGCCGGGCGGCGTAGAACTCCGTCAGTCCCTCGCAGGCGACTTTGCTCACGCCGTAGAACGAGTCCGGGCGCATCGGCGCGTCGCCCCGAACGGTCTCCGCGTCGGTCAGCGTCATGCTCTCGGGGTCGTGTTCGTCGGCGGCGTTGTACATCCCCACGGCGTGGTTCGAACTCGCGAACACCATCCGGTCGACGCCGTTCTCGACCATCGCGTCGAGGACGTTCTTCGTCCCCTCGACGTTGGTCTGCGAGACGGTATCCCACTCCGCGTCTGGCGAGGACGCCCCCGCGAGGTGGACTACGACGTCAACGTTGTCTATCTTCTCTTCCACGTCGTCGGCGTCGGTCACGTCGAGTGGTTCGCTGTCTATCTCCTCGGATTCCGAGTGGGTGAACGGAACGACGGTGTGTTCGTCGCCGAACGCGTCGAGAACTTCCCGTCCCACGTTACCCGACGCGCCTGTGAGTGCGATGCGTGCCATCTCTCCTCTGAACGAGGGTTCGCACGCGAAAAGTCGTTGTGGCCCTCCCCGCCGGGAAATCGGTCCCCTGACGGACCCCGAACGGAGCGTCAGATTCCGGACGCGGAGACGTCGACGATTTCGCGGAACGCGCCCTGAACGACCTCCGAAAGCGCCGGGTGGACGTGGATAGTCTCGGCGATGGTCGTCGCGTCCGCGCCCGCGGCGACGGCGGTGCTCACCTCGTGAATCAGCGACGACGCCTCCGGTCCGACGACGTGGACGCCGAGAACCTCCCCGTCGTCGGCGACGATAGCCTTCGCGAACCCGCCCTTGTTGTCGATTCCGCCGCCTAACGCCTGCTCCTCGTAGGAGTACGTCCCGACGTCGTACTCGGTGTCCTCGTCTATCTCGCCCTCCGTCTTCCCGAGACTCCCCACCTCCGGCGACCCGAATATCGCGTGAGCCATCCCCGGATACGACACCTCCCGTTCGTTGCCTCGGACGGCGTTCTCGACGACGTACTCGGCCTCCTTGTCGCCGGAATGTTTGAACATGTAGTTGCCGGCGATGTCGCCGATGGCCCACACCCCCTCGACGGACGTTCGGAGGTACTCGTCCGTCTCCACGAACCCCTTCTCGTCGGTTTCGATGCCCGCGGCCGAGACGTTCCAGAGGTCCGAGTTCGGTTGCCGTCCGGTCGCCACGAGGAGTTCGTCCCCCGAGACGGTTATCTCCTCGCCGCTCTCGGACTCGGCGATGACGCGCTTCTCCCCGCCGTCTTTGGCTAACTCCGTCACCGTGTATCCCAGACGGAGGTCATGCTCCTTCCGGTACGCCTCGGTGACTTGCTGGGCGATGTCCGTGTCTTCGCGGTTGACGAGCGTCTCGCCGTGGCCGACGATGGTCACGTCGGAACCCATCTGGGTGAAGAAATGGCCCATCTCGACGGCGATGTACCCGCCGCCGACGATTACGAGTCGGTCGGGAAGTTCGTCGACGTCGCCGGTCAACACGTCGGTGCTCGTGAGAAAGTCGACTCGGTCGGTTCCGTCGATGGAGCCGGGAACCATCGGCCGAGAGCCACCGGCCAAGACGATTCGGTCGGCGGAAATCTGCTCGCCGCCGGTTCCGTCGCCGCCACTTACCTCGATCGTGTGCGCGTCGACGAAGCGTCCCTCCGTCTGATAGAACGTGAGGCGGTCGTTCTCGCGGGCGCGTTCGCCCTTCGACTCCGCCAGTTCGGCCATTGTCTCCGCGACGCCGTCCACGACGTCTTCGAACGCGACATCGTCTATTGAGGCATCGACGCCAAACTGCTCGGCGTTTCTGACGGTTTCGGCGACGTTCGCGCTGTGAATCAGCCGCTTCGAGGGGTTACAGCCGCGGTTGAGGCAGGTCCCGCCGAGTCTGTCCCGTTCAACCAACGCGACATCCAGTCCCTCTTCGCTCGCTTCCGACGCGACGATGTTCCCCGTGCCGCCGCCCAGAACAATTAGGTCGTACTCATCCATAATGTTCGTTTATGGATAGTTGCCAGGCCCACTTTTGTATTCGGGCAGAGCAAACGCCAAAGAACGTGTACCGATGACCGAAACAGAATTTACCCCCATCAAGGAGTACGGATTTATCGGAAATTTGGAGACGTGCGCGCTCGTCGCGCCGAACGGGTCAGTCGACTGGTTCCCGTTTCCCCACGTCGAGGGTGCCAGTATCCTCGCGGCGATTCTCGACCCCGAGCGAGGTGGTCGATTCCAGGTCAGTCCGGCCGTCCCGTTCGAAGGGACGCAACAGTACGTCGAGCGAACGAACGTCCTCGAGACGACGTTCGACGCGGCGAACGGAACGGCGACGGTGACCGACTTCTTCCCTCCGGCGGGGAAGGTCGACCACCCGAAGAAGGTTCTCTACCGAAAGGTCACCTGCGCCGAGGGGAGTATCGACCTCGAAGTCGAGTACGAACCGGGGTTCGACTACGGCCGCGCCGACCCCGCGTTCGTTCGGACCGAGAAGGGGATCCGCGCCGAGGGCGAAGACGAACGAACACTTCTAGAGGCGACAACCGACCTCGAGATCGTCGGCAACCGGGTGACCGGGACGCTCGCGGTCGAGGAGGGAGACACGGAGTGGCTGTTGCTCCGTTGCACCGGCGCCGAGGACGCCGACGCGGACCCGGAGGGAGCGCTCGAAGACACAGTCAGTTACTGGGAGGAGTGGGTTGGCACCTGCAGCGATGAAGGGTCGGGCTGCATCTTCGAGGGACCGTGGCACGACCTCGCGGTACGATCGGGACTCGCGCTCAAACTCCTCACACACGAGGAGACGGGGGCCATCGCGGCCGCGCCCACGACGTCACTTCCGGAGGACATCGGCGGCGTCAGAAACTGGGACTACCGATTCAACTGGCTCCGAGACGCCGGATTCACCGTCCAGGCACTATCGAGCCTCGGTAACTCCGAAGGTGCGACCGAGTACTTCGAGTGGTACATGAACCTCTGTCAGGCGGACGAACCGGAGAAGATCCAACCGCTGTACGGACTCCACGGCGAATCGGACCTCGAAGAGACGGAACTCGAACACTTAAACGGGTACCGGAACTCTCGTCCGGTTCGCATCGGAAACGGGGCCGCAGACCAGACACAACTCGACATCTACGGCGAACTGCTCTTAGCGGTCGACGAGGTGCTCGAACTCGGCCGGGAGTTGGACGACGAGGAGTGGGACGCCGTTCACGATATCGTCGAGTACGTCCGCGAAGTGTGGGACGACCCCGACGCCGGTATCTGGGAAGTCCGAGGCCCGGGGAGGCAGTTTGTCTACTCGAAGGTGATGTGTTGGGTCGCGCTCGACCGAGGTATCGACATCGCGACGACCTACGGTTACGAGGCTCCCGTCGACGAGTGGCGGGACGCCCGCGAGACTATCAAGGAGGACGTACTCGAGAATGGGTACGACGAGGATACCGACGCGTTCGTACAGGCCTATGGCTCGGACGCCCTCGATGCGACCGGTTTGTTGATTCCTATCGTCGGCTTTCTCCCGTTCGACGACGAGCGTGTGCAGAACACCATCGATGCGATAGAAGACCGTCTCTTGGAGGGAGACGTTCTCGTAAAGCGGTACGACGGCGACGACGGACTGCCGGGGGACGAAGGGGCGTTCGTCCTCTGTTCGTGCTGGCTGATCGACGCACTCGCGCTCTCCGGACGCGTCGAGGAGGCCGTCGACCGATTCGAATCCCTCATTGAGTACGTGAGCCCGCTCGGTCTCCTCGCCGAGGAGATAGACGCCGACACCGGCGAACAGCTCGGGAACTTCCCGCAGGCGTTCAGCCACATCGGGCTCGTCAACAGCGCACTCTATTTGGGCCACGTGCAAGGGTACGAGTCGCCGGGGGCAGAGCCGATGGGAATTCGGCTCGGCGACTCCGTCTCTCGTGACGACGGATGACGTTGCCTATCCCGGTGTGGGGGCTCAGAACTTCGGCCTGAGCTGACCTGCTGTTCTATCGCGACTATGACGGCGAGTGGTGGGCCGTTTCGGGAGGGTGTACGTACAGCGGTTGCACACCGAAGTGGAGCGGTGCCGGCGAGAGAGTTGGAACTGTCCCTGCGACGGGTTCCGGTACACCATCGATGGGACCGTCATCGACGCCCCAGCACAAGAGGGCTTCCAACAACAACGCCTCTCGGTGATGCGTCGGTATCCGACTCCTCCACTACGAATCTAACCGAATACGGATCGAACCGTCGTTCGTCTCGTTCCGAACGCGTCGCCGTACCGAAGGGCCGCTTCGCCGGAGTCCGAGCGGTCGTGCATCGACTGTCGAAAGCGGCAGTCGTTTATTACGTTCGAGTGACCACGATGGGCATGGAGGAATTCGATTTCTTGGTCATCGGGTCCGGGTCCGGTCTCGACGTGGCGAACGCGGCCGCGAATCAGGGACAGTCCGTCGCCGTCGTCGAACGAGGCGCGCTCGGCGGAACGTGTCTCAACCGGGGCTGCATCCCCTCGAAGATGCTGCTGTACCACGCGGACGTTCTCGAAACGATAGAGCGCGCCGGCGAGTTCCACATCGACGCGGACGTGACGGACGTCGCGTTCTCGGACATCGTTCGGGAAGTCAACGACGACGTCGAGGAGGACTCCGAGTCGATTCGTCGTGGACTCCGATCCTCGTCGCAGCACGAGTTGTTCGAGGGCGAGGCGAAGTTCGTTGACGAACGAACCGTCGAAGTGAGTGGTGGGGAGGACGACGGGGCGCGTCTCCGCGCGGAGACGGTCCTCGTCGCCGCCGGGACCCGTCCGACACTTCCCGACATCGACGGTATCGAGGGCGTGGACTACCTGACGAGCACCGAAGCGCTCCAGTTGGAGGCGCCGCCGGAGCACCTCGTCATCGTCGGCGGCGGGTACATCGCCGCCGAACTCGGGCACTTCTTCGGGACGTTCGGAAGCGATGTGACCATAATCGGGCGGCGACCGAGTCTGCTTCCGGCGGCTGACGAGGACGTCGCGGCGGAGTTTACCGAACGGTACGCCGACCGGTTCACGCTACACACGGGTTACGAGGCGACCGCAGTCTCGGAAACCGACGACGGCGTGACGGTCGAGGCGCGTCCGTTCGCGTACGGCGACGAGGACCCGGACGCTGATCTCGAACCCGTGACCGTGACCGGGGACTCGCTACTCGTCGCGGCCGGACGGCGGCCGAACACCGACACGCTCGACGTCGACGAGGCGGGGATAGAGACCGACGAGAGGGGATTCGTCGAGACGGACGAGTACCTCCGGACCACCGCCGAGGGCGTGTGGGCCCTCGGCGACATCGTCGGGGAGTACCTGTTGAAACACAGCGCGAACCACGAAGCCGCCGCCGTCGCGCGCAACATCTTCGGCGACGAGCTCCAACCGGTCGATTACACCGCGATGCCGTTCGCCGTGTTCGCCTCGCCCGAGGTGGCCGGCGTCGGCGCGCGGGAGGAGGACCTCCGCGCGGCGGACGCGGAGTACGCGACCCGTATCTATCAGTACGACCAGACGGCGCGCGGAAGTGCGATGAAAGCAGATGGATTCGTGAAGGCCATCATCGACTTGGACGGGCAGATACTCGGCTGTCACATAATCGGCCCGGAGGCGTCGAACCTCGTCGAAGAGGTGGTCGTCGCGATGAAGGCGGGGTCAGGTACCGTTCAGGACATCAGACAGTCGGTGCACATCCATCCAGCCCTCTCGGAGGTCGTCCAGCGTGCGTTCTCGGGGCAGTTCACCCGCGGCGACGGCGGTCACTCTCACTCCCATTCTCACTAACGCCCCTGCCCCGCTTTCAGGCGATTTTCTGTCAACGGATTCCACACCGAGAGGACATCACACCGCCGAACCGTTGGGTATGCGCCGCGGACACACTTCCACGGGTCCTATTTAGGGCTATGCTCCCTATGTGAGTGCGTAATGACGAAAGCAGCAGTCATCATCCTCGCAGGTACCGACGGACACAGTAACCTCGGCCGACTCGTGAACGGTCTCGAGACGGCGAAGGAGTTCGCAGACGGCGACGGCGACGAAGTCGAACTCATCTTCGACGGCGCAGGAACGCAGTGGATCCCCGAACTCGAAGATGAGGATAGCGACTACCACGAACTCTATCAGTCGGTTCGTGACGAGGCATCCGCGTGCAAGTACTGTTCCAACGCCTTCGGCGTGAACGACGCGGTCCAAGATGCGGGCGTCGTCCAGATAGACGAGAACGACGGCCACCCGAGCGTCAAATCGCTCGTCGAAGACGGCTACGAAGTCATCACGTTCTAAGGTCGCCGCGTCTCAGTCTTTTTCACGGACCGAGAGGGCGTCAGTCGACGGAGACGAGGACGCACCAAGAAAGGAAGATGCACAGCGTAAGCGTGCGTTTGTACGGCGTTCGGTCGCCTTCGCGTGGCAGGACGATCACGACCGGGACGCGTTCGACGGCTGAGGCTCGACTCATCACCCGTCTTCTCTCTGTCGAAAGCGATGCCGTCGGTGAAGCGAGAGTAACTGGGTAACCGAGCTTTCACTCTCTCCTCAAACACGACGCAGATGTCTGACTTACTGTCACCACTGACCACCTACCATTTCGGTATTCTATTCGAAGTCGAAGATCAGGGCATTACTCGTCGCCTCTCGGCGGACTCGGACTGTTCGTCTCGCTCGGTGAGAGCGTAGAGGCGCTTCCGCGCGTCTTGGATGTAGAACCGGCGTTCGACTAAGTCTTCCTCGCGCAACGTCTCGAGCGCGTATCGAACCGTTCGAGTGGGGAGAAGCGACTCGTCGGCTATCTGGCCCTGTGTGAGTGGGCCCTCGTAGTGGAGCGTGACGAAGACGAGTTTCGCACTCGGCGGCATCTCTCGAAGTTCGTCCGGAGCGTTGTCGACCATCGATACTTACTCTTCCGTGCAGTTCCCCAAGTACTTCGCTCTCGTGCGTGGCGATCACACTACCGCGAAACAGCCTCTGGTGGACCTAAGTTCGAGACGGACGGGGCGTCGGTCGGACTGACTACCGTCGCGTCGGTCGCTCGTTCGGCTCACCCAACCGAGTGAATTTACCGTCGGTATCTGTCCTCTTCCGAATCGACGTGAAGTAGACCGTCACCGTCTTTTCAACCTTTGTCGGACGGTACTGTTCGAGAAGCCGAGGCGAACAAGCATAACAATGTAAAGGTACCGCGCTTGTGCATCGTTATTACCTGCCATAGCTGGCGAACTGTTCGATCGTGGATAACTGAATGGATACCTCTACGTGATTGATTCGGAGACGGAATCGACAAACGTATTCTAATATTTCCTGTCGGGAGTAGCGCCTCCGTTCGCGTGGGTCGTGGGAGGACTACTGGTACCCTTAGTGAGACGATATCCGTGTTTCAGGTAGTCGGACTCCCCAAGCAAGTATTCGTGCTGGTCAGCGCCTTCGTCGTCTCATTTGGCGTGCTCCGACCCGTCAGAGGTCGCTGAAACAGTAATCCGTTTCTGCGCGGAAGATGCACGACGGAGATGGGCTTTTGTCAGTAGCGGTCGAGATATAGCCGAGATGATCGTAGTTCACGCGACGTTCCCGATTGATCCAGACAACCGCGAGCAAGCTCTCGAATTAGCTCGAAAGCTAGCGGAGCACTCCAGAGACGAGGACGGTATCGTCGAGTACCGGGTTACGACCGACATCGACGACCCGAACGTGCTCCGATTCGTCGAACGGTACGAGAACGAGGAGGCGTTCGAAGCGCACGCGGAGACGGACCACTTCCGAGAATTCGAATCAGTGCTGCCCGACCTCTTGACCGGAGAACCGAAAGTAGTCCAGTTCGACGTCGACTCTGCGACGGACGTCGAACTCTGAGGGAGAGTACGGCAGGTAGACTGTAACTTCAGGCGGACAGCGACTCGCCGAGCACCTTTGCCGCGACGAGTACCGGGTCCCAAACGGGGCTGAATGGCGGTGCGTACGCCAGGTCGAGCTGCTCGACCTCCTCGACAGCCAGGGCAGCCTCGAGAGCCGTCGCGACGGTATCGATTCTAACGGCCGCGCGGTCTTCGCCAACAATACTCCCTCCTAGCAGTCTTCCGCTGTCGCGGTCCGCGACGAGCGTGACCGTCGTCTCTTCGTTGCCGGGGTAGTATCCCGACCGAGAACCGGCGGTTATCGTCTCCGCGACCGGGTCGAATCCCACGTCTCGTGCGGCGTCACAGTCGATGATTCCAGTCCGGCCGCATTCGAGATCGAACGCTTTGACGACGGCGGTCCCAGCGACGCTCCCGACCGGCGTCGGATCCCCAGCTATCGTCTTCCCGATTGCGCGACCGGCCCGATTCGCAGTGAGGCCGAGTGGAATCCACGCCGGGTCGCCCGTGACCGCGTGCGGCATCTCCGCGCAGTCGCCCGCGGCGTAGATGCCATCGACCGACGTGCGGCCGTACTCGTCGACTGCTATCGCTCCGCTGTCTCCGAGTTCGACCTCGGTACCCTCTAAGAGTTCGACGTTCGGGCGAATACCGATGCCGACGAGGACGCCGTCGGTTTCGAGTTCGCTCCCGTCGTAACAGACGACCGAGGAGACGTGCCCTTCTTTCCCTCGGAGTTCCTCGACCTCCTCGCCAAGGTGGAGCGTCACGCCGTAGTCTTGGAGGTGCGACGCGACGCGCTCTCCCACGGCCTCACCGAACGGCGTGAGGGGGTGGTCGCCGCGCTGGAACAAGTGGACGTCGAGGTCCCATGCAGAGAACGCCTCGGCCATCTCGACACCGACGTATCCACCGCCGACGATGGTCATCACCTCCGGAGGCTCCATCGCACCGTACCGTGAGACGGCCTCCTCGTGGACGAACTCCCCGCCACCTAGGGAATCGACGGTGAACGTCTCGGGGGTCGAAAGGTACGCACGGACCGTCGCTGCGGAGTCGAGACCGTGCATCGTGAACACTCCATCGAGATCTATCCCAGGGATGGGCGCGGAGGTGGCTCTCCCCCCGGTCGCAACGAGGAGTTCTGCGTACGGTTGTTCGTACGCCGTCCCATCCGCGTCAACGACGGTCACGAGTCGTTTGTCCGTATTTACCGCCGTTACCTCCGCTTCTCGCCTGAGTTCGATGCCGCGGTCTTCGACATCCTCGGGAGACAGTGATAGGAGATCTGTCAAATCGTCCACCGCTCCTTTGACGAAGTACGGTGTGCCGCAGTGTGCGTACGACACCCATCGGCCCTTCTCGAAGACGACGACGTCTCTTTCGGGGGCCTCCCTCCGTAATTTACTCGCCGCACTCAGTCCCGCGGCGTCACCACCGACGACTACGAACGGTTCTGTCATGCGTAGTAACTCTATCGTGTACGGTAGAAAGCTACCCCGGTGACGTGAGGAGAACGCACGACCGCCGTGGTCGCCGTATCTACCTCGTCCGAGAGGGTATCGTCCTCGCCGGTGTGAGGTCGTCACATGAATCGTCCGAGCGGTCGCTCTCTATGTCGACTCGCCCACCACCTGTCGTCGCTTCCTGAGCGAAGCGTTCATCATTACGCTCGTCGGGTGTATCAACAGATCGCTCCAGCTATCTCGTGCATCGTCACCTCCACGAACTTCTTCAGAATCGTGACAGATGATCAGCCACCATCCTTTTTCTCCGCCGTGCCACACGTTTCTGTACCGATGAATGAAGACATTTGTACGGTGTGTGGAGGGGAAACGCACGAGGCCGAGGACAGCAGCATGCAGCACGAAAACAGGCGGTACCGGTTCTGCTCAGACGAGCACAAGGAGGAATTCGAACGGAGTCCGGGACGTTTCGTCTGACTTGATCAGACATGTCCCGAGAGCGCCTCGTAAGCCTCCTTCGCGGCCTCGTCCGGTTTATCGGGGTAGGTGTACAGTTCGAGGGTCGCGAACCCCTCGTAGGCGATATCGTCGAATGCGTCGAAAACTGCCCCGAAATCCAAGTCACCTTCTTCGGGGATGAGATGATAGTGCTTTCCTCGCCGCCCTCCCTCGATGTCCTCTAGGTGGACGCCGGTGATGTGTCCCTCACTGCGGTGAATCGTCTCCGTGAGGTCCTCCCCGTACACGGCAGCGTGACCGATGTCGAGATTAATCCCCAACGAGTCGCGGCCGATATCGTCGATGAGTTCGAGTACTTCGTCGGTACACTCCACAAGGAGTTCGGGTTCGAACTCGATTCCCACCTCAACGCCGCGCGGTTCGGCGTAATCGAGAATCTCGTGTAAGGAGTCTCGGAGATAGTCGTACGCTCGGTCTGGCGGATTACCGGGAAGCGGACGGCCCGTCGCGACGCAAACTGCGGGCGCATCGGTCACTTCTGCGAGGTCTATCGCACGTTTCGTGTACTCAACGCGCCACTCACGCTCTCCGTCGTTAGCCGTGACGATACTCGGGTCGAAGAACGACGACGGCGGTGCGTCGTCATAATACCCCATCGCGGTGTTCGCGTTGACGTTCGACACTTCGAGACCAGTTTCGTCGAGGGCGTCCAACACGGCCGTTCGCTCGTCGTCGTCGAACTCCGGAAAGTACGCGTGAGGCGTATCTCCCAAAAGCTCGACGCCGGCGTACCCATGGTCGGCGATCCGACGTATCGCCTCGGGGAGCGAGTACCGTGTGAACGCATTCGTCGAGAACGCTAATTGCACCATGTGGAGAGACACGACAGCCGTTCGTAAATAAGTTAAAAATTGATAGAGTTATGATATGTCGAACGCACGGGTCAGTCCAGCGGCGGGAATTAAAAACGAGAGCGTACCGAGCGCCCAACCGAGACCCTCCCCCGCGGCAAACGCGGCGTCTAACACGATAAGTGCGAGGACACAAGTCCCGATTGCCGGACCGACGACTTCGGGGCTCGGATTGCGATACGCCCTCTGTAACGCCCGGCCAGTCCATGTGATGAAGGCTCCCGCAAGTAACGTCGAGACGCCGACCAGGATGAGTTCCGTATCGACACTCAGTACGACGACGGGCGGAACCGGCGTGACCATCGCTGCACCCATCGCGGCGACGACGACGGCTCGTCTGTCCGCACCGGTCGCTTCTCGTGCCGCCATATACGTGAACGCTGCCACGTAGAGAGTGACGGTGGGCGGGACCACAAACAGCCACGGCGGGACGGTGACGGACGGCGCCGCATAGAGGTCGATGGCGGACGTACTGGCGAATCCGAGGGTGACGTTGAGTCCGCGAGCCGTACCCATCGCAAGGAACCCCGCGGGTCCACCTTTGAGCGGGCCATCGTACAACACGACGACGAGGGCGACGAGTGCAGCCACGAACCCTGCAGAGAGCCCCGCAGCGACGAAAGCCACGGCGACGCCGCTCACGAGCAACGCAGTTCCCAACGCAAGTGCGGTAGTTCGCGAGACACGGCCCGAAGGGATGGGACGTTCAGGGCGCTCCTCGGCGTCCACTTCGGCGTCGAAGTAGTCGTTCAGGGTCGTCCCGCCCGCATAGAGGAGTACCGATGCGACGGCTGCACCGAGGGCCTCGGTCACCAAAACAGAAGTACCGACCGCAGTTGCGAGGGCGATACCCGCTAATACGTCCGGCGGCGCAGTGAATAGATTCGGTACGCGTACGAGCGCCGCATATCCCGAGAGCGTTCGCCTGAGACCGGGCCGCCCGAGCGCCACCCTCACGTCCACCCGTGCTCGTCGAGGTACTCCATCGCGTCTCGAGCCGTCTCCGCGGCGGTTTCCTCGTACGGATACAGTTCGACGGTCACGAACCCGTCGTAGCCAACGTCTTCGAGCGTCGAGAGGAATCCATCGATATCCATATCTCCTTCGCCCAGCTGCGTGTGCTCGTGGGTCCGGTCAGCGGGGATGTCTTCGAGGTGGTAGTGTTTCGTGTAGTCCGCCAACTTTTCGACCAGCGCAGTCGGGTCCTCGCCAACGCAGAAGAAGTGGCCTGCGTCAAAGTTACATCCGATCCGCGGGGAGTCGATGCGGTCCATGAGTTCGAGGAACTCGTCAGACGTCTCGATGAGCAGATCGGGCTCGGGTTCGACCAACACGTCCACGCCGACCTCCTCGGCCTTGGTCGACACCTCGGTCAGTCCCTTGACGAACGTGTCCGTGGCCCACTCGCGGGAGTGGTCATGGGGGACGGGACCGCCGGGTTCGATGGAGATGTGTTCGGCCCCCAGCGCCGCGGCGGTATCGAGTGCGGCGAGGGTGAACTTGACGCGCCGACGGCGGTAGTCCTCGTCCGGTTCGACGAACGAGGGGTGGTGAAAGTCCTCGATGGCCGTCAGCATGAACGCGTTGCAGTTGCTGATTGCGATCTCACGGTCGTCGAGCGTCTGTACGACCTCTTCGACTTCCTCCTCGTCGGCCTCTGGTGGATACAGGTGCGGCTGATCTAGCAGTATCTCGACACCGTCGTAGCCCGCGTCGGCGAGGACTTCGATGGATTCGGTGAGGCCGTACTTTCGGAACGCGTTGGTTGAGAATCCGAATTGCATGGTCGAAGTAGTACTCAGGGTTCGTAATCGAAGTTGGGCGATTGGTCGAAGAACTCGTAGGGGTTCTCGAAGACAACCTTCCGGACCTCCTCACGGTCCCACCCCCTGTCGAGCATCTTGTCGCGGGCCTTCGGTACGGCGAGCGGATCCGACGGATCCCAGTCCGCCGCGCTGTTGAGAATCATCTTCTCCGTGCCGTACTCTTCGAGGAGGTCGATGGCGGCGTCGTCCTCGATCTTTCCGGGGTACAGCGTGAAGCCGACCCAACAGTCCGTCTGTATCGACGTATCGATGGTGTTCTCGGTGTTGTGGTCGATGATTATCCGCTCTTGGGTGACGTCCTCGTCTTCGATCATATCGACGATCGTCTCCGTGCCTTCCGGTTTGTTCGTGTGAGGCGTGTGGACGATGACCGGAAGCTCCCGTTCTTCGGCCATTCGAAGCTGCCGACGGAAGGCGTCTCGTTCCTCCGGCGTATCTTGGTCGAGGCCTATCTCTCCGACGCCGACTACCGGGTCCCGGTTGAGGTACTCGGGGATTCTCTCCATAATCTCCTCTGCTATCTCCGGGTAGTTCGCCTCCTTCGGTTCGAGGGCTATCGTAACGTAGTGGTCGATGCCGGCGACTCGTTCCGCCCTTTCGGTCTCGTGTTCGATGATCTGCTCGAAGTAGTCGAAGAACGACCCCGCATGCCGTTTGTCGGTCCCGCTCCAGAACGCTGGTTCGATACAGCACTCGATTCCTGCACTTCGTGCCCGCTCGTAGTCGTCCGTCGAGCGAGAAACCATGTGCATGTGAGGGTCAATGACGCGCATGGCGATAATATGCGGAAGAGAGACGTTTAGGTGTAATTGGCCCTCGGTACGAATGTGTTTTTTAATTGTCCGTTCGTAGGGACTAGAAGTACAATCACGGATGGTGATCCTTCCGAGGGTTGATTAGAGTTTCCGTACAGACGGATAGTGTGCGATGAACGCAGTACAACCGATCAGTGTGACTCTCCGGGTACAGTATGAGTAAGACCGGCGTCTGGATCGTCGGCGCTCGCGGTAACGTGGCGACGACGGCTATCGTCGGTGCGCGCGCGATTGCTCACGGCGAAGCCGATACGACGGGGATGGTGACGGCACGAGAGCCCTGCTCACGGTTAGATCTCCCCTCCGTCGAACGGTTGATCTTCGGCGGCCACGACATTCGACGGACGTCCGTCCTCGAAACGGCGCGTACGCTGTCCGAGAACGGCATACCATCGAGAGAGACCGTGGACGCAGTCCGCGAAGACCTCGAAGCGGTCGACGAGCGCATCGAAGTCGGTACGGCGGTCAACTGTGGAAACGCCGTCACCGACCTCGCGGACGAGACGTTGAGAGAGCCGTCGGTCGAGGACGTCGTCGAGCAGATTCGCTCCGACTACCGCTCGTTCGCGCGAGAGAACGACCTCGACAGAATCGTCGTCGTAAACGCCGCTTCGAGCGAACCCCCGCTTTCGAATCCCGAGCGGTACGACACGCTCTCGGCGTTCGAGGGGGCGATGGCAGACGACGACAGCGACCTTCCGGCAAGTTCGCTGTACGCGTACGCCGCACTCGTCGACGGACGTCCCTACGTCAACTTCACTCCCAGTACGGGGAGTGCGCTCGGCGGCCTCGTGGAACTGGCGGACAAAAACGGAGTCCCGCACATGGGCCGCGACGCGAAGACGGGTGAGACGCTCGTCAAGTCGGCGCTCGCACCGATGTTCGCGTCTCGAAACCTGCGCGTCCGTTCGTGGGAGGGGCACAACATTCTCGGGAACGCGGACGGCGAGGTACTCGAAGACGAGGAGAACGAGGCCGGGAAACTCGAAACCAAGGGTGGCGTTCTCGAAGGCATTCTCGACGGTGACTTCCACAACCGCGTCCGTATCGACTACGCGCCGCCGCTAGCGGACTGGAAGACCGCTTGGGACGACATCAGGTTCGACGGGTTCCTCGGGACGCGGATGAAGATGCAGTTCACGTGGGAGGGGTCAGATTCGGCGCTCGCCGCACCGCTCGTACTCGACCTCGTTCGACTCGTCGCGTTCGCGGACGAACGAGGCGAATCCGGACTCCAGCCGCAACTCGCCTCGTTCTTCAAACAACCGCTGGGGGTCGACGAGCACGATCTCTCCCTACAGTTCGACCGCCTCCGAGAGTACGCGAACAGTCACACGGGGGAGTGAGACCGGTGGATCACTCAGACGGTGCCGGTCGGGTGATCGTTCTCGACGTCGTCGGTCTCCGTCCCGAACACGTCCGAACGGAGAAGACCCCTAATCTCGCCGGCCTCCTCGACTCCGTCGCGCCCCTACGCCCGCCGTTCCCTGCGGTAACCGTCCCGGTACAGACCACCCTCGCCGAAGGCTGCGGGCCGAGGGAGCACGGCGACGTCGCGAACGGGCAGTACGACCGCGAACGAGACGAAGTCGCCTTCTGGGAACGCGACCGCGGCGACCGAAACCGTCTCTGGGAGACGGCTCAGGACGCCGGACTGACGACGGGTGCCCTCTTCTTCCAACACCTCATCGGAACGACCGCAGACGTGGCCGTGACGCCGTCGCCGATCGAAGACGAGGACGACAACCTCGTCGAGATGAACTGCTGGACGAACCCCGACGACTTCTACGGCGACCTGCAGGAGGAGTACGGTCACTTCCCTCTCCACAACTACTGGGGACCGATGGCCAACGAGGAGAGCAGCGAGTGGATACTGAACGCCGCCATAGAGGCAGTAGAGCGGTACGACCCCGACATGCTCTGGGTGTACGTGCCTCACCTCGACTACGCCGGACTTCGGAACGGTCCGGGAGACGAACTCGAATCCGAACTCGCGGTGGTCGATGAGCTAGTCGGGGAGTTCCTCGATGCACTACGGACCGACAACCGGTGGGAGGAGACGGTGGTCAACGTCGTGAGCGAATACGGCTTCCATGCGGTCGAGACGCCGGTCTTTCCGAACCGCGCGCTCCGGTCGGCGGGACTGCTCTCGGTGACCGACGACGGAAGCGGGGGGCAAGAAGTGGACCTCGCGAGGTCACGGGCGTTTGCGATGGTCGACCATCAGATAGCGCACGTGTACGTCGACGACGCTCACGTGGAGAAAGCGCGTAGTGCGTTAGCGGAACTCGACGGCGTCGAGCGAGTTCTGGGTGCGGACGGTAAGCGCGAACACCACATCGATCACCCGAACGCCGGCGACGTCGTCCTCGTTGCCGAACGAGACGCGTGGTTTCAGTACTACTGGTGGCACGATCGAGACGAGGCCCCTCGGTACGCGACCGAGATGGACATCCACGCGAAACCGGGGTTCGACCCCTGTGAACTCTTCGTGGGTGAGACGGGACTGGCGTCGCTCGATCCCACGAAAGTCGGTGGGTCTCACGGGAGAGTCGACCCCTCGGCCGGGGGTCTGTACGCCCTCGGAGGACCGTCTGCACCCGAACTTGTCTTAAACGACGAAGTGGACGCACGCGCAGTCGCTCCGACGGTAGCGGACCTCCTCGGGACTCTGGACGAGGTCGAGATGGCGTTCGAAGAGCCGTCGCTTCTCACCGACGGGTGAGCGTCTCTACCGACTTTCTCAAAGGACCTATCGCGCTCACTTGGTTGGGAAGACTCGTTCGATGGGGTCCTCGAACTCCTGTCTATCGTGTTGCGACTCACCCCCTCGGTCTCGAAGTCGGCGAGCCGACCTTTTGGGACCCTCCAGCCGCCAGAAGTTAATCGACCGAGAGTTCGCCGGAGTTTGACAACCGCTATTCGTACAAAAAACGGTTCTACGATGCGCTCGCGTACCGTAATTAGCACTCCGGGAGTTCCGCATCTTGGAAATCGACAAATTCCTTGGATGGTGTGACGGACATTTTTAGTTCCACCATCGACAGTTCGGCGTAATTCAGTTCATCGTCCAGCTCCGGGAATAGTTCTCGAGGATTCCCTTCGATCGAAAGGACGATCTGATTATCCGTAAGCGAACTTTCAACGTGAGTTACCGACACGGGCGTATCTCTAGCTTCGGACAATCTGTTCGCGATATCGCCACGCACTTCAGCGGTCAGTTCTCCGAAATCTGACATAGTACAGATCGTCGTGAGAAATCAATAAATCTACCGCCAGATACCGATGCGATCCGTGAAACTGCTTGCTGGTGTCCACCGCCGTCCAGACGACCGAAGGAGTCCACTCGAAGTCCAGTAAGGCGGCGAAGTAACGCGAGTGAGATTTTATCCATCTGGCAGCAGTAGGTGATTGCAGGTGATTCCTGTGCCAGTCATTCACTTCGAGACGGCGGACACGACCGACCGAACTCAGATCGGGGAAGGTCTCGTCCGATTTGCCGTACAGGCGGGGCGATTAGAAACCGGAGGCGAGGAAGGGAAGTACTTTCTGAAGCACGCAGATGGATGCGCCGAAGACGGAGAGCAGATCACCCCCGGCGATGAGTTCTTTTTTCATACCGAGACGGGCGACATTCTCTGTGCAGAACACGGGGAAGAACTGAGAGAAGGGAAGTGATGCACCGAAACTACGGCTTTTTAGGGGGCAGTGTTCTAAGGCACGAGCAGTAACTGATCTGTCTTCTACAGTTGACGCTACTCGCATCTAAGATGACGGACTCCGGTCCAAAACCGCACCGATCTCGTGTTCTTCGGGGATATCGTGTCCCCCGGCGTACCCGTTCAATTTCGCCGCTGCGGGCGACTCTTGGAGTTCCTCGTCATCGTAGCCCGCCTCCTCGAATGGGTTTAACAGCGACTGTTTTGCTTTGAGGTTGTATTTCTGATGATAGCTCTCGGCGGGGTAGAACCGGGTGAGGGATTCGATCCGAGTCTCGATTGAATCGACGTCCAGCCCGTTCGCTTCGAGGTACGTTTCGAGTGCCTCACGCTGCTCCGGCGAGTCAGTAAATACGATATTCTGGTACTGTCGCTTTCGGGGTTGATGGTTCGGGTCGTGACTATCGAAGACGATGGCGAGGAGATCAGCGTACGAAACGTCGTCGGTATCGTAATCGACTCGGAACGCTTCTGTCTGATCTCCGAGTTCGCGGTAGGTCGGATTCAGTTTCGTGCCGCCAGCGTAGCCGACTCGCGTTCGGACGATGCCGTCCATCGCGCCGAACTGCGCCTCTGGCCCCCAGAAACAGCCGAGTGCGAACGTTGCGGTTTCGGTCTCGTCTCGATCTAGTGCGTTCTGATCGTACTCGCGTATCGTGGTTGCAGTGGGGTTCATGGGTGGAAATCGTTCGTGACCGCGCGGCAGTGCTTTCTCATTCAGCGTCCGTCTCGAAGTCGAGCGCGACACCGTTGATGCAGTACCGCTTCTCGGTCGGTTCGGGACCGTCGTCGAACACGTGTCCGAGATGGCTCTCACACCTGCTACACGCGACTTCGGTTCGCGTCATACCGTGACTGTGGTCCTCGCGGAACTCGATGCTTCCCTCCTCTGCGTCGAAGAAGCTCGGCCAGGCGTGGTCGGCGCCGTACTTCGTCTCGGCGTCGAACAGTACCTGACCGCATCCGGCACATCGATACACCCCGTCCTCGTCGACATCTAACAGGTCCGACGAGAAGCGCGGCTCGGTGCCGCTCTCGCGGAGGATCCGATACTCCTCGGCCGATAGTTTCTCTCTCCACTCTTCGTCTGTCTGCAGTCGCTCTTGGTCGGTCATAGGAGGATAGAACTGTACGAGCCGAAGCCGCTTCAATCTTTCACGGGCGCTGTTCAGCGTACACGATTGGGGTGCCTGATGCGGTCTACTTCTCGAAGTGCCACTAACGCGTTTGGTGGTCACAGCCGTTGCTCGATTCGTGTCCCTGCTCGCAGTAATCGGTCTCGTTCCGTGGACGTGAACTCGTACGGTTCCGGTTTGGCGATTCCGATGACTCCTTCAAGCGCGTCGTCTGATCCGATGATCGGTGCGGCGATAGCACCCTCCATCATCGTCTCGCGCGCACCGGGTTCGGCAACGCCGGTGTCGTCCGTCTGCAAGTTGCACACCTGTATTGGTTCCCGTCGCTCCGCCGCCAACCCCGCCATCCCTTTCCCCATCGGAACCGTCTCGATCTTGGCGAGAACGGGTTCCGGGATGCCCTCGTGTGCGACGAGAGTCAGCTCGTTCCCCTCCGCCCGGTGGAGGGTACCCGAGGTGCATCCAAACTCCTCGATGATGTCGTGCAAAAGCGCCGCCAGGTCTTCGTCGTTCCCCGATATCATGGCAGGTGGTTCTCCGATGTCGTGGATAGTAGGTAGTGCATGGGTACGGTCTCACCGGTTGGTAGCGCCGGTCGGGGTAACTTTCCACACCATGCCGGTCTCTCGATCCCATTCGACCGGAAGGTGACCCTGCGCGATCCGGTTGCGGTTGATCCGTTGCACGCCGAAGTCCACGATGTACATCGCACCGTCGGGACCGAACTTCACGTCGTACGGCCGTTCGAGTCCCTCCCCGGCGCGCCCCTGCACCGACGCCGGGCCCGGCTTTGCGTTCTGGATGAACGGCCGCACTCGTTTACCGTCGCCTTTCGTGTCGATGACGGCAATTCTGCACCCTGCTGGTTTGTCTCGGAGCGGGTTCGTGGTCCACGAGAGGTCGCCGTACTCGGGGACGAACAGGTGGTCGGCGTACTCACCCCAGGACCTGGGTGCGACGTCCGGCTTCGACGGCGACGAGTTCACCTCGTGGAGGCCGGCGACGAGCGATTTGTCCGGCTGCTTTAGACCGCTCGCCTCGTGGTCGATCAGGAAAGACAGCTTCGGAGACTGCCGTTCGCCGTCGATGTAGGGTGGCGCGACCGCCGAGGAGGTGGGTTTGTACTTCGGACTCGTGACGGGGTCCATGTTGGCCGTGAAATCGGGCCAACCGTACCACGAACCCTCTCGTACTCGATACGTGGCGTCGTAGTTGTCGACAATGGGCCGCCCGGGAGCGTTGTCGTAGCCGTTTTCGGCGACGAACATCTCGCCTCGTCGGTTCCACGCGATGCCGACAGCGTTGCGTAGCCCCCACACGTGGGGTTCGACCGTGTCCTCCGCGTTCTCGGGGTCGAAAGCGAGGATGGAGCCGCCGCACTTATCGCGTCCTTCGATCACCTGACCGGGTTCCGTTTCGGTTCCGAACGGGACGAACGCTCCCGTTCGCACGGTTCCCGACTCCCCCTCGCGGAAGTCGGGGAGTTCGATGTTGACGCCCCGGAGAACGATATCCTCGGCGACGGTCGGGTGTCCGTCCGGGGCCTTCTGCACGAACGGAATCATGACCTGATCCATGAAGCCGGAGTTGCCTGCGATGCCGGAGCAGGCGTACATCCTCCCGTCTCTTCCCACCCGGATGTCGTTGAGCTGATGGTCCGACTTGGCGTCGACGATGCCCCCGAGTATCTGTGTGCGCTCCCCGTCCGGCGTCACCTTCGACACCGCTCCGGACAGGTCATCCTCTCGGTGGGTGATGTAGAAGGCACCGTCGTGCCAGGTCATCCCCGAGATGGCGGGATATATCTCGTCGTCCAGATTGACGACTTCTGTCGCCTCTCCGCCTTCTAAGCGCAGAATTCGCGCCGAGGCGTCCTCCTCGTCGAGAAACGCCCCGCCCGCTTCGGCCACGTACGCGTTGCCCTCGTCGTCCCAGACGATAGACGTGGGATACGTGAGTCCGTCCGCCACTTTTTCGATCTCGTAGCCGTCTGGAAGCCGAATCATCGGAAATCGCGAAGACGATTGGAAACGCCAACTCGCCCATCGGTGGCGTACCGCCTCCCGTTGCTCCGACAGCATCGTCGTACTCACACTCGTACCTCCGGCCACCGCAGAGTAGACGACGTTTGTGAATATCTCCCTCGCCTTCGTTTTAATTCCCATAAGGTGTCTGTGATTTGTTCACACATAGTTGCTTAAAGCTTAGGGCTCAGACGGTAACTATTCGGTCTACACGAGGAGGTATTACAGACATACGCCTGTAAGGGAAGTTACAGTCATTTCTACACTACCGGAGTGCTAAAGTTCGCCAAAGTGACACATCTTCGACTGTCTTGTCTCTCAGGTTCTTCTTATCGTCGTTATCTCAGTCAATATACGGTCGTTTCAGTCCGGATATCCGACTGCTTAGGGGGCATTCTCCTTAATTGGAGTAGTTAAGGTTTCTGCACAACTGCCCTAGTTTTATACCTTCGGGCAAAGATTCCCCGTGTTGAGGAGGTGACAAAACAGGCACCAGAGGGTCTACCGCTCGATAGAAACCGGGCTTGCCGTCAGAATGCGGATCATCCGAACGAATGCCGACTAGCGTCAGATACGAGAGATAGCAAAAATAACTGAACCATGACTGACGAACCCACGACACAGTCCGAGAAGGACGTAGAGACAGAGAAGAACGAACAGTCCGAAGACGGTACTGACGGACTCGGAGGGAACCCCTCACGACGGAGACTTCTACAGGCGACGGGTGCGATTGGCGCGTCCGCGGCGCTTCCGATATCCGTAGTTGCCGCGACAGAGAGTTCGAGCGGTGACGACGATGCAGCGGCCGGTTTCTTCGAGAAGGGCGTCGATGTCAGCTTGGAGGAGGTTGCCGGCGGATTGACCGCTCCAACGTCCTTCGCCGTCGCCGAGGAGGACCGCGACCGGTGGTTCGTCACCGATCAGACGGGGCAGGCGTACTACTGCGAGGACGGTGAACTTCACGAGTTCATCAGCGTGAAAGATCGGATAGTCGAACTGGGGAACATGTACGGCCAATTCCCTCCGGAGAAACCCGGACTCCAGTACGACGAGCGAGGACTCCTCGGCATCGAATTCCATCCCGACTTCCAGGAGAACAGGAAGTTCTATCTGCACTACAGCGGCATGCCGGACGAGGAACTCCCCGATAGGTGGGACCACTACACCGTCCTTGCCGAGTACGAGGCGAACGAGGACACGGATAGTGCCGACCCGGAGAGCGAACGGCTGCTGCTCCACACGCCGCATCCGCAGATGAACCACAACGCCGGGCCGATGGCGTTCGGTCCCGACGACTATCTCTACTTCCCGATCGGCGACGGCGGCGGCAAAAACGACACCTTCTACGGCCACGTCGACGACTGGTTCGGCCTCAACGGCGGCGGAAACGGCCAAGACGTAAGCGAGAATATCTACGGGAGTATCCTCCGTCTCGACGTGGACGATACGGAGGGTGACAAGCCCTACGGTATCCCGGACGACAACCCGCTCGTGGGCACCGACGGACTCGACGAAATCTACGCGTGGGGCTTTCGCAACCCATTCGGTATCTCGTTCGACTCGCACGGGAACCTGTTCCAAGCGGACGCCGGCGAGGCGTTGTTCGAGGAGGTGAACATCGTCCTGAAGGGTGGCAATTACGGCTGGAACATCAAAGAGGGGACCCACTGCTTCGACGCGGAGAATCACGACAAACCGCCGAAGAAGTGTCCGGATTACGCACCCTCGAAAACCGGCGACGGCGTCGAACCCCTGATCGATCCCATCGTGGAGTTCCCGCACGAGTACAAAGGCGAAAAAGTCGGCGAAGTCGTCATCGGGGGACACCGCTACGAAGGCGACGCTATCCCCGAACTCCAAGACAAGTACGTCTATGGAGCGTTCTTCAAGAACCCGAAGCAGTCGAAGGGGCGGTTGCTCACGGCTTCCCCACCCGACGGCCAACAGGGAGAGGTTACGCTGGAGGACTTAGAACCTGACTTCCCGGACGACCCGGACGTCCCGTCCGAGTTCATCAATCCGTCGGAGGATGAGATCAGTAAGGACGAGATGCCAAGCGACGCACTAATCGACAAAGAGAACAAGAAGAACGAGGTCCCACGCGACGAACTGTGGGATATGGCACAGATGAACGTAGTCGAGAACGAGGACGGAATGCCCGACTACTACGTTCGTCAGTTCGGTCGTGACCACGACGGCGAACTGTACGTGCTAGTCAACGATAAACTGCTTCCGAAGGGCGAAACGGGGAAGGTCCTCAAAATCGTGCCGCCCGACCAGGAGGAGACGAG
The DNA here is from genome assembly GCF_900100875.1 of Halopelagius longus. Taxonomy (NCBI): domain Archaea; kingdom Methanobacteriati; phylum Methanobacteriota; class Halobacteria; order Halobacteriales; family Haloferacaceae; genus Halopelagius; species Halopelagius longus. Next base: position 14,221 of record NZ_FNKQ01000007.1, on the reverse strand, counting down.
TCAGGAAACGACGATGACCGACGACGAGGGTCACAGCAGCGAGACGGAGTCGGGAACCGAGACAACCGCTGACAACTAACCGACGGAGATCGGGAGGGTAGTAAATACGAAGGATCGTATGCCGAATCGACGATCGATCGGCGTACGATATTTCGAGTTACCGGACGATGTCGGAAGGACGTTAAAACGCCGCCGCTTCTCCCCGACGACCGAGTATGTTCACTAATCCTTCTGGGGCAGTAGCCGCGATTGGATAGGAGGCAGGGATAGCTCTCTGCGCTCTACTCGACGGTTAGCGGCGTCGACGAACCGGCTAGTCCCGACCGAGGAGTTCCTCCATCGGTGTGTATAGTTGAACTCCTGTCTGCTCTGTGCGACTCAGTCGCACATCCTCGTTGCATTTATTGAATAGCCCTGTGTTGAATTGTCATGATAGTTATGGATGATAGATAGGTCGGAGGGTATCCGGTCAATACGTGCCGTAGAAAAGATTACGGCTGATTAAGAGAAATCCAAAACATGAAAGATAATACGACAGATGAAAGTTCCGACCACCGACTACCGCTAGAGAATCCGTCGCGCCGCACGTTTCTCAAATCGACCGTAGTGGCCGGTGGTCTCGCCAGTCTCGGAGACGTTGCCGCCGCAGAGAACCACCAGTTTGAACTCCACGGCCAAGTCGAGGGGTGGATCGGTGCAGCCCCCCCGTCGATAGAGGGGGTGACCAATCCGACGCTGGAGGTGAAAGCCGGAGAGACGTACACCATCACGTGGGTGAACGTCGACGGTAAGACGCACAACCTCGTCATCGTGGACGACGAAGGATACCAGGTTCTCCGCACCAAACTGGAACCGGAGCAGGGTGCCGTTCAGACCGTCCAGTTCGAGGCGACGGAGAACATGGGAGAGTACTACTGCGAGATTCACCCCCGGTCGATGCGCGGCCAGTTCGATAACGTCGGGGGGAACGGCGAGACGGAGGCAGATGCTGGTGAGGACGAGCGCAAAATTCCGACCGGCGCGACGATCGAACTCGAACAGGTCGCCGGCGGACTCACTCACCCGTTGGGGCTCGAATACGCTCCCGAAGAGGACGACCGACTGTTCGTTCTCGATCAGACGGGTCAGATTTACGTGCTCGACGAGGACGGCCTGCGCGACGAACCGTTCCTCACGGTGGACGACAAACTCTTCGCCGAGGACCTCGGTGCGCCGGAGTTAGGCGGTTACGACGAACGCGGGCTTCTCGGGTTGGCGTTCCACCCCGATTTCGAACAGAACCGGCGGTTCTTCGTTCGGTACAGCGCGCCGGTCCTCGAGGGGACCCCTCACGAGTACGACCACACGGAGGTGCTTTCGGAGTTCCGCGCGACGGAGGACCTCTCTCGAGGGGATCCCGACTCGGAGCGCATCATCATGACGTTCCCGTCGCCGCAACTCAACCACAACGCCGGCCAAATCGGCTTCGGGCCGGACGACGGTTACCTCTACGTTCCGATGGGCGACGGCGGCGGCGCGGGGGACACCGGCCTCGGACACGTCTCCGATTGGTACGACGAGAACGAAGGCGGAAACGGTCAGGACGTCGTCCAGAACTTGCTCGGCGGCATTCACCGCATCGACGTGGACAACGAGGACGGTGACAGAGCGTACGCAATCCCCGACGACAACCCCCTAATCGACCAAGAGGGTCGTGACGAATACTACGCGTGGGGGCTGCGCAACCCGTGGCGGATGACGTTCAACGACGGTGACCTGTTCGTCGGCGACCTCGGACAGAATCTCTTCGAGGAGGTTGACATCGTCGAGAAGGGTGGGAACTACGGCTGGAACGTCAAAGAGGGAACTCACTGCTTTAGTACGGGGCACCCGGTCGAACCGGCCGACGAGTGTCCGAGTTCGACGCCCGAGGACGTCCGCGGAGGCGAACCGCTGCTCAACCCGATCATCGAGTACCGTCACCGCAAGACGACGACGGCGGTTATCGACGGCAACTCGGTCATCGGCGGCTACGTCTACGGAACGCTCCCCGGTGGGACCACGGAGGTCGGTGACTCGACGGCACCGCTCGATGGAAAGTACGTCTTCGGAAATTGGAGCAACCGCGGGTTCTCCGAGCCGGCTGGCGACGTGTTCGCCGCGACGGAGCCCGAGAACGACGATGAGATGTGGTCGATCGAGGAACTCCAAATCGCGGGCCGTGAAAACGGCGAACTCGGCGAATTCGTCATGTCGTTCGGACGCGATCACGAGGGTAATCTGTACGTCCTTACCACGGAGAAGGCGGCCGTGACGGGGAACACGGGCAAAGTGTACAAGATAGTCGGTGTGACAGAGGAAGAGACGGAAGATACCGGGACGGAGACAGAGACGCAAACCGAAACGGAAACCGCGATGTCCGAAGCGGAGAACGAGTCCACGACCACAACCGAGACGGACGGTTACAGCATATGAAACGAGACGATAACTCAAGGACCGAACGTACAGTCGACGGAGCATCGCGGCGTAGTTTCCTCAAGATCGCCGCAGCAGCGGGCGGTGTCGCGGGAATGAGCGGTCTCACGAGCGCGGAGTCCGAGACCCCGGATGTCGCGTACGAGTGGCAGGATGCAACGCTGGATTCGTACTGGTACTCGTTGTACAACATGAACACGACGATCGCGGTGAGCGGTGTGGGCGTGTTGTTCCCGCACAACGAACAACAGAAGAAGATGTTCAAAAAACGGCTTCGGGCCATACTGAAGCACTCGGAGGTCGATAAACCGCCGATCAAGAATCCGAATTTGAACATGGCACCGTTCACCGAGGGTGACCCGCACTTCACTCAGAAGCCGGTGGCGCCGTTCACCGTTGACTCCAGGAAACACCAACACGGAGACGGTCACGGCGAGGCGCCTACCGTACAGCGCATTCACGCGAACACCATGGCGTGGAACCGCGAGGAGATGTCGCACGTCGTCAGCCCGTCGTCGGTCGCTTGGACCCACCTGAAGGGCGTCACGTGGGCGAAGAACTTCCAGAACCACTTCGGACTCCTCCCGGAGAACATGGCGGCGAAGTTCCGCGCGCAGATGCTCACTACGATTGCGCAGATCTCCATCAAGGCCACGCTGGTCGACGGTGGGCCGGACGGTAACGGCGCGCTCACGAAGAACGACGACAATCTACTGCTCGTGTCGGGGTACAACCCGAAGAAGAAGGAGGTCGTCGACTCCGAACCGCGACCGATGCAGCACGCGGCGATGCTCTGGTTCCTCTCCGACATGGTAAGTCTCGCCGAAGGCGGTTGGTACGGGTACGTCAATCCGAAGCCGCTCATCCCCTCGGAGAAGCTTCAACAACTCCTTGACGGAATGGCGAAGACCACGATGAACGCATTCCCGCCGGAGAAAGTCGTTGAGATGGGCAGCACGCGGGATGTCGGCGTGATGCTCGGTGGAATGGGATGGTACGGCACCCACGCCGGAAGCGAAACCTTGCGCGAACGGGCCGCCGAGTACGCGAACGCGCTCGCCAGCCTAATCAAGGACAACCTCTCGGACGACGGCGTGGTCCAGAACGGTACGGAGAACCAGGCTGCCACGCAGGGCGCCGTCGGACAGGGTCTGTTGTGGGCTTCACAGGTCGAGGGTGTCAGTCACCAGAACACCGCGAGGGCCGTCCTGAACTGCATGATGGAACAGTTCTGGGACGAGGACGCCGGAACGTTCGCCACGGGAACCGACGACGAAACCTACACCATCACGGCACGGGACGCGGGTGACGTTACAGGCGGCCTGAACGCGGCGGACGCCGTGCTCGATATAGAGGGTGCTCAGGACCTCTTCGCCACCTATTTCAACCAGACGTTTAACCGCGGGAGACTCCAGCGCGCCCAACGTCCGGCGTCTCTTGACCCGGAGGAGAGGTACGTGCTTCCACTCCCCCAGAACGCGGGTGGGAAGTACGGTCAAGCCGCGGTCTACAACACAGAGGTCACGTACCTCGCCGACGCCGACGAGTGGGAGGTGACTGACGATCGGTTCACGACCGCTCAGGCGCTGTACCTCGCCAACCAAGACGTCTGGATCGGGCAGTGGGGCGGAAGTTTCTACGACGGGCGGGGCGTCCCCGGGGAGACTGACCAACCAGTGAGGACCGCGGGGGACTCGGAGACGAACACCTCGACGGGAACGGGGAACGAATCGAATCCGAACTCGACTGCCCCAACTCACACAGAGACGTCGCAGTAGTCGGCCTCGGTCTGACCTCTCTTCTTCCTGTTGCCGTCGGCAGTTTCGTCAGTTCGGTAGTACAGACGCTATCCGTCGTCGTGAGGTGATGGTGGTAGAGATGTACCGACACGGTACCGCGCCGATGTAGTAATCTGCGCACATACCGAGCGAACGATACGCTTCCGAACGTTCCCGTTACAGACATATATCTGTAACGAGAATCGTGGCCGTGATAACATATTCTCAAAATCCGACACAGTACTCTAACGGACGATAGAGACGGTGAACGGGGAGAATCGCCGAGGATTGCACGGTTCGTCCCCTCGAATTTCTAAAATCGACAAGCAGGCTACACTCCGAAGAGGACGTCGCGGAGAGTACCGTTACCGGTCCCGACCCGCAACCGTACGTTGACCGTATCGAGTCGTATCGGGATGCCGGATTCGACCACGTCTACCTCCAACTCCTCGGTCCGGATCAGAACGAGTTCATCGACTTCGCCGAACGGGAGGTGCTTCCCCACTTCTCGTGAGTTGATCCCGCAGAGGATACCTTGAAGCGAGAGTCAAATAGCTCTATTACTGCTTGGACGACTGACTTCTTGTGATCGGAACGGTGAACAACGACGTTGGCGTCGTTCCTCGTAAGATCGTTGCGACTCTCACGACGTAGGGCAGAAGTACGGCTGAAGGGATGAATGGAACCGCCGTTAGCGCAAACGAGGATGAGTCCTAACTGGGATGGGGTGACGACGGCAAGTGGTGATGTATTAAATACGACTACGATAGCCAGCAGAGCGAGGGTTGCGATTCCTTTGAGTGGGACGGTGTGTTCTCGGGGATAGCCTCCCCGTTTATGAAGACTCGATCGAATCTCGGCCGACGAGGGTCGAGATATCTGCTCGACCCTACTGTGGCTCGATAGTGACGTTAATCACATCGGAAACCTCGGGATACTCGAACTCATCGTCAACCTCTTCGATAGGTTGAACTGGCCTATCCTCGTCCGGTCCGACGTTAATCGCCGTCAGTGGCTGATTCGGTTTGGTATCCTCCCCTATGCCAGGAGGCTGATTCTCCTCGGTCCCTGCGTCCCAGAGTGTGAGCTGGTCGGTGGCGTCGCAGCTGACCGGCGATCCGTTGCTGAATAGACTGATACCCTCTTCGCCGGGGGAGAAGAAGGCGTCGTTGGACGGGACGAACATCGTCGCGAACGAGAGGGCCTCGCCTTCGGTCGCGGTGAGATAGAACGTGGCCGACTCGCCCGGGTTCAGCGGCGGTAGTCCGCCCTCGAGCGACAGGAAGTAGCCCCTTTCGGAGACGGTTTCGTCACCGACGAGCTCCTGCAACAGCGAAATATCCATCTCGTTGACTAGGCGGAGCGGGAACCCGTCCTCGGCGAGGCGTGCGAGACCCTCCGAGGCTGGTTCGCCAGGCGTGAAGATGGGGTTCCCCTCCGAGTGCACCGCGTACGCACCCGGCGATAGCGGCACCGGTTGGGCTCCCTCCGACGTGTTCAGCGTGTTAGAATCGGAGACGTTCTCGATGGTCACCGCAAAGAGCTGCTGATCGTCTCCCACACCGACGATGAACTGACTCGCCTGCGCGACGACCGAGTCCATCGTTTGCGGATTGTTGAACGCCTGTGGAACCGGGTTCTCGCCGTTGAGATCGCGGAGATACGCCGCATGGTTGGCCTCCACGCTGTGGATCGATAGCGCCGTGGGGACGAGCAGTTTCGTATCGATGAGCGGTGCTGCGCCGGCGTAGGCGTCGACGCCGAGCGGCTCGAACACGGCCGCCAGCGCGATGAACTCGTCGAAGGTGTCGTAGGGGAACTCGAACTCGAGGCCCGAAACCGGCGTACCGCCGAGCGCCTCGATGACGGCGGTGAGGACGTTGACGTGCGCCTCTTCGTGGTCGCGGATGTTTTCGAGGCGGGCGCGAATCGATTCGGCGGAATCGCCAGTTCGCTCCGCCGCCTCGGATTGATTGATGGCCTCCTGGTCGAACGTCTCTAGTCCCTCTCTGTAAAAGGTGTATTCGAGCTTTTCGAGCGTCAGAGCGAACTGGAGGACGTCGAGGTCGGTGATCTCGCCCGGGGTCACCTGACCGCCGTTGCCATGTCCATCGTCTCCGCCGCCCGTGGCAGCCGCAGTCTCGGTCCCAGAGGCTGACAGGGTGAGCACTCCGCTTCCGACAATTGCCGAATTAGCCATAAACGACCGCCGGGATAACTTAGTACCGATACGTTTGAAGAACTCGCCTGGGCCTTCTCCAGGGGGAGTCTGATCTTGCTGAGTCATTTGTACAACAATCCAACCGTCAGCGCCGATCGATTTAGTGCGAGTGAATCGTTGTTGGGCTAACGCCGCATTTCCGCCTCCGTTAGGACGGTCGTAAATTCCTCAAGAGCATGTCACGGTTAAACCGTTTTCAGTATGCTACCCAGCAACGGCCTACTCATACACCAATGGATAACGGAGCGTTAACACCAATAAGATGCTTTCTGGTAGAGTATAATAATAATCTCTACGTTCGAGAACTGAATGTGAACTCCGGGAATATCGATCCGCAAGTTACTGCCTATTCCTGTCGTCAGTGCGAATTTGTCGCCCTCGGCAACGCAGCACAGAAGTGCTGCGGCGAGGAGATGGAACCCGTAGAGGTGGGCGCAGTTAACGAACCTACACTAATGGATCTCTTGTCACAAGTATTCGGTATTTCTCAAACAGGAGTGGATATCTGTGTCTATCTCGTGGAGGAGGAAGAGGCAACGACCGACGAGATCGCTACTGCTCTAGAGTATAATCGGAGTACCGTAAGTCGGCAACTCACCCAGATGAGGGAACTCGGGGTTATTGAATGTCGGAAAAAATCGCTCAATGAAGGCGGGCAAGTTTACCTGTACTCTCCAGTCTCCCCAAACGAAATGCGACGGCGCCACCGTGAGTGTCTCCTCACTTGGGTAACCGACGCGTTTAGGTTACTCGACGAAATTGACAAACAGAAGCTCAAAGCCGTTTCTGAGCGTTCTGACGGCTGAGGATGAAGGCGTTTGACTGCTCCAGAGGACAGCCAAACCGATACTACCACGTAGGAGATGCCTGGAACGCACAAATCGTGAAACTGCAGGGTCGGACGAAGTCCGGCCCGGAGTCCCAAGGTGGGATTCCCGGTTTCTAGGCGTAAGAGGAGGCCACCGTCTCGTTCCGCGGTCCGACGCCCAAGGGTACTTGTGATTCGCCGTACACACCTTTCGACGTGACTCTGGGTGACATCCTCGCGCCAGTCGCGTTCTCGCGAGAGTTCTTTGTTTCTTTCGGTACTCCCGGACTGTTCGCCGTTGCGTTTCTCGAATTCTGTCTCTTGCCCGTCCCACCTGACCTCGTTCTCATTCCGTTGGCGGTCGCTCAGCCGGAACTCGCGTTCGTCTATGCGGCCATCGCCACGGCCAGCTCCGTCACGGCTGGTCTCGTCGGCTACGGAATCGGTCGTAAGGGCGGCCGTCCGCTCCTCGAATCCCGGTTCGACGACGAACGGGCCATCCGCGCAGAGAGATACTTCGAACGGTACGGGCTGGTGACTCTCTCGGTCAGAGCGTTCGCACCGATCCCCGAGGGATACGAACTGTTGTCGGTCGCGTCGGGAGTACTCGGGCTCGACCTTCGGTCGTACGTTCTCACATCACTTCTCGGTCGAGGGGGGAAGTACTTTCTCGAAGCCGCTCTCGTCCTCGCCATCGGCGAGGCCGCACGAACGCTCACCGAAGTGGAACTATACTCGATTATTGGAGTCGTCTCCCTCGTCGTCGTCACCGCGTATCTGCTCCGACGCCGGTTAGTCCCCGACCGATGGCAGCGGAGTGTTGAGTGAGACTCACAGAGGGAGGCGTCGAATCGGAAATTAGTCGTACGTGTGGAAGTCGACCGCCTGTTCGAGCAGTTCGTCCGGTATTCCCGGAACTTCCTTCGAGCGGACCGGGCCCTGTTCTTCGAGCAGGCTCATATCTCGTGGGAAGTCGCGCAACTGGAAGTGAACGTCGATGTCGGCCTTGGCACCCTCTCCCATCCCGACGGGAAGTTGGTTGTGGCCCGGCGTGCAGTCGCCGACGGCGTAGACGTTCTCGACCGATGTCTGTCCGTGGTCACCGACTTTTATGGACCCATCGTCGTTGGTTTCACAGCCGAGTTCGCGGGCGAGTCCGTTGTTGTACTCCGCGCCGTACATAGCAAATCCTCCTTTGTACTCTCGGACGGTTCCGTCGCCGAACTCAAGCGCTTTCAGCCAACCGTCCTCGCCGTTCTGCACGCCGGTGACGTCCTCGTGGATGACGTCGATGGGGTGGTTGTCGAGCATCTCCGCCGTCTCGTCGCTCCATTCGGGGTCGTCACCGCGGGTCAGTAAGTCGACTTCGTCGGTGAAGTTGAGCATGATTCCCGCGACGTGTGCGGCGCTCTCGGAGTGACCCATGACGTAGACCGACTCGTCGACGAACATGTACGCGTCGCAGTGGAGACAGTAGTGGAGACCGCGACCGGTCCGCGGAAGCGGCGGCTCAGGGCGGACGTCGTTGAATCCGGTGGCGAGGATCACTCTCTCCGCCTCGTAGTCGCCGCTGTTACCTGACAGTCGGATGGGTCCGTCCTCGTCACGGGAACACGATGTGACCATGTCTCGGTGGATGTCGCAGCCGTACTCTTCAAGTTGTTCCTATCCGATACCGAGAAACTCTGCGCCGCTGGTTTCTTCGCGAACGCCCAGCAGGTTGTGGACCTCCTGCATCATCGCCGCTCGACCGCCGCCCCGACTGACGACCGCGGTTTGGTGACCTAGCCGCGTACTGTACAGCGCCGCTGTCATCCCCGCAGGACCGCCACCGACGACGACGACATCGTACTGCTCCGAGGTGTCCTCCTCGCTCATGATTCACATACATGCATTTGCGCGGTAAATATCTAGGCACGACGGCGACGAAATTCGGGCTGCAATCGAAGACGACGAACTCCGTGGACGCCTTCGAGAGCTGTTTGCCGAAGTGCAACGTCACGGCGTCACCGGTGTCTCGACGTTCGCTTACGACGGGTACGCCGCGCGAGGTTCGGTCCCGCCATAGCAGTTAGAACGACTCGTCGAAGGAACGTGACTCCCTACGCAGACTGCTGACAGCCCAGTATTTACCCGCTACCGATCCAATAACACGACAACGTCACCATGAGTGATTCCGAATCCACAGACGAACCGTCGATCACGCTGTATCGACTTCAGGCCTGTCCGTTCTGTGAGCGCGTCGTTCGCGTTCTCAACGAGTACGGCCTCGACTACCGCTCGCGCTTCGTCGAGGCGATGCACTCCGAACGCGACGTCGTCAAACGCATTAGCGGAAAGCGAACGGTCCCGGCGATCGTCGACGAAAACACGGGTGTGACGATGTCCGAATCGGCGAACATTGTCGAGTACCTCGAGAGAACTTACGGGACGGGGGCGTAACCGATGGATCTCGACTTCGAAGTCGTCGAACTCGGCGAGTCGGATCACCCCACGGAAGGGACCCGAGCACCGGACTTCGTCCGCCCACTAGTCAACGACGAGTACTGGGAGGACGTCGCCCTGTCGGACCTCACTACCGACGGCCCGGTCCTCCTCGTGTTCTACACGATGGACGGAGACTTCCCGGCGACGTACATCTGGAACGAACTTCGCGACCGCGCCTGGGACGACGAGTACGACGTCACGATCGTCGGACTCTCGATCTCGTCCCCGTACGAGCACAAGACGTTCATCGACGAACGAGAGATGGGGTACCGGCTGTTCAGCGACCCGCAGAACGGCGTCGCCGAGGAGTACGGTATCGTCAACGACCTCGATGGGATGGCCGGCGTCAGCGAGCCGCGTCCTGCAGTCTTCCTCGTAGACGAGGAACAGACGATTCGATACGCATGGGTCGCGTCGCAGTGGCCGGACTTCCCCGACTACGACGAGGTCGAGGACGAACTCGACGGTCGCTGAAGAGATGGACTGGCCGGAAGAACGTTCAAAGAACGGTTTTCTCGGGTTAAAGCTCGATTTCCCGAAGCGAATCCGACTGGCCGCAGTACGGACACTGGAAGTTATCGACCGTGACGTCGTCGGGCATATCGTACGTGTAGTGGAGTTCCGCCATGTCGAGTTCACAGTCGTCGTTCTCGCACGCGATTTCGAGCGTCGCAGGCATACGTAGCCATAGTAGTGGAAATAAAATAAACCGGAGGGTCGCGGCAGTAGACACGGATAGGAACGAATCCACGTCAGCGAAGCGGGACAAGCCCCGACAGGACAGTCCGCCCGAGTTCAGTCAATCGCGGCTCGGTTCGAAGACTAGCTCTGTCTCTTCACCGATCACCTCACCGCCCTCTGTCGACTGGACGCGGAGAGTAACGTCACGTGTACTCCCGCAACCTCTGCTGACGAACTCCTCCCACTCGTCCCCGACGCTCACCGATCCCGACCGCGTTCGACGGAGGTACGAACGGTACGACGGGGAATCGAGTGCTTCTGCCGTTCGGTCGTCCGGGGGGTGAGAACGAGAGAGTCACCTGTGACGCACTCTCTGACGTGGATTGATGGCTCACGGGAGCTAGTTGGTCTCTGAGGCCAAGAAATTGTCTCGTGTCGTCCGAACTGCCACCAAACCGTTGCTCTATACGAGACTCGTCTGGAGAATTGTTCTCGCCGTCTGGCTGATCCGACCGAGTCGTTCCACGATGGTCTTCCCCTCGAACCCCTCGCTTACAGGGTCGGTGACGGCAGCGGTTTCTCCGTCGTCCGCCACCAATTGGCAGTAGGTTTCGGAGAGCGAATACTGCTTGCCCGGGACGAGGTGGTCGTGGTCCCCTAGTATGGTCTCCACCTCGAACAGATCGGCCGTCGGATCGATGCGGGCGATCCCGCCGTATTCGAGGTCGAACCGCTCGCAGCCAAGCTCAAGTACCGCTTGGAGTTTGTCGTCGAATGGCCTGTCGGAATCGGCCACGATCTCGTACAATCTCTGTTTGGCCTGCTCGTGTTCCTTGCGCTCGGTCTGCTCGCGCAGCTTCCCCATCATCCGATCAACCTTGTCGGCTGGCTGCTCGGGACCGAAGAACTCCTCGGGTGGGGTGTAGTAGACGTTGTGAGAGACCACGTTGTCGTGGATGAGGTGCGGGTGGGTCTCGATGACGTCTTCGAGCACCTCTGGTGGGAACCGCTCGCGATTATACTGACACATGACGGTGTAGTCCTCGTTCTGGAACAGAGAGTTGAGGGCCACTTCGTACTCAACCAGTTGATCGGGGCTCGTATCCTCATCCAGCGCTCACGTCATCTCGGAGGCTGCCCTGATTCCCGTGTAGCCGTCCTCGTCTGTTGCCTCCGTTAGGGAGTCCTCCCAGAACTCCAGTATCGCATCCTGATTGAACGTGCCGGTCCTGCGGTACGTGTCCGCCTCCGTGTAGACGGAGAGCGCACCCGAGTCAAGGGCACCGTCCACGTCAATGCCGCGGGCCCGCATCGCTTCCAGTACTTCTGCTTTCGAGTTGTCATCCCCGATGTACAGGCATCGCTTACCCTGCTCAAGCCCTTGGTGGATGAATGGGATGGCGGCCGCGAACTGCTCGTCTCGGTTCTTATATATGAGTGCAAAATGGTCGTTGGCGTGGTCGTGGCCATCGAGGGATTCGGCCGGGCCGCGAAACTCAGGACTCTGACGCAATGCCTCGAGGCCGCTTTCGAGATCCGGCGTCCCCGGTTGGTCACTGCGTTCGCCCTGTTGGCTCATTGGCAAACGGTAGTTGGGTAACACGGTTAAATGTAGTCTTCATCTGTACGTGGGTGATTCGCCCTCCTACTCCCACCGTTTGGAGTTAGCGCTCGGTAGATATGCATATCTACGTAACCGCTGGTTCAGTAGGGCCGGTATGAAATAAACGAGATCGTCGTGCTGAACTCATCCTCTGTATCGCGTACACAACTACTGTCAGCCGTTGAGGGTTTGGCGCCGCAGCCACGACTCGAACTGTCTGAGGACCGTCTCGGCGGTCTCGCGGTACTGCTTTAAGCCACCGCTGGAGCGAAGGTAGCGGTCGACAGTCTCGGTGAATTCGGTCGTCTCGTCGACGTTCACTGTTGGCCTCTTGTGACAGGATGGGCGTTTCGGGGGCTGTAACCCAGGGATTTCGTGGATGGCATCGAGTCCGATGAGGGTACAGCGTTACCCTACCACAACCCACTTTTCCTTATTCTTTTAAGGAAAAGTGGAACACTACAATACTTAAACAGTACACACAGACCTCCATCCTCCGAAATCAGCGCATATCCGTGCTATACTAATCAAATATATCACATACCGCTATACAGAATCCACATGTGGTCGCAAATCCACAGATACGGAGAATGAAGAACTCAGTCGGTTTGAGTCTGAAAGACGGTAGTGTCCGAGGGGAGATCAGTTATGTATCCGAGGTAGCCGAATAGATACCCCTATAAGACGATAAGGGAACTTAAGTCTCAAAGAACTCGACCCGCTCTGTGAAGATAAATCCGGCCACTCAAAGAAATAAGTATAACTGCCGTGCAGACAAAGCTAGACAAGCCACAAATGCCACGATGGCATGAGAACATCTCGGAGTCGAAAATCCGTGAGATGCTGTAGGCCGCTCGCGAACAAAACTTTATAGCCTACGATACTATCAATGCCGCAAACGCTCATTATAGTGATGAGTGTATCTTCCTAAGGCAGTCCCAATTCAGTCTATGAACTGTGGGATGGCACAGAGAGAAGATAACTCACGCAGATGAGCCACCGGGATCAGGCCTCCTCTAGCGACTCATATTTACAGCCAATTAAAAAATGGGGAGGCCTACAAGCCCCCATCCACTCTTACTGAGTGTCATGGAATAAGTCTGAGACGCCAAACTAATTCCTAGTAACGTGTTTCCAAGAGACTACAGGTCGATATCGATACCGCAGGCGGAACAGGATAGATGCAGTTCGGTGCACGAAACCGTTCTGTGAGTCGGTCGTTGCGGTCGTTAACATTACTGAGTGGTGTTCTACCTGTTACTGTGGGAGACTACGAGAATGGAATAGTAGAGGATGATGTCTCTGGACCCACGAATGGTCTAAAGGAGAAAGATGAGCGCAGGTCTATTTTCTACTCACTCTGGAATCTTTCCCCCTTGAGAAGAAAATCCTAATCTTACAGTATTAGTATTGTAACGGATATGGGTGAATTGAGATTTAATTTAAATTATTATATTATACAAATAGACTGTTCGTTGATGATGACGTTGCTCTATCCGCACTCACAGAGAACGCATAATCAACTAACCTCCTCTTATAGTATCTCAAAACTATCTCTACCAAGGTATCCTGCTATTGACTAAGACGAGAGTGTGTCGGTGGAAGTGGAGACTACAGTCTGTGCCTGTTCGGTTGCCGGTAAACAGGTCGTCTTTAGGAATGACGATATCGACGGCTCCTGCTCGATAGAACTTGTTCGACTCTGCGAGTTGATCACGAGTCGTCTAACGCCTTCGCGATATATTTCTAATTTCCTCAGGGACTTCTGGTAGGCTAAATAGGTGGATGTAACTAAGCGGTGTTAGCTCACGAGTGGATTCAAGCGGAAAATTTAGACCAGCCTCATTTGCTGAAAGATTCTCTTGGGTCTGAGGTGTGTCTGAAAGCCCAGACAACTTCCAGGAGTCGTTTGAGAGTAGCCTCTGAAGATCTCCCTTGTCGCAATCTAGTGGGTAGTCAACTGCGGATGCTTTGAGTGACTCGCGGGCTCGTAGCCGAGCTGTCATCTACCGATATCGCAAAATTCTGTGACCGTCGCTTGAATTGCCAGAGAAAAATAATAGAAGGGATAATTAAACCCTTCTTCGATTCAGTCGAGTTCTACTTCTCTTCCATGGTCGATGCTTCGACCGTTGCATCTGCCTCTTCCATGGTCGATGCTTCGACCGTTGCATCTGCCTCTTCCATGG
>NZ_FNKQ01000006.1 GCF_900100875.1 Halopelagius longus | reverse complement strand
CCGTACATGTACCCCTCGCGCATCGTCTTCAGCACCGCGTAGGTGACGAAGAACGCGACGATGGGGAGGATGAACGTGAGGTCGAACAGCAGGTCAACGTTCATCGGCATCAGGTTCTTGATGGCCAGAATCGAGATGGTGAACGCGAAGACGACGCCGCCGACGCCGACGGCGGACCAGAACGGTTGCTCGACGGGGCGTCGGGCGCTCCCCTTGTTGAGGAACGGCACCATCGCGATGATGCCGACGACGACGACGTTCGCGAGCACTCCGTACGTCCGGTCGGCCGTCAGCTTCTGCCCGCCGAGGACGGCCAAATCGGGATTCAGCGGACCCAGCTTCAACAGGCCGAACGACCAGTAGAGGTACCAGTCCGGCAGGATGATCGCCGGCGTGGAACTCGGATTCGCCGGGTTGCCGATGTGCGGCGGCATCGTGGCCGAGAGAAACAGGATGATACCGACGAAGAAGCTCGCGATAGAGAGGTTACGAATTATCTCGTGGGGCCACGTCGGAAAGCCCAACACGTCGCGTTCGACGTAGTCGGACTCCTGCCGGAGGTCCTGGTCTTCGCGGCGAGACCGCTCGAAGTACTCGTAGGTAAGTCGCGAGAGGCCGTCGCTGCGCTCCTTGCGTTCCCGCCACGTCGGCGTCTCCCCGTCGGGAGCGACCGGGAGACCCGACCCGTCCGTGCGTCCGGAGTCGTCCGGCGTTCGGTCGTCCTCGGTCATGGCGCGTACACACGTGGTAACGCGCGTCCCAGACGAATAGGCATTTTTCCCGACGGGGCGACACGTCCCCTTCGTTGTTCTGTCCGGACGAGTAGACATTCGAAGGAAGCGGAATCGTGTTCCTCCCCCGTCCAATCCCTATATCTCTATTTCATTTATTCGATATCTGACGTTACTCCGGGCTCCGCCGACGGGGCGTCTCCGCTCTTCGTCTCCCGCCGACTCCCGGAGTTCAGCGGACACGGTGGTGTGCCGACGGACGGGTCGTCGCGTCAGTCGTCTTCGGCGTCCGAAGCGACGGTTCGCTCGTCCCACGAGCGACCGGTACTGTCGGAGACGACGACCACCGGAACCTCTGCGCTCTCGGCGACGGATTCGGTGGTTGACCCGGAGACGAACCGACGTAGCCGTCCCTTCGTCGGCGCGCCCATGACCACGGCGTCGTAGTACCCCGCCTGTTGGACGAGAACGTCGGCCACGTCCGCCTTCGGTTCCGCCTCCAGCGACCACGTATCCACCCGGTCGAACGAGGAGAGCCTCGAACTCGCCTCCGAGAGGACGGCCTGCCCGGCGTCGCGGTCCGCCTCCGCCGCGTCGGCCGCGGTGACGTACAGTAGGTCTATCCACGCGCCGGTCGCGGCGGCCAACGCTCTCGCGGCGTCCACCGCGAGGCCGGAGTGGGGGCCGCCGGCGACGGGGACGAGAATCGATCGAACGTCGTCGAGGGTCCCCCGACCGTTCGGCCGCACCACGTCCACGTCCACGCCGGCCGCGATTCGCTCGCCAGTCGAGGGTCGAAGCCCGGACAACACCCCGTCGGCCGGCGATTCCTCCACGACGACGGTTCTCGCTCCCACGCTCGTCACCGCGCGTTCGACTGCGGAGGCGACGGTGTTCCCCGTCCTGACGATTCCGGTCGCTGAGACCGCCCCGTCGGAGACGCTCCGCGCCCGCGCGGCGCGTTCCTCCGCCAGACACGACTTCCGCTCCGAGTCGTCGAGCGGTTGGGTAGTGACGGGGACGGGGTCGAGAAACACGAGTTCCCGTCCCGTCGCGTCCGCGAGTGCGACCGCGTACGTGAACGCCTGCGTCGTCGATTCGTCGTTCCGTATCGGTACGAGAATCGGTCCTTCCTCGTCGCTCCCCCCGTCGTGTCGCGGTTTCACCGACCCTCGCGTCGAGGGGGACGAGCGATTCCCTTCCGTCAGGGGGTCCGACGACAGGTCGTCGCTCGGTTTTGCGTCCATGGCACGTGCAACTCTCGAACACACATAAGCGCATCGGAGACTCTCGGCGGTGTGACGATTCTGCGCGGCGTACTGCGGTCGCACCGGTTCGAGCCGAGCCGATGGTCGGTCGTGCGTTCGACCCCCCGCCGACGCGTCCGTTACGACGTTCATAACGAGTCGCGCCACGCTCACCGCGAGGTGCGGCCGTCCGAAAAAAATCGGAGCCGGCGGCCTGACGGGAGCGACCCGACCGAGATCGATTCGCCTTCGAATCTGATTCGCTCGCGTCTGTCGCCGCGGTTCTGCGCGCCGAAGTTTTCGCCTACCCCAAAAAGTCAGTCTATAACAAAGTCCGTTTGTAGATACGTTACGTCGAAGGCCGTACCGACGGCCGCGCGCCGCGGACCGAGAAGGGGGCGTCCCCGCCGGGCAGTTCGCCCCCGATGCGCGGTTGCGCCGCGACGGAGGGTGGCCATCGAAGATACTCATCTATGTACAACGGAAACCGAATCGCAGTCGTCGTACCAGCATACAACGAGGAGGGATTCGTCGGTAGAACCATCGAGACCACCCCGTCGTTCGTCGACCGAGTGTACGCGGTGGACGACGGTTCGACGGACGGGACGTGGGACGAGATTCGGCGAACCGCGCGGCGACTGAACGCCGACAAAGAGAAGGCGATGGTCGCCGACGGCGGACACCGCGACGGCGAGTTCGTCGTCCCCCTCCGCCACGAGACGAACCGCGGCGTCGGTGCGAGCGTCAAAACCGGCTACCGCGCCGCGATGGAGGACGAGATGGACGTGGTCGCGGTGATGAACGGCGACGCGCAGATGGACCCCTCGATACTCCACCGCTTTCTCGACCCTATCGTCGAGGGGCGCGCCGACTACGCGAAGGGCGATCGGATAAGCCGACGGGAGAACGTCGGCGAGATGAGTCGGTGGCGTCTGTTCGGAAACCACCTGCTCACGTCGCTCACGAACCTCTCCAGCGGATACTGGCGAACCGTGGACTCCCAGAACGGGTACACGGCCATCTCCGTCGATGCGCTCCGCGAGATTCCGCTCGAGGACGTGTACGACGAGTACGGGTTCCTCAACGACCTCCTGACGACGCTGAACCTCCACGATTTCCGCGTCGTCAACGTCCCGCACCGGGCGGTGTACGGCGACGAGGAGAGCGGTATCGTCTACCGCGAGTTCGTCCCCCGACTCTCGGGACTCCTCCTCCGGAACTTCCTCCGGCGACTCGCGGCCCGTTCCCGCGACGCCCGGTACGTGCCGGCCGTCCTCGCGTACTGTCTCGGCGTGGTCGCCACGTGTTTCGGCGCGGGGTCGGTCCTCCGGGCCGCCGAACGCGGCGTCCGCCGTCGCGACTCCTCGGGTCTCCTCCGCGGCGTCGTCACCGGCGTCTGCGGCGCCGTCCTCTTCGTCCTCGGGTGCCGGTTGGACGCCCGCGCCGCGGAACCCCTCGAAACCGAGTACGCGGGCGAACGCTTCGAGGCGCGCGACGACTTCGACTCCGAGTAACGTCGCCGCTCCGTCGTCTGCGTTCTCTCTTCGCACTCGCGTCCGTTGTCCTTCGCACCCTCGCCCGCCGTCCTTCGCTCCTTCGTCCGTCGTCCTTCGCCGTTCGCTCTTTCGTCCTCTCTCCGTCCGGCGTCCGCCGTCGTGCCGTCCTCCCTTCACCCGTAACTTCGCGGACTCTCGTCGCTCTGCCCGGCGCTCTTCGCCTTCCCCGTTCGGCCGCGACGCGTCAGGCCTCTCGTCTCCTCCCTTCGACCGCTTTCGCTCCCGCGGAAGCGCGGCTATCTGCGGCGTTCGCTCTCGACGGGGAGACGTCCGTCCATCGCGACGACGGCGAAAAGAAGCGGCGGTCGGCGGTTCCGGCGGCGCGCCGTCTCAGCGACGGGCGTTCGTGACGATGCCGCGGATGTTACCGGTGATACCCCAACTGGACTGCCGGTCGAGGAGCAACACGGCGACGCCGTAGGCCGCCGCGCCGACTGCGATGCTCACGACGAGTTCGACGGTCGGACCGAACGAGAGCATCGAATCGACGTACCAGACGATTCCGGCCATGACGGCGCTGGCGGCGAACGGGTACACCATCTCGCGCACTATCTCGGTGTACCCCACGTCGATCATGTTCACGGTGGCGTAGATGTCGAGCGGCATCATCGGGAAGACGTATATCCCCGTGACGACGGCCGCCGTCCCGACGATTCCGTACATCTCCGTCGCGGGCCAGATGAGTATCGCCATGAGGACGACGCGAATCGCCGAGAACTTCGTGACGAGGTCCGGGCGGTCGAGCGTCTTCCACACCGGCCCGAACGCTTGCCCCAACGCCCGCAGGAAGCCGTACCCGCAGAGAATCTGCATCGGAACGACCATGTCCGTCCACTGGGGTCCGAAGAACGTCAGCACGAAGTCGGAGGCGACGACGGCGATGCCGAAGGCGACGGGCGTCGCGACGAACGCGGTGACACGTATCGTCCGCAGGAACGCCGTCTGCAGGAGCTCACGGTCCTCCTGCACCTTCGAGAACGCGGGGAACATCACCGACGAGATGACGTTCCCTAACTCCGAGGCCGGGGCGTTCGAGAACCGGTACCCGTACTGGTAGAACGCGAGCGCCGCCGGTCCCAGAAGCCAGCCGACGAAGGCGTCGTCGCCCTCGCTGTAGAGGAAAAAGAGGATGGACGACCCGGTTATCCACTTGCCGTAGTCCACGATACCCTTCGCGGAGTCCCAGTTGAAGTCGAGTTGCGGCCGGAACGTGTCGAGGCCGTACGAGGCGACGAGTCGGACCACGTCCGCGGCGATGTAGCCGACGACGAGAGCCCACGCGTTCGGCCAGACGAGGGCGTACCCGACTGCGACGACGGCCTGCGCGATGTCGCCGCCGACGCGGTAGACGAACTGCTTGTGGAAGTCGAGGTTCTTCTGGAAGTACACCATCGCGGGGTTGCGGAACCCGAGAAGGAGCGGCGACACGCCGATGGCGCGGATGAGGTCCGTCGCCCGCGGTTCGTTGAACACTATCCCCGCCAACGGAGCGCCCGCGAACAGCACGGAGAAGATGAGCAACCCGCGGGCGATTTCGAGAATCCAGACCGTGTTCAGATGCTCGTCGACGTTCTCTTCGACCTGCTGTACGAGCGCGTCGTTGATACCTATCTTCGTGAACTTCTTGATGCCGCTGAGAGTGAGAAGCGCGATACCGACGAGACCTATCTCCGCCGGCCCGACGAGGCGGGCGACGATGGTGAGCATCGCGAGTTGAAGGACGCGTCCGAACGCGTTCTGTCCCATCGCCCAGATCGCGCTCTTGACGACTCGCTCTGCCGTCCCACCGCTGGGGATGAGGCCCTCGATGAGCGAACGAAGCCGGCCGCTCACGGTGACATCCCCTCGCTTGTCCGTAACTGAGCCATTGTTCGAATTGGGCGTTCTACGTCGGTATCGTTATATCTGGGTTAATGTCCCACGGCCGAATACGTACCCTTCCGTCGTCCGTCAATTATCCGGGCCCTGCGTCAGGTCAGAGAACGGAGTCGCCGGTTAACCGAGTCGTTCGACCAGTCGCCACCGCACCGCCGAGAGGTCCCACCGGACGCGGTGTTCGGGGTCGTGCGCCCGGACGCGCGGCAGGAGGTGTCCGTCGTTCGACGCCGGGTCGAAGAGAAGGCCCCGCCGCGAGGTGACGCTCACGTCGTGCGTCTCGGCGACGAGTTCCGCCGCCTCCTCGGAGTACCGGCCGTAGGGGAAGCAAAATCGGTCGATATCGACGCCGAGTCGCTCCGCCAGTTCGTCGCGCGCGCCGACGATTTCCGGTTCGAGGTCCGACGGCGCGGAGAGACGCGAGAGGTCGGGGTGCGTCCGCGTGTGGTTTCCGACCGTCACCAGTTCGTCGGCCGCAACCTCGCGGAGTCGGTCCCACGACATCACGCCCGGCGCGGGGCCGCCGTAGTCGCGGTGCGCCTCGGGGTCGTTGTAGCGGTCGAACTCCGCGGGCGACCGGCCGAACCGGTACGCGAGGTCGGTCCGCCCGCCGCCGACGAACGCCACCGGGACGAACAGGGTGGCCGGAACCCCGTACCGTCGGAGGAGGGGGAGAACGTTCTCGTAGAAGTCGTCGTACGCGTCGTCGAACGTCAACGCGACGCGCTTTCCGCCGTCGTCGTCGAGGACGGCGGGCAGGTCGCACACCTCGAAGTGCGTCGTCAGGTACTCCAAATCGCGGCGGAACCGACCGACCGAGACGTTCCCGTACTTCTCGGGCGACCCGACTGCGTGGTACATGAGCACGCCGTTCGCCTCGTCGGGGTAGAGATGCGAGAACCCGAGACGCCGGTCCGCGCGACCCAACGCCTCGAACCCCGCCCGTTCGAGTCGTCGCGTCGTCCGCGGCAGGAGGTCGCTCTCCGGCGCCATCTTACCTCTCGCTGACGGAGTTCCGCGGGTGAGCGTGCGTCCGTGCGACCATCTTCAGACCACGTTGAACCACGCGTCCACGTTGCGCTCGGAGTACCCCTTCCCCACGATGTCGAGGCGGCCGTCGCCGTCTAAGTCCACGACTTTCGCCTCGTGGGTCGCGACGCCCTCTTCGATGACCTCCGGTTCGAAGCTCCCGTCGTCGTTCCGGTGGAAGACGAACTGCCGCGGGGTGTGTCCCTCTTCGAGGCCCATCTCGGCGACGTATATCTCCAAGTCGCCGTCGTCGTCGATGTCGGCGACCTGGAGGCTGTGGGGGTTCGACAGGTCGTCGTGCAGGATGGTCGGCGTCCACTCCGGCGGGTCGAACAGGCCGAGTCGGGCGCGTCGGTCGTCGGGATCCTGATACGGCAGGTCGCCCTCGGTGACGAGAATCTCGTCCTCGCCGTCGTCGTCCACGTCCGCCACGGCGAGGCGCGTCCACGGCCACCCCTCGGCGATGCTCTCGCGGTCCCACGTCCCGTCGCCGTTCCGGTGGAACACGTTGGGGCCGGCGAGAATCTCGACCGTCCCGTCGCCGTCCACGTCCGCGACTTCGACGCCCTCCACGTCGAGGTCCTCGGCGACCATGTGGCGGTTCTCGACCGGCCACGGTTCGCGCCGGGGGTCCTCGGGGATGTCGTAGTAGAAGACGACCGCGCTCTCTTGGGAGAGGACGACCACCTCGTCCTCGCCGTCGCCGTCCACGTCCGCGACGGCGGTGTCGTGGTACTTCTCGAAGTCGTCGGTGATGAGGCGGCGCGTCCACTCCTCGCGGGGGTCGTCGGGTTGCTCGAACCAGTAGAGGTCGTGTTCGTTCAGGTTCTGCCCGGCGACGAGGTCCATCGTCCCGTCGCCGGAGATGTCGCCGAGAGACCCGCCGACCGAGAGGTCGGGCGCTTTCGCCACGTCGTGTCGCTCCCACCCGGGGTTCTCGTACCAGAAGACGTTCGTCTCCATCTGCTTTATCACTTCGCGGGTTCCCGGCAGTTTCCGGAGGTTGAGATCCTTGCCGATGACGGGGACCGTAAACGGATAGATACCGCCGAGCGCACCGACGATGACGTCGGGAAGGCCGTTCCCCGTCAGGTCGGTCGTGAGGCAGAAGCTCATCTGACCGCACGGCGGGGAATCGTCGATTCGGCTGTGTTGGAACTCCATGTACGACCCAACAACGGTACGATAGAGAGATTGTAATGACGATATTAACGTCCGATGGCCGAATATCCGGCGTCGGAGACGGGTTCGGCCGGCCAACTTACCGCGTCGAACCGACCGTCGGCGACGCTCCGCCTTCGGACGCAGACGCCGCGGACTCGTCGTCGAAGAACTGCCGAACGAGCGCAGCGCCGTCTTCGAGTTTCTCGTCGGGGCCGGCGTCCAGTTCGTTCTCGTAGACGACCCACTCGACGCCCGCCCGCCGCGCCGCCGAGAGGACGCGACCGGTGTCCACGACGCCGGTTCCGCGTTCGACGTCCTCGTACGCGCCGAACCGACCCGTCGGAGCCACGTCGCGGAGGTGAATCGTCGGGACGCGCCCCGAGACCACCTCGAACGCGGCGACGGGGTCGAATCCGGCGGCGTACACCTCACCCACGTCGAGTTCGAAGAACAGGTCGTCGGGCGCGGTGCGGGCGACGAGGTTCCAGAAGCCGGTTTCGTCGGGGATGCGGTTCCGGTCGTCGCGGCCGAACTCCGCCAGTCCGCGGGAGGCGTAGGTGGCGAGTCCGGCCGGAAGCGGCGACCGTTCGAGGGTCTCGGTCACCCGGTCGGGGAGGAACGGCCAGAGGTCGTTTCTGACGTTGTGGTACCCGATGTCGACGTCGCGAGCGTCGAGTTCGTGAGAGAGGTCGGTGAGTCGGTAGGAGAGTTCGCGGACGTTCCACCGACTGCAGAAGTACCACGACGGAACGCGGGGGACGACGAGGCGGTCACAGCCCACCGTCTCGCACCGGTCGAGCAGGTCGTTCTCGCCCTCGACCGCCGCCTCTATCGCCGACAGTTCGGCGTGGACGGCGACAGGTTCGACGCCCGTCTCGTCTAGGGCGTCGGCGACGGCGTCGGGGTCGGCATCCCGAAAACGGCCCGCGAACTCGACGCCCTCGAACCCCGCCGCGCCGACGCGGCGAATCACCTCGGGGAGGGGGTCCGAGAACTCCCGGACGCTGTGCAGTTGGAACGCTGGACGGAGTCTGCGCTTCATACCCGCGAACTCTTTCATGTAAGCATTGTTATACGGTTATTAAGCCCCATCGGGCCTTCGACGGGCCGTATCGGAGTCGGGGGTACCCGCTTTCTCTCCGGCCTCTACCCCGTTATACCGTCCATACTGAACGCGACGCCGCCCGTATCCGTCGCCGTGACCTACCGAATCGGATTCATCGGAACGGGAGCACCGGACGGCGACGGGTTCGCCATGGCGTACCGTCACGCGGAGGGGTACCGCCGACTCGACGACTGCGAAATCGTCGCGTGCGCCGATTTGGTTCGCGAGAACGCCGAGGCGTTCGCCGAGGAACACGACGTGCCCGACCACCGCGTCTACGAGGACTACGAGGAGATGCTCTCGGAGGCGGAACCGGACGTAGTGAGCGTCTGCGTCCCGCCGGCGGACCACGCGGACATCGTCGTCGGTACGGCCAGAAGCGGCGTCGTCCGGGCTATCCACTGCGAGAAGCCGATGGCCTTGACGTGGGGGGACGCGAGGCGCATGGTCGAGGTGTGCGACGCCGAGGGGGTCTCTCTCACCATCAACCACCAGCACCGGTTCGGCCGTCCGTACACCGAACCGAAGCGACTCTTAGAGAAGGGGAAAGTCGGCGACCTGAAGCGAATCGAGTTCCGTGAGGAGGACCTCTACGACAACGGCACCCACGCGTTCGACCTCGCGAACTACTACAACGACGGGACGCCGGTCGAGTGGGTGCTCGGCCAGATAGACTACACCGAGGAGAACGTGCTGTTCGGCGCGCACAACGAGAATCAGGCGGTCGCGCAGTGGCGCTACGAGAACGGCGTCTACGGCATCGCGTCGACCGGTCGCGGCGAGGAGTTCGTCGGCGCTCTCTTCCGACTCGTCGGCACCGACGGCGTCATCGAAGTCGGAGCGGACGGCACCGTCTCCTACCGCCGCGACGGCGGGAAGTGGAAGACGGTCGATACCGGCTCGGACGCCCGCTACCGCCCGAAACTGAGCAAGCCTCGCCTCGCTCTCCGTTACCTCCTCGGCAAGGCGTCCGAGGGACTCGCGGGGCGGTTGGACAAACCGACCTACACCGCCCGCGCTATCGAGGACGTAATCGAGTCGATCCGGACTGGCGAGAGGTCGGAACTCGACGCGCGAGACGCCCTCGCAGCGGACGAGCTAATCTTCGCGACGTGGGAGTCCTCGCGCCGCCGCGGGCGGGTCGACCTCCCGTTGGAGGTAGACGACAATCCCCTCGAAGCGATGGTCGAGGCCGGTGTAGTCGGGCCCGACTCGGACCTGCCCTCGCGCGCCACGCGGCGGGCCGACGCCGCGTCGGGGTCGTCGGGGTCGCTCCCGTCGCGTCTACTCGGACGCCTCACTCGGTCGTAACGTCCTCTCCTCCTCTCCCCTCCCCACACCCCCTCCCCTCTCCTCCTCTCCGTGCTCCGCCGCCCCCCGCGCGACGGCGGCCGCGCCGCCATCGGCGGCGCAGCGAAAAAATCGGCGCGTCGATGACCGGGTGCGTCGGTCGCGCAAAACGGGCGTGC
The DNA here is from genome assembly GCF_900100875.1 of Halopelagius longus. NCBI lineage: Archaea > Methanobacteriati > Methanobacteriota > Halobacteria > Halobacteriales > Haloferacaceae > Halopelagius > Halopelagius longus. The sequence goes on along the minus strand of NZ_FNKQ01000006.1, from coordinate 178,257 downwards.
CGACTCGACCCGTGACTCCCCCTCTTTGGTAGACTTCGGCGCACCACCGTGTCCGGAGTTACCAACACGAAACGACGACTGGACCCGTTTCCGGGCCGATTGGGTGGTGAACTGCGTCTCGAACGCGTTGGTTTCTACCCCACCGCGTCCGCAGAAAAAACGTGACAGCTCGATTCGCCGCAGTCGGTTACTGGACGGACTCGTTGACGAGACGAGCGGTCAGGTCGGCCACCTCGCGGCGGACGCGTTTCGCGCGGGTCAGGTCGGGTTCCGCGTCGTCGTCGGTGAGCGATTCGACGTAGTCGAGAATCTCCTCGGCGTCGCGAGAGTGGAATATCTCGCCCTCGTCGATGAGCGCTTGGTCCACCGAGATGCGCGTGCTCGGGAAGAAGGAGACTGCGGGCGTCTCCATGCGGGCGGCCTCCCGCGCCATCGTCCCGGACCCGGTGAGCATGCACCGCGCGTGCCACGCGAGTTCGAGGCCGTCGAGGGCCTCGTCGGGGACGTACACGTTCTCGGAGGGGACTCCCTCGGCGAACTTCTCGTCGCCGTCGTTGCGCGGGAGGTAGACGACGTTGATGTCGCGTTCGGCCGCGCCCGCGAGCAGGTCGGGGACGATGCTCCCGTCGGCGTCCACGTACGTCGCCGTGAGGGCCTCCGGGCGGACGACGATGAACTCCTCGCCGTCGAACGGCAGTCGCTCGGGGAACGTCGGGTCCGGTTCGAAGGCGGCGACGTACACGTCCTCCTTGTACCCGTCGTAGGTGTGGACGCTGTCGGGGTCCGCGCCGCGTTCGGTCAGCACCGACGTCTCGAACGCCTTCGGGACGACGTTGTGCGTCGCCTGCGCTTCGAGTCGGTGGTACAGCTCCTCGGCCTTCAGGTCGTCCACGTAGGCGCAGATGTCGTTGTCCGTGAAGTGGATGGAGGGGGTCCCGCGCGCCTTCGCGGCGAGGACGCACATCGCGTTCCGCGAGGAGAGCGCCACGTCCGCGGCGGGCGCGTTGAACGTCAGTTGCGCGGTCCGCATGGGAATCCCCACTTTCCGGAGCGTCGGGTTCTCGTAGTCCTTCCCGACCGTCTCGAAGTCGAAGCCGACTTCGTCCGCGAGCGGTACGGTTTCCGTCTTCTCGCGGACGGTCACCTCCGTGCTGACGTTCGAGAGACTGTCGGTGAGCGCTTTGAAGAAGAACGGGTGGCTCGGGCTGGCGAGGTCCACCCACACGTTCACCGGTCGGCCCCGAGGCGTCCGTCGCGCGTCGTCGTCCGCCCGCGCGAGTTCCGTCTCGCTCACGTCCATCCCCCCGCGCGCGTCGTCTCGCAGTCGTCGCTCCTCGGTGTCTGCTCCGAGACGATAGGTGTCCTCGTCATCGACTGTACAGCGACGGAGAACGTGTTTTGTTATGCGTCGACGAACTGAAGTTAGCCCCCCTCAGACCGCGGTTCAGATGTATCCGAGGTCCGCGAGGTGGTCGCTCATCGAGTCGTCGAACTCCGCGCGTTCGCGCTGCTCGGAGTACGGCAGGCCGTACGTTTCGAGCCACGATTCGCACGTTTCGGCCAGTTCGTCGCGAGTATCGGGGTGCTCCTCGCTCACGTCTGTTTCCTCGTCGGGAATGGCGAACAGTTCGTCGCCGTCGGTACTCCGGGTGTAGCGGAACTCCGGCGTCCGAACGCTCGTCACGTCGTCGGAGTGGTATTCGCTCGCGTCGAACTGCGGGCCGGACTCGGCGAGTTTCCCGAACTTCCCCTGCGCGCGGGCGCCGCTACGCTGGGTGACGGCGAACTCGCGGTCGCTCTTGCGCAGGTCGTAGCCGACGGGGAGGTCGAAATCGACGCCGGCCGCCGTGAGGGCCGTCTGCATCGCGTCCGCGTGCTGGACGATGTCGTCGCGGGTGCCCGAGAGGCCGGGGACGCCGGAGACGACCATCGGAACGTGCGAGACGGCGTCTTCGACCGATATCATGTGCGCGAGGAGCCCCGACTCGCCGAGCAGTTCCCCGTGGTCGGAGGTGACGACGACGATAGGGTCGTCTAGTCGCGACTCGGCGTACTCGACGATGCGCCGCGTCGTCTGGTCCACGTTGAGTATCTCGGCGTCGTACATCGCTCGGATTGCCTCCCACTCGTCGTCGGCGAACGGCAGGTCGCGAGCCATGTACTCGTAGAGGTTCTCGGACATGTCCATCGACGTCTCCAGCGCCTCGTCGAGACCCATCTCGAACCCGTCCGTGAACGCGTCCTGATACGGTTTCGGCGGGTAGTACGGGTGGTGGCTGTCGCCGAGGTGGACGTAGAGGAAGAGCGGGGTTCCCTCCTCGGACGCCGCGCGGACGTGGCGCTTCGAGAGGACTTCGTTGAGGTAGCCGATGGAGTGCTTTCGGGTGTCGGTGGTGTAGCCGGCGGAGTAGCGGCGCAACCCGGTGAGATACCGAATCATCGTCGGGATGCCCATCTCCTCGATGAGGTTCTCCTTGCCGAGGTAGTGGAAGTGGTCGAACCCCCGCGCGAGGCCCGTCACGTCGCTCAGTTGGGGGTTCGGCGAGATACAAGCGGTTCGGTAGCCCTCGTCGCGGAACGCCTCGGCGACGGTGGGTACGTCGCTGGCGAGACGGTCGTCCTGCGACCACGTTCGGTGCGCGGAGGGGGCCAACCCGGTCAGTATCGACGCGCTCGACGACCGAGTCCAGATATCGTGCGAGAAGCAGTTCGTGAACGTTGCGGCGTCCGATCGGGACCCGAGCGACCGAAGGAACGGCGTCGTGTCGCGGTCGTACCCGCCGAGCGAACTGTGGTCCTGACGGACGCTTTCGAGTGTTATCCAGACGACGTCTCGGGGCATTGGATATCGTTCGAAATGATTCCGGGACGGATAATTCGTCAGCGACTAACGTTTCTCTCGCGCGCACGTGTCGGCGGTTATGACCATCTTAGCGGCGGACGACCCGCCGGAAGCGTCGGCTCACGGGACTGCTCCGCAAACGAAGAGTGCCGCGCCGCTACGATTTCCGACTCAGTACTTCCGCGCGACGTCGACGAGTGCGCTCCCCTCTATCGAGAGGTGTTCGACGCCCTCGGTGACGGTGACCGCGTCGTCGTCGCCCGCATCGAGCGTCTTTCCGCGCGTGCCCGCGCGACGCGAGGCGACGAGGTCGTACGTCGCCGACCCCCCCTCGGCGGCCGCGAAGAACTCGACGTCCGCGTCGTCGCCCACCGTCGCGGCGTCCACTTCGACGCCGTCGACCGTGACGCGCGCGCCGGTCGAGAGGCGCAGGTCGGCGAGCGACCCGGTGTACTCGAAGCGGTGGAGGCCGCCGGTGAGGTAGCCCTCGGTGCTCGGCCCGAACGTCGCCGCCCGTCCCTCCGTGAGGTCGTCGCCGGGTTCGGTGTCGCCCTCGACGGTGAACTCGTAGGTGACGTTCTCGCCCATCCACTCTATCTCCAGCGTGTGCGGTTCGGCCCCCGCCTGCGCCGCCCCGACCGCGTCGTACGCGACGTTCGAGACGACGACGGACCCGTCGACGGTTCCGCCGATGCTGCCGGGCGTGTCGCCGACGACGGTGAAGCCCCCAACGACGCTGTCGCCCGTCTCGGCGAACTGGAGCCACTGGTTCCCCGCCGCTCCGGTCGGACGGAACCGCACGTCCGCCGCCGTCTCCCCGACGCCGACGAACCCGGTTCGCTCCCCCATCTCTATCGGGATGTTCACGCTGTACGTCCCCGCGGGGAACTCGACGAGCACCCCGTCGTCGACCGCCCCGCCCAAGGCGGCGTCTATCGGAACCGTCCCCGTCGGGTCCGCCCCCAAGTCTTCGACGGCGTTGACGCGCCGGTCGAACTCGATGTCGTTCTGTTCGAGTACCGCAGCGACGGGACTGCTCGTCGCGGCCGCACCCGTGGCGACTGCGGCGGCCGCCGCCCCCAGTCGAAGTGCGTCGCGACGCCCCAGAAGCGTCCCACTCGATTCGTCCCCATCCGTCCTGCCCGCATCGTTCGGTCTTTCTGCCATGGACGCTCGGTTAATTAGAGATTATTTAGATAAGTGCTTCGATTATTTTGGGCGTTTTTTGTCTGTAAATATACTAATAGACTCCTGACTTTCACTAATTAGTGAATGAACGGAAGGGTAGCTCATCGCCGCTTCGAGGCGTGGAGAAGCGCTGTACGGCCAGTTTGGTGTCCGTGAGGATGGCCAGATTCTCCGTTATCACCGTGTTAACACCGAGTTAACGGATCGTCGCGGCGGGGAGTCGGATTCGCCGCGCGCGCGGACGGCCGAAAGAAGGGCCGACTCCGCGCGGCGTTCGCGAACGCGCGAGAGCGACTGAGCGCGGTGGAAAGAACGTCTCCGGGCGTCTCGCCGACACTCCCCGGCGAGAGGCGGATAGGCGGGCTCTCGCGTCGCTCTCGCTCACTGTTTCAGTTCGTTTCGCACTGTTTCAAGCCGCGGTAGAGCGCTTCGAGGCGTTCGACGGTGACGGGCCACGAGTACTCCTCCTCGACTCGCTCGCGGCTTTTCCGTCCCATCTCGTCCACCCGCTCGGGGTCGTTCACCAGGTCCGAGAGACTCGCGGCGAGCGAATCGGGGTCGCCCGGCGAGACGAGAACGCCGTTGTCGTCAATCAGACTCGGAATCGCACCGACCGTCGTCGAGAGCAGGGCGTTCCCGCCCGCCATCGCCTCAAGGAGCGCGATGGGCAGGTTCTCGGCGTGCGTCGGGAGGACGAACACCGACCCCTCGCCGAGGAGTTCGCGCTTTCGCTCCTCGCTGACGTACCCCTCGTAGGTCACCTCGGGGTGTCGCTCCGCGAGGTCCTCCGAGAGGTGAGAGAGGGGTCCGGACCCGGCGATGGTGACGCGGAACTCCTCGCCGCGCGCGGACAGTTGCTCGACGGCGTCGACGAACTCGCGGATGCCCTTCCGCTCGATGTGGTTCGAGACGAAGACGACGTGCGGCGGGCGCGCGCCGTACGTCGGGTCGTACTCGTCGGGGTCCACCGCGTTCGGGAGCACCGTCGTCTTCTCCTGCCCGACGCGCGGCCCCACTACGTCGCGCCAGTACTCGGAGAGGACGATGACGTTCGCGCAGTGGTCGAAGACGAGAGACTGGTACCACCGGAGGAGGCGCGAGTCCGACTGGACGAAGCTGTCGAACGACGACCCGTGGACGTGGAGGATGACCGGGACGCGCCAGACGACGGCGGCGTAGAGCACGTATAGACTCGACTGGAAGAACGAGTACCAGTGGCTGGAGTGAACGTGGAGCACGTCCGGCGGCCGCCGGAAGGGAAAGCAGAGCGCCTGCCACATCGCGTGCAACACCGCGCGGACGAACGCCGAGGGGGAGTCGGTGTCGGCGACGGCCACGTCGTACACTCTGACGGAGACGCCGTCGCCGAGACGCTCCCGTTGCTCGCGGATGTACTGTGCGATGCCACCGGTCGGTTTCCCCGCCGGTCCGACCAGCATGATATCTGTTGCCCGCATCGAGTGTTCCCACGACAGAAGCGTGGATAGTAATGGAGTAGTTACGCCGCGGTCGGACGAATCGACGCGTCTCGCGCGCCGTCGGCCGAGCGTTCGGTCGTCGTCCGGCGAACGAACGGCGGCGTTACAACCGCGGTAACGCCGCGCGGTCGGACGAACTCAGTCGGTCGTGTTCACCAGTCCCTCTTGGTCGACGTAGTACAGACGGTAGTCGCCGTTCGTCTGCACGCGGGAGAGTCGCGGCGTGACCGCCCCGTCTATCTCTCGGAAGTCCTCCCGCTGATAGCGGATGCCGTGGAACCCTTTCACCTCGCGGCCCTTGTCGCGTTCGGAGACGACGAGGTAGTATCCGGGGTGGTCCGTCCGTTCGTTCTCCCGATACTTCGTCAAGTTCTCGATGCTGTCGAACTCGGTCTTGTTCGGACTCCACAGCAGTCGGCCGGGAACCGTCGTCGTGAGCGCGTCGGTGAAGCGCGAGGCACCGATGCGCACCTTCGCCACGGGGACTTCTTCGGCTTGATGTTTGAACGTGGCGTCGTAGCCGACGAACTGCGATTCGGGCGTCTCCGAGGAGGGGAGGTAGATGTACGGCGAGGGGTAGAACGCCACGAGCGACCCCGTCAGGACGAGAACGGCGAGGAGGACGCTCGCGACGCGCGCACCGCCGCTCAGGGCGGATCCGTACTCGGTCACCGCCTTGTAGAGGGCGATAGCGCCGAGAACGCCGATGAGAACCATCGCGAAGCCGAGGTGGCGGAAGAAGTACGACGACACGTTGCCGACGAACTGCGCGGCGAAGAACGGCCCGAGGGTTAGCGCCGAGAAGCCGATGTACGTCACGGCCATCTCGGAGTCGTCGCCGCTCCGGTCGCGGAGGACGCCACCAAGTACCTCCTTCAGCACCAGACCGCCCGCCAGCAGGGTGTACAGGAACGAGATGCCGAACAGTTTGACGAACAGCACCTCGAGGCTGATGTTCAGCGAGTCGGCCGATTTCCCGCGGTCCTGCGCTATCTGTCCGGCGCCCTCTCCCGTCTGGAGGAACCCCGTGACGGAGTTCGTCAGGTTCTCGGCGAAGATGAACGTCTGTTGGTGCTGGACGGCCCACGCGGTGAATATCACCGCGAGGGCGAGAACCTGCCCGGTGAGCAGTCGATGATCGAACGTCCTGGTGGTCCCGGTGGCCCCGGCGGCCCCGGCGGTCTCCGTGCGGCGGCGCAGGACGTACCCCACGGCGAACACCGTGAACAGTAGGATGAGCACGTCGATGGCCACCTGCGGGTGGTAGAACACCGTCGCGCCGAGTGCGATGGGCGCGACGAGACTCACCGCCGACGCCCACTCCGGGAGCGTCTCGTCCTCCGCCCCCCGCGTGATGTGTTTGAACGTGAGATAGAGGACGAACGGGAAGTACAGCGTCGTCAGCGTGTAGCTGTGGAAGCCCGGATGGGTGCTGATGTTGTTCATCGGCAGCATCAGCATCGCCGTGAACACCGCCAACCCGACCGCGCGACCGTCGGGGACGACGGCCCACACGGCGAGGGGGACGAACACGAGGCTGACCACCGACGCGGTCATCATGGCGTACATCAACCCGTGACGGAGCGGAACGCCCATCGCCTCCGAGAGGAAGATAGCCAGCGAGTGCCCGCCGGGATAGATGAGGTCCATGAACGCGAAGTCGGTCCGCAGGAGCGACTTCGCCAGTCCGAGGTGGGTCAACGCGTCGCCGGACCCGTAGAAGTACGTCCCTCGGAGGAACGGCAGACCGAGGAAGGTGAGCATGGCGAGTCCGGCGAGTGCGACGCCGAGCGCTCGCGTCACTCGTCGGCCGAAGACGGCGACGCCGAGGCCGAGTGCGACCGCGAGGCCGAAGCCGGCCCAGTAGACGAACGGCGTCGAGGCGTATATCGACGCGTCGTACCCGGGCGAGGGGTTCACCCTCGCTACGACGACTCCCGCGGCGAGAGCGAGGTAGCCGACGACGAGTGCGAGGCGCAGAGCGTCGTCGCTCACCGCCCGTGACTGCGACCACCCCGTCCGAGTCGCACTCATCGATCGAGGGACGGACAGCAACCGTGTCTGTCCGCCCCGATAGTGCGTACCGCTGTCGATACGAATTTCACACTCACCACCACGAATACCGCTCCTTTCGTTATGTCTAAAGTAACGCCCGCGAACTCCTGACCGTCGGCGCGAAAGACCGGAGGCCGACGGCGTCCGCCGGAAGGAATCGCAGACGCAGACGCGGCGCGGATGGGTGATCGTGGAACGGCCTTCACTTCGGGCAGAATAACGATAATGGTTCGAATCGTACGGGTACTCATGAACCGACGTACCGGAGTGGGCGCGACCCGCCCCTCCCGACGGGACTGCGCACTGACCGACTTCGCGGACTCGAACGATGAGTGACGACGCGCCGGTGGAAGGCGACGAGTACAGCCACACGGACGGGACGACCGAAATCGTCTACCTGACCGAAGACGGCCGGGTGCTCACGCTCCGGGAGTACCCCTCGACGAACGCCTTCGAGGACGCCGTCGAGACGGCCGCGTACCGCGGCATAAACGAAGCCGTGGCGGCGCTCCCCGGCCGAGAGGAGTTCTTGGACACGGAGCTTCCGGGGGACGCCGACGAGGACGACGGACCGGCCCGAAACGACGCTCCCGAGGAGTGACACCGATGTCGGCTGCTACTTCGTCTCGCGTCGACGAACTCCCGGCGCAGTACCGCGAGATGGTCGGCAGTTCGACCGAGCGTCCCCTGTCCGCAGCACCCTCCGCGAGCGTCGTCATCGTCACCTACGGGACGCCGCGGGCGGTGCTTCGAGAGACGCTCGACGCCCTCGACGAACAGACGGCGGACGACTTCGAGGTGATCGTCGTCGACAACGGCGTCCGGTTCGACCTCGACGAACTCGTCGAACGGACCGAACGAGTGAGCGCCCTCGTCCACCTCGACGGCAACTACGGCGTCACGGTGGCTCGGAACGTCGGTGCCGAGGTGGCGGCCTCCGACCTCCTGATCTTCCTCGACGACGACGGCATCCCGGACGGCGACTTCGTCGCCGCGCACCGCGCCGCACACGACGACGGGGCGGTGGCCGTCCGCGGCCGGGTCCTCCCGCGGAGCGACTCGCTGTACAACCGCCTGCAGACGTGGTACGACCTCGGCGACGAGCGGGTTCCCTTCACGCTGAACATCGAGGGCAACGCCTCGATCCGACGCGCGGCTTTCCGGGAGGTCAGCGGGTTCGACGAGTCGCTCTCCGGGCGGGCGGGCCACGAGGGAATCGAACTGACGTACCGACTGCTCACAAGCGGCTACGACCGCGAGGATATCGTCTACGACCCCCGTCCGGTCATCTACCACGATTACGCGACGGACGTGCGGTCGTACCTCCGAAAGCGCGCCGCCGGACGGCGGCGTCGGCGACTGCTGGCGGCGACCCGCCCCGAGGTGTCCAAACTGGCGAGGGAGTACTCGAAACCGACCTCGTCGCGCTCAGACCGGGCACGAGGCGACCGGTTCGCGCTCGTCTGTCTGGACGCGATGGTCCGACTGACGCTCGCGTTCACGTCGCTCCGAAAGAAGGTGAATCTCCCCGGCGGCCGCGCGGGCGGCGGCAGAGCGTAAGAGCGGATTTTCCGCGCGAAAACGGGTTTACGGCTCGGTCTGCGTCGCCGTTTCGGTCGCAGTCTGCGTCGTCCCGTCCGTCGCGGCTTGGCTACTGCCGTTCGCCCCGTTTCCGTTGCCGACCGGAACCACGTCGAACCAGATGTTGACCGAACGGTACGCCGTCTCCTCGCGCGCGTCGGCCGGCGCGTCACCGCGGTAGACGAGGTAGACGAGTCGGAGGTCCTGCCCCTCCATCGTCGGCGTCACCCGGTGCCCGTACTGCCACGATTGGCCGGGGTAGAGCGTCTGAGACTCCCGATTCAGCTCCTCGCGCTCGACGACTTGGCCGTCCTCGACGCGCTGAAGTTGGACCACGGCGGTGTACTTCGTCCGCTCGTGTTCGTAGTTCTCCACCAGCAGAACCATCTCCGAGGACGTTCCGCTGGTGAACTGCTCGGGGTACCCGCCGGCGGTGAGGTTCCCGTTCTCCTGTTCGGTGAGAATCGACACCTGCGTGAACTCCGACCCGTCGGCGGGCGCGGCGAGACTGAACGTCACCGCCCCGACCGCGAGGAGTATCGCCACCGCGAGAGCGGCGTTCACGGCTCGGTTTCCGTTCGATCCGTCGAACGCGTCTCGGACGCCGGCGACTCCGTGAGCGAACGGAACGACGTACCGCGTCCCGTCGGGGGTTCTGGCGCGCCGAACGGCGCCGAGAATCGTCGCCACGGCGGCCGTTCCGGTCGCGATGCCGATAATCGCCGGTCGCTGGTACTCCAACATCCCGACGTCGAGCGTCCACGCGAACACGGGGACGAACGCGACGCTGAGTCCGAACCCGAACGCGAGGCGTTCGAGGAACGGAAGCCCCGCGCGTTTCGGTCCGCTGCCGCCGCCGAGTTGCCACCCGGCGTTCCCGCGTCTCGACATCACGTCGGACGGAGACCGGCCGGACTCCGTGGCCGGAAACACGAGCGTCGAAACCGCGTACCCCGGAAGGAACAGCACGAGAACCGCGCCGGCGACCACCTGCAACGGACCGCCGATGCCCGAACTGACGACGAAGGCGGTCCCCGCGACGAGGGCGAGGGTCACAATCGCGTCCGCCGCGAGTCCCTTCCGACTCACGGCTCCCTCCCCTGCCTGACGGCTTCGAACGACACTCCCCCTCGGATGGTCGAGTTGCGGGTCACTACCGGCTGTCTACTCCGTATCACCTTCGTTACTATCAGAATAACAGACATCCCGACCGGAGACGCCGCCGCCTCGGCTCTCCGACCGGTTCCGAAATCGCGCTTCTCGCCCTCGGTTCGAGCCGTCGTCGCGGAACGCTCCCTATAACAAAACCCGCTTCGGTGAATGTTCCGACAATGGACGCGACATCCGAGTACGCCCCCGAAGTGAGCGTGGTCATCCCGACGTACGGCCGGCCGGACTACCTCCCCGACGCCGTCGAGAGCGTCGCGGCGCAGACGTACTCGAACGTCGAACTCGTCGTCGTGGACGACCACTCGCCCGAACCGGTCGAACCGGTCCTCGAGGACCTGTCGCTCGACGGCCTCTCGTGGCGGTGTCTCCGCCACGAGGAGAACCGGGGCGCGAACGCCGCCCGTCGAACCGGCATCGAAGCCACGGACGGCGAGATAGTCGCCTTCCTCGACGACGACGACTACTGGGAACCGAGACTCGTCGAGCGATACCTCGAGGCGTTCGACGCGGGCGGTTCCGAGGTGGGCGTCGTCGCCGCCGGCGTGCAAATCGTGGACGCCGACGGCGAACAGATCGGCAGCGTCGTTCCCGAGTACGCCGGCGACGTGACCGAACGACTCCTCCGCGGAACCCTCCAAGCGGCGACGTTCTCCCGATTTGCGGTCCGCCGCGAGGTTTTCGACGACGCGGGCTACCCCGACGAACGACTGCCGAGTCTGCAGGACCGCGAGTGGCACATCCGCCTCTCGCAACACGCCCGCTACGCCTCAGTGCCCGAGGCGTTGGTCGTCCGGCGCGTCACCGACCACGGCCAGATAACCGACAACTTCGAGAAGAAACGCGACGAGTCCGTCCCCCTCATCGTCGAGAAACACGAGTCGCTCGCGGCGTCGTACGGCGAGGACTGCCGCCGGGAGTTCCTCTCCAACTTCGACCGCACGCTCGGGTTCTCGGCGCTCAGAAACGGCTACTACCGCGACTCGGTTCGACACCTCCTCCGGTCGATTCGGCGCGACCCGACGCAGGTGTCCGCGTACGGCTATCTGGCGTTGGCCATCGGCGGTCCGTTCACCTACGGGTCGGCGCGCCGCGCGAAGCAGTGGCTCTCCGGGCGAGTCTCGGTCTGAAGCGTCGGAAAAACGTTCTCTTAGCGGAGGTCGTTCCGAGTCCCTCGCGGGACTACTCCCGCGTCGCGTTCAGTCGTAGTTCGTCTGAAGCCACTGCTCCAGCGTCGTGAGTCCGGACACCGCGCCGATGTGGTCTACCTCTTGGGTCTCGAAGTGTTCCTCCGCGATAGTCTCGACGGCGTCGGCGTCGAGGAACTCCCTCTCCGCGGCGTCGTCGAGTAGGTCCACCAGCATCGACCGCATCTCGTCGTCGGAGATGGACCAGACGCTCTGCATCCGGCGGCCGCCGTACGCCGTCGTGCCGCGGAGGCGTTGCACCGACGTGCTGGTGACGAACCCGGCGACGTGCTTCCAGAGGGGTTCCTCGGGCGGCATCTTCGTCCGTTCGTACGGGACTTCCGCCATCCCGTAGCCGATTTCGCGCGCGAGGTCGAGTTTCGCCTCGGCGGTGCCGGAGGGAATCTTCCCCCTCGTCCCGGGAATCCAGCCGACGCGCTGTTCGAGGGGCATCTGGGTCACCGCGCGGAGGAACTCCCCGTGGGCGAACGGGACGCGCGTCCCGGCGCGACTGCGGACGAGTTTGTTGCTGGCGAAGTCGCCGCGGGGGAAGTAGTTCCGGTAGTACGCGTCCATCACCGTCTCGGCGTAGCCGTCCTGTCCGCTCTTGGCCACCTCCTCCTCGTAGGTTCGGTCGAGGTCGATTTCGCCCGAAAGCAGGTCCGACACCGTCCCCTTGTCGGTCTGGTGTTTCGCGCGGTAGAGGGCGTCCTCGCGGGAGTCGCTCAGTTCGATGGAGGAGCGTCCGATGCCGTCGCCCATCATCCCCCCCTGCCCGCACGCTTCGAGGAGGATGTCCGTCGGTTCGGGGACGGAGAAGGTGGCGGTGAGGTTGAGGAACGTGTTCCACCCGAGCATCCCGTCGGTGATGGTCACCGCGTCCTCGAAGTTCTCGACGAACGGTCCGGGGGTGAGGTCCACCTCCTCGTTCTCCAATCCGAGGATGTCGCAGATCTCCCGCGCGAGTTCGATGTTGCCGCCGCCGGCGGGGTTCGCGTCGTACGTGTACGTCCGCATGTCCGGGACGTACTGGCTGAGTTCGCCGGCCATCGTCCGACTGTCGAGGCCGCCCGAGAGCCACAACCCGACGGAACTGTCGTCCATGGTCGCCGCCGAGTCCCGAATCGCGGTCCGGTACGCCGAGACGAGGTTCGGCGTGAACGACGACTTCGGCCGGGTGTCGAACTCGAAGTTCCAGTAGCGCCGCACCCTGGGGTCGTCGCCCTCGTACTCCAGCGCGCTCCCGCTATCGAGGAACGTCACCTCCTCTAAGAGCGTCTTGTCGCCCCAGACGTGCCCTATCATCAGCAGATCGCCGACGGCGCGTTCGTCCACGGTGGGGTCCTCGACCGTCTCTGCGACTTCGTTGAGGTTCGACCCGAACACGAAGTCGTCCCCGTCTTCGGCGTAGTAGACCGACCGGGTGCCGAGTTTGTCCGTCGCGACGACGAGTCTGTCGCCGTCGGTGCAGGCCAACACGAACGGTCCGTCCACGTTCGGGAGGGTGTCGGTGGGGTTCTCGAAGGCGCGTTCGAACAGGTCCTTCGCGTCCCAAGAGAGCGCAGAGAGGTTCGAGACGGCACCGTAGACGACGCCGGTCAGGCCGTCCTCGTCGTACGTCTCCCACCCGCCGGGGTCCCTGTCGGCGAGGTGTTCGACGCCGAGCGCGTAGTCGCCGCGAGAGAGCGTCACAGTCTCGCTCTCCGCCTTCGTCGGGGTCTCCCCGAGGAGGCGGCGGAGCGTCGATTCGGAGTAGCTTCCGCCGATGAGTCCGGTCATAGTTTGAGAGCCGCGCGTGCTACGTGCGCGTTATCTTTCCGTCGCCGTACGTGATATTCGTTATAGTGAAACTAAGGGCCTCAGGAGGCCGCGAACGCCGGTTCGGCTCACCGAGACCGGGACGGATTCCCGTCACGTCGGCGCTCGTACCGCCGCGTTCGAACGCCGCGCCCGCCCGCGTCCATTATCACTCTAATAACAATGTCCACGGAGTGGTTCTCTCCGCTCGATACACGCATGTACTCTCTCTCGCAACTGAAGCGAGGACTCGACTCGCCGCACCTCCTCGTCCGCGAAGCGAACCGTCTCGTCCACACCCGCGGAAACCGTCGGCACAACGACGGTATCGACGTCTTCTCCGAGGACTGGGACAACCTCTTCATCCTCGACGCCTGCCGCTACGACATGTTCCGCGACCAACACGACCTTCCGGGCCGGCTGGAGTCTCGCGTCTCGCAGGGGGCGCACACGAGCGAATTCCTCGAGGCCAACGTCGCGGACCGCGACCTGCGCGATACGGTGTACGTGACCGCGAGCCCGATGTACTACCGCAAGCGCGACGAACTGGACGCCGAGTTCCACGACGTTGTCAACGTCTGGAAGGAGGGCGGGTGGCACGACACGTACCGCACGGTGATGCCCGAGACGGTCGTCGAGTACGCCCAGACGGCGGCCGAACGCTACCCGAACAAGCGCCTGTTGGTCCACTTCCTCCAACCGCACTACCCGTTCGTCGGCGAGACGGGGCAGAAGTACTTCGACCTTGACGACCTCGCATTCGAGTGGGACGCCGCCTTCGGCGACGAACTCGGCGTCTCCGACGAGATTCTCTGGCGGGCGTTCCGCGAGAACCTCGACGTGGCGCTTCCCCACGTCGAACGACTAATGCAGTCGCTTCCGGGAAAGACGGTCGTCTCCGCGGACCACGGCCAGATGATCGGCGACCGGTCGCGTCCCGTGCCGAACCGGGAGTACGGCCACCCGCCGGGCATCTACACGACCGAACTGACGAAAGTGCCGTGGCTGGTGTTCGAGAACGGGCCGCGAAAGACGATTCACCACGGCGCGGCCGAGGGCGAGGCGGAGACGGACAGAGAGGCGTCGTCCGAGGATATCTCTCTCGGAGACGGAGAAGAAGAAGAGACGGAAGCCGACGACCTCGTCGAAGACAGGTTAGAGAGTCTCGGCTACCTGTGAGCGTGAACCGAGGAGCGGTGACCGAAACGGGTGCGTCCGGGTTTACCCGTCGTTGTCCTCGAAGGAGACCGACGCCTTCCCGTTGACGTTCAGCATCTCGATGTCGCCCGAGAAGCGGAACCGGTCGATACCCTCGTCGACGACGCCGACGACGGTGCTGCCGTCGACTTCGTCCGTGAGGTCGTCCCAGGAACTGGCCGACACGCTGTTTGCGGTGTCTTTCTCCAACTCGCCGGTGACGGTTATCTCGTAGCCGGTGACCCGCTTCGTCTCGCTTCCGTCCATGGTGATGACGTTCGGGAGCCCAGTCGTGTCCGTGCTGCCGTCGGAGGTGGAGTCGTCCGTGGACCCGTCCGACGTGCCGTCGTTCGACGTCTTGGAGACGAGCGTCGAGGGATCGACCTGTTCGCCGTCGAGGTAGAGCGTCGCGCCGCCCTCGACGAAGGAGAAGGCGGTCACTTCGCCGGAGAACTGCACGCCGTCGCTGTCGTTCGTCACCCATCCGTCGAGGACGTTCCCGTTGAGGGAGTCGTACTGCGTGAGGGGGGTGCCGAGGTCGGGGTGGTCCGCGATTTCGCCCGACACTTCGAGGAGGTAGTTCGTCGAGGTACCGTCGGGGACTATTTCGAGCGCGTAGTCGTAGGCGCTGTCCGTGGTACTGTCGTTGGTCGTGTCGTCCGTGGAGCCGTCCGACGTACTGCCGTCGGAGGTGCTGGAGACGAGCGTCGCGGGGTCGACCTGTTCGCCGTCGAGGTAGAGCGTCGCGCCGCCCTCGGTGAAGGAGAAGGCGGTCACCTCGCCGGAGAACTGCACGGCGTCGATGTCGTTGGTCACCCAGCCGTCGATGACGCCGCCGTCGATAGCGTCGTACTTCGTCAGCGACGTGCCGAGACCCGGGTGGTCCATGACGCCGCCCGAGACTTCGAGGTGGTAGTTCGTCGAGGTGCCGTCGGGGACTATCTGGAGCGTGTGGTCGCACGCGGCGTCGGCGACGAGCGTCGCGGGGTCGACGACCGTCCCGTTGACGGAGATGTCGGCGTCCCCTTCGAGGATGTTGACGGGGCCTAACGCCTTCGAGAAGGCGTAGGTGTCCGTGTCGCCGTCGTTCGTGATCCACGCCGAGACGTTCCCGGAGTCGACGCTGTCCCACGACTCGACGTCGCTCTGCCCTTCGAGGCCCCCGGTGGCGGAGAACTCGTAGTTCGTCTTCGTTCCCTTCCCCGTCACGGTGAGGGTGTTGGGGTGCGAGGAACTGCCGTAGGTGTCCGTCGAGGGACTCGTCGTCGTCCCGTCGCCGACCGTGAACGAGTCGTCCGGCACCGGGCACGAATCGGAGTGCGTGATGCCCGAGGTGGAGACGCTCGACCCGTCGAAGATGGTCGCCTGTCCGGTGACGTTGATGTTCGTGTTCTCGATGACGCTGTTGTCCGAGTTGCGGAGGTAGATGCCGTCGCGGTTCCCCGTCAACTGGAGACAGCTGTTTCGGATGGTCGAACCGTTGCGGTTGTCGATGCGGATGGCCGGAGCCGACCCGGACGACGACCCGGTGACGCTCACGCCGTCGAGGGTGACGCCCCACGGTCGTTCGCCGGTGGTGCCGAGGCGCGGGTCGCGCGGGTTGTCGATGCGGACGGCCGCGATGCCGTCGACGTCCATCTGGAACCGGCTGTTCCGGATGGCCATCTCGCCCGCGGAGCCGTCGACCCAGACGGCCGCCGTCGTCTTCGAGGGCGCGGACTTGTAGATGAAGTCGCAGTCCTCGATGTAGCCGCCCTTGTCGCCTCGCCTGCCGGTCTCCCACGTGATGGCGTGGGGGTTGATGAACTCGCCGCCGTTCTCGTCGGTCGCGTTGTCCGTGTCCACGACGAACCGGCAGCCCTTCACGTGGCATCCGTCGCCGCCGATGCGGAGCGACGTCTGGTTGTTGTTGACGAAGAGGCTGTCCTGTATCTTCACGGCGCCCTGCGCCGCGCGGGCGTAGATGGCGTTCGTCCCGGTGTTCTCGATGTGGGAGTTCCGGATGACGAGTTCGCCGACGTGCTTGCTCCCGAGCCAGATGCACCCCTCGTTCGCGTCACCGTCGAGGTGGCCGTGCGAGGTGATGTCCGTCGGGCCGGTGCGGACGAGTCCGTCGACGACGACTCGGCCGTCCGAGTCGAGGGCCTGCGGACTGAGGTTGTCCACCGCGCCGTTCCCCTGCGTCGGGTTGAAGCCGACGAAGTGGATGTCCTGCACGCGCATGTTGTCGTTGGCCTTCAGGAGCATTCCCAGGCTCCCCTGCCGGTCGAAGCCGTAGTCGATCGCGAAGTTCTCGACGAGTATGCCGCGTCCCCCGTTCACCTTCAGGAGGAACTGCGAGGCCCCCTCGTCCGAGACGAACTTGACGTCGGTCGGGTGGTCGCCCAGTCCCCGGATTCCCCAGTTGTTGACCCCCGATTCCGCGATGGTGTCCTTCCAGTAGTACGTGCCCGGCGGGAACTCGATGAGGGTGTCCCCTCGGTCGATGGCCCGGTTTATCGCGGAGTCGATGGGCTCGTTGCCGTTCGGGTCGAGACCCAGGTCGTCGACGGCGTTGACGACGCGGTTGAACGAGATTCCGTATCGTTCGCTGGCGGCGGCGGCCGAACCAGCTATCGTCCCCACACTGCTCAGCCCGACCGCGGCCGCGGCCGCCCCCATCTTCAGCGCGTCGCGTCGGTTAAGGAGACGTTTACTCTCCTCCGTCCCCCGGTTTTGGTCATCCCCGTTCCCCTTTTCGGTGCGAACCGTGTCTTCTGCCATTCCGGATGATTCACACCACCTCCAGAATATATACTTTTCGTATATTTCTCGATATTAGTACAGAAATGTGCTGTGGGACAACAAAAAATAAACGAATGTACTCTTTTCCTGAATGTATTTACTTCCTACTTGTATCGACGATTCTCGGCTCTAAGGCTCTAAAACGGCCGTTAATGGGTAATTTACGGACGTGTTAACCGAGTGGGAACGGGAATAACGGCGTATGAAAGTGTAGTCCGGCCGTCAGTTCGCCCCGACCGATTCGGTCAGCGACGCGCAGACGTTCTCTCTCGTGACGTTCTCCGTAACCAACTTGTTCGTCTTGGCTTTCAGCCAGTTTCCGGAGCCGCTCACGTTGATGTTCTTGAACGAACTGCCGGGCGACCCGACGAGCCTGACGATGCCCTCCTGGTCCGGGACCGAGAGACAGCAGTCCGAGAGAATCGAGTTCGGTCGGCCCTTTATCTCGATGAGGGGCGTCGTACTGGTCGCGACTTCTCCCTCCACGACGATGTTGGTCAACTTGACGCCCCACGGTTTCGCCGCCGTCGTTCCGAGGCGCGGGTCCTTCGGGTCGTCGACGCGAATCGCGCGGGCGTTCGGGACGTTGATGACGAACCGACAACTCCGAACCTCGAACGCGCCCGCGGACCCGTCGGCCCAGATGCCCGAGAGGATGCGGCCCTTCGGTGCGGATTCGAATACGAACGTGCAGTTCTCGATGTATCCGCCTTTCAGCCCGAGGTTACCGGTCTCCCAAACGATTCCGTTCGGGTTTATCAGCTTCCCCTTGTTTTTCCTCGCGGCGTTCTCCGTATCGACCTTGAAGGTGCAGTTCTTGACGAACGACCCGCGTCCGCCGATGCGTATCGACGCCTGGTTGTTGTTGACGAACTCGGAGTTCCGTACCTCGACGCCGCCGGGGGCGCGCGAACAGTAGATGGTGTTCGTCCCGGTGTTCTTGAACAGGCTGTTTCTGATGACGAGGCGTCCGACGTGGTCCTCGCCGAGCCAGATGCATCCGGCGTTGGCCGTCCCGTTCAGGTGGCCGTGCGAGACGATGTTCGTCGGTCCGGTCCGGACGAACGTATCGACGATGGCCGTCCCGTTCTTCGAGAGTATCTGCGGGCTGAGATTATCGACCGCGCCGTTCTGCCTCGTCGGGTTGAACCCGACGTGCTCTACGTTCTGGACGCGGAGGTTGTCGTCCAACCGGAGGATGTTCCCGATGGATCCCGGGCCGTTTCCGTGGTCGAACGTGACGTCCGCCAACAGAAACCCGTTACCGCCGTTTCGGACGTTGATGAACTCCCGTCCGTCCTTCGCGGGCGTCCAGAAGGTGACCTTTCCTCTGTCCTCTCCGATGCCGCGAACGCCCAACGTGTTCGCGCGTTCGACCTCGTGGGAGTTCTCGAAGCGGTAGCGTCCGGGCGGGAACTCGAGGAGGGTGGACTTCCGGCCGAGAAACCCGACGAACGCGTCGTCTATGGGTTGTTCCCCCGTCGGGTCCATCCCGAGGTCGTCGACGGCGTTGAGGACGGTATCGAAGTCGAACCCGTACGGTTTCGACTCCGTCTCGGACTCACCGCTCGGAGTTCGAGCCGATTCGCTCGACGGCGTGGAGGTACCGGTGGGCGGCGACTCGGTGGTATCTTCGCCGCCGCACCCCGCGAGTGCACCGGCGGCCGCGGTCGCACCGAGCAGTTTGAGATACCGACGGCGGTTCATTCTATCTCGTTCCTTGCCCGCTTGTCGGTATGGTTATATTCACCGTAAAGACACAATCTGGGAGTTCGACACCAACGGGGACCGTCCGCGGCGCGCGGAGAGGGGACGCCATCTCACTCGAGATATCCCAAATCGCGGAGTCGTTCGGTCGCTTCGTCGGCTGACTCTCCGGTTTTCGATTCGTCCGACCTCTCCTCGGCGAAGACGGTCCGGCGACTCTCGCCTTCGACGACTAACCACGGCACCTTCACGAGGTTGTCGGCGTACACGCCCGGCGGGTGGCCGTACATCTTCATCGGCACCGGACAGGGTTCGGGACGTTCGCCGACGAGGTTCCCGTGGTCGGAGGTGACGACGCTCTTACCGCCGAGTTCGTCGATAAGCCGTTCGACGTGGGGGAGGGCGATGCGGAGGTTCTCCTCGTACGCTTCCCAGAGGGTAGACTCGTCTATCTCGCCGCGTTGGAGCATGTCCCACACGTTCATGTGGTCGCTTTTGGCCTCCTCGCCGTCGGCCATCCGCCGCGAGAGTTCGATACCGGCCTGTTCGCCGAACAGTTCGCGGCCCCGCGGACCGATGAACGGGTAGTGCGGTTGGACGAAGTGGCTGACGATGCGCTTGTTGGGGTACTCCTCCTTCGCGCGGAGGGTCGCTTCCACCATCGCCTCGGGCGTCACCGTGTTGAACTCGTCGTCCCACGCGTCGCGCCACACGGAGACGGTGTCGTGGAACGGCGAGTCGAGTCGGACGTCCACCTGCGGGTTGGCGGTCACGTACACCACGTCGTCGAACTGCCCGCCGCGGAAGTTCCGCTTGAGGAACTCCTCGGTGTTCGACCCCTTCGAGATGCGGTGTTCCAACTCGCCCTCGATGGTGTTGTTCTCGGCGAACATGTCGTAGCGGCAGGCGTCGAGGATGACGAGGTTGTCCCAGTCCTCGTCGAAGTACTCGACGCCCTCCTCGCGCGGTTCCACGTACTCGAAGTACGGTTGGACGACGCCGGCGCGGACCCCGAACGGGAGGGCGATGTCGCGCCACCATTCGGGGTCGTTCCAGTACCGCTTGAGGTTGTTGAGTAGTATCGATGTGTCCATTTAGATTCCCTCCGTCGCGGGCGTCTCCGCGGTGTTTCCGCTCGTCTCCTCGCTCTCCTCGGCTCGCGTTCCGGCGGCGATTGCTCCGTCCGCGACCGCATCCGAGTCGGCGGTCGCAGAGAGGTACTCCGCGAGGGCGTAGGCCATCCACGCCTGACACCACCGCATCAGCGTGAAGTTCTTGGTGTAGAGCCGGCGCTTCTGGTAGTAGAACTGTCCCTGACCGCCGTAAAGGTTCGCGAGGGTCCAGTCGATGATGCGCCGCGCGAACGCGGTGTCGCCCGACTTCGAGAAGACGATGATGCCCTGCGTCGCGTGGTGGATGTCCTTCGGGTACGACTTCGACTCGTCCCAGTTCGGGCCGCCGTCCGGGTCGAAGAGGACGGTGCGGTAGAACTCCAGCGCTTTATCGAGCGTCTCTTCGTAGCGCTTCTCGCCGGTGACCTCGTGGTAGTGCTGGTACGACTCGATGATGAAGCCGTTGTGGTGGTTGTCCATCGAGAGGTGCGACGCCGACGGCGGGTCGCGGTACTTCCACCCGCCGAGGTCCGTCTGCTTCGTGGCGATGTAATCGAGGAGTGCGGCGGCGCGTTCGCGGTACTCCTCGTCGCCGAACTGGTCGTAGAGGTCCACGAGGAGGCGCGCGCCTATCGCGCCGCCGTTGAGCGTGTAGAACTCCCCGTCGTACTCCGGTTGGTAGACGATGCGCGCGCCGCCGTCCACCTCTTGGTACCGGAGGTCGTCGACGAGGAAGTCCGCCGCAGATTTGGCCGCCTCCTCGTACCGTTCGTCCCTGTCGGCGAGTCGGCAGAGCGCTTTCACCGCGAAGGAGGTGGGAATGACGTTCGGCGTCTCCGCCTCGCGGAACTCGCCTATCTGCTGCATCGCGTGGCGGTGACCGCCGCAGAACCCGCTGTACCCCTCGCTTTGGTTCTCCAGCAGCCAGTTCGCGAGGTAGTCGGCCTCGTTCGCGTACAGTTCGTCGCCCGTGAACCGGTGGGCAGTCTGATTCGCCATCGCGAACAGCGCGCTCCCTTTGAAGTTCTGACGCTGTTCGACGAGGAAGAAGGGACGGACGTTGACCGGCGCGCGCTTGATGCTCTCTTGGACGGCGATGTTCACCCACTGGTCCTCGACGGGGAGCGCTCGCAGGAGTTTGCTGCTCATCCCGTCGAAGTAGTCGTACCCGGTGTAGTCGCGGGCCCTCGCGTACGCGAGCGTGTCTTCCAGCAGGCCGACGATGAACTCCCGGTCGTCGGCGCCGCGCCGCGAGTCGAGAGAGAGACGATGCGCCCGCTTCAGCCGACGCCGCCGGCGTTCGCGCAGCGGTTCGAGAACCGATGTGACGATATCTGATGAGGGAATCATTGGTTTGAAATCCTCGCCGAGCGACTCGCTCGGCCGTTTGCGTTCACGAGCAGAGACAGGTCACCGGGGCTTTGTTATACGGCGTATGACCGCCGCCGTCGCGTCGTTCCGCCGACTCTCCGCCGACGCCCATCGCCCCGTCCGCCGCCCGCGGCCGTCCGCCGCACTCCGCCTCCCTCCGTCCCTCTCGCGCTCCGCTCGGCCGCCGGATTCAGAGGATTCGGTCGGTTAGGACGGGTGTAATCGGCGTCTGCGCGCCGAGCGTTCTCCTCTCGTTCGGGCGCGCGCCCGTCCTCCGCGTCCCGCGCGGCGCGACGATTCTCCGCGTCCGTTCTGCTTAATAGATACATAACAAACTTTGAGAGTAGCGTCGAAAAGGGCAATGGACGAGGATACGCCCCTCTCGCGACGATCGATGCTGGGAACCGGCGCGGTGGCGCTGGCGACGCTCTCCGGTTGTCTGGGGGGCGGCGACGAGTCGACGCCGACGCCTATCGTCGAACGTCCCGCGGGGCAGGAGATAGGCGGGACGACCGACGAGACGTGCGAGAGACCCGAGACGCGGGACTCCGACGACCGCCTCGTCGTCGAGTTCGACAGTCGGGAGGCCCTCCGCTGTCAGGGACGACTCCTCGACGGGTTCGAAGAACTCTCACAGTGGAAGACGTACGAGGGGTCCGTCGGCGGCGACCTCTCGACGGTCGCCAGCGGGACGCAGTCCGCGCGCCTCACCTCGAAAGACGGGTCCCGCGCGTGGATGTACCGCCGGTTCGAGGACGGTATCGACCTGAGCGACCGGGACGTGTCCCTCGCGGTCCACCCCGGGCAGGGCGACACCCGCGTCGCGCAGTTCCGCCTGCAACTTCTCGCGCCCGACCGGGAGAACCGCGTCGAGATGTGGCACGGCGTCGACGGCGTCGCCGGATGGGTGCGCCTCGACTCCGGTCCCACGGAGTTCGTCGGCGACCCCGACCTCGGCGACGTTCGAGAGGTGCGCATCCAGTCGCTCGCCGGGGAGGCGGACGCGGTGTCGTGCAACGTGGACGGACTGCGGACGACGCCGAAACTGTCCGACCCCGGTGTCGTCGTTACCTTCGACGGCGTGCACACCACGCAGTATCAGCACGCGTTCCCCATCATGCGGAAGTACGGGTTCTCGGGGGCGGTGGGAGTGACGCCGCGACTCCTCGGGACGTTCAAACACCTCGACGAGTCCAGACTCCGAGAGATGCAGGACGAGGGGTGGGACGTCGTGAGCAACCCCCGGCGCGAGAAACCGCTCCCGAACTACTCGCCCGAGAAACAGGAGGAGGCGCTCAGGAACGTCAAACGGTGGCTCCTCGACAACGGGTTCGAAGAGGGCGCGCGGTTCGTCCACTGGCCGGGGGGTCGGGCCGACGCGGCGACGCTCGATTTGGGCGCGAAGTACCACTACATGGGCTTTCTCGACGGGCAGTCGCCGACCGGACGCGTCACCGGCCCGATGACCGTCGGCCGCGTCAACGGCGACGACGTGGAGCGAACGCTTCAGGCGCTCGAACGCGCCGAGCGAAGCGGTCAGGTCGTCGTCGTCGAGTACCACACCGTCGGCGCAACGAACGACAACAGGGCCACCGTCGAGGAGTTCTCCCGGACGATGCGGCGAATCGACGAACTGGGACTCCGCGTTCTGACGCCGTCGGAACTCTGGGAGATGCAATCGACGGGCATGTAACGTCGACTTAGCCCGTAAACGACCGAAATCGGTTCTCTATTCGAGGATACGCGGTGTCAGTCTGCACTCGAAGAATGTCACGTGTTCTCACTTAACACGCATATAACAACAGTCGGTACCGCACTCTATACTATCGATGGACGGGAACACGTCCTTCTCACGGCGGTCGGCCCTCCGGGCGGGAGCACTCGTCGTCGGCGGCCTCGGAGGGTGTCTCGGGGGATCGGGTGAAACGACTCCGGAACCCGTCGTCGACCACCCCGCGGGGCAACAGATAAACGGGACCACCGACGACTCGTGCGAGACGCCCGAGAAGAGGGACTCGAAGGATCCCCTCGTCGTCGAGTTCGACAGCCGGGAGGCCCTCCGGTGTCAGGGGAAACTCTTCGACGGGTTCGAGGACATCTCGCGGTGGAATACCTACGACGGCTACGTGGGGGGTGACCTCTCGACGGTGGTGCAGGGGGTGCAGTCCGCGCGCCTGACCGCCAAGCCGGACCAGTCCCGTGCGTGGATATACCGCCGGTTCGAGGACGGACTCGACCTGAGCGACCGCGACCTCTCGCTTGCGGTCCACCCCGGAGAGGGGCAAAGCAGGGTTACGCAGTTCCGCCTGCAACTCCTCGCGCCCGACCGGGAGAACCGCATCGAGATGTGGCACCCCGTCGGCGGCGTCCGCGGGTGGGTTCGCCTCGACTTCGGCCCCACGGAGTTCGTCGGCGAACCCGACCTCGGCGACGTTCGGGAGGTGCGCATCCAGACGTGGGTCGGCGCGGAGCAGGCCGCCTCCTGCAACGTCGACGAACTCCGGACGACGCCGAAGTTGTCCGAACCGGCCGTCGTCATCACCTTCGACGACATCAACGTGACGCAGTACCGGAACGCCTTCCCCATCATGCAGAAATACGGGTTCTCAGGCGTCGTGGGGGCGATTCCGTGGGTCGCGGATCAACGGGGCCGAATCGGCCCGAAGCGACTCCGGGAGATGCGGGACGCGGGGTGGGACGTGGTGAGCCACCCACAGGACGAGAATCCTCTCCCCGCGTACTCCCCGGAGCATCAGGAGAAACTGATTCGAGCCTCCAAGCGGTGGCTCGTCGAGAACGGGTTCGAAGAGGGCGCGCGGTTCGTCATCTGGCCGTTCGGCCGTACCGACGCGAAGACGCTCGATTTGGGCGCGAAGTACCACTACATGGGCTTTCTCGGCGGCAGATGCCCGTCCGGACGCATCACCGGCCCGATGACCGTCGGCCGCGTCAACGGCGACGACGTGGAGACGACGCTCCGCACGTTGGAACGGGCGAAGCGGAGCGGTCAGGTCGCGGTCATCATGTACCACACCGTCGGCGGGGGCGGTGACCGAATCACGACCGGGGAGTTCGAGCAGACGATGCGGCGAATCAAGGAACTGGGCCTCCGCGTCGTGACCGCGTCCGACCTCTGGGAGATGCAATCGACGGGCATGTGACCCCGAACCGGTCGGCGAGGGCGTTCTCGCCCGACGCACCCACGCCTAGATTTTTGTACACTGCCGAGTCGATTGTCCCTATCAGATGCCCCGGCATCGCCGTTCGACCGCGCCGGAACCCCTCTTCTCGCCGGCCACGCTCAGAGTCGACCTCCCGGCGGCGGTCGAACCCCGGCGCGACGCCGCCGACCCCGATTCGTCGGGTGACCGAGCCACCCTCGGCGACACCGCCGAACGGGTAGCGAACGCCGTCGAACGGGCGAGTCGGGCGGAGGCGGTCGAATCGGTCCGGGGCGCACTCGGGTACGACGACACCGCGGACGGCGCGCCCGCGTCCGTCGCGTTCGAGAGCGTCGCCCCCGGCGAACTCGAACCGCACGGGCGCGGGCGGACGACGCGACGCCTCGTTTCCCGCCTCGCGTCCGACGGCGGCCCCGAGTGGGGCGTCGCGACGGACGGCCGGTACTGGCGACTCCACGGCGGGACGCCCGACGAGGAACGGTACCACGAAGTCGACGTGACCGCCCGGGCGGCCGCCGGTCCGGAAGCGCTCGAACCGTTCGTCGCGCTCTTCTCCCCCGAGGCGTTCGCGGGGGCGGCCGACGGAACGGGCGGGGGAGCGTCGGGGGCGGCGGACGCTCTCCTCGCCGCGGACGGCGACCGGCGGCGCGCGGTTCGCGAACGCCTCCGCGCCCGAACCGTGACCGCCGTCGAGGAAGCGTCCGAATCGGACCGCCTCGGGCCCGCGGCGGCACTCGTCGCGCGCCTCTCGTTCGACCTGTTCGTCGCCGACCGTACGGGACGGTCCGCCCTCGTCGGCGCGGACGAACTCGTCGCCGCCCGGCGTGCCCTTCGTGACGCCGCGGCCGCGGCGGGCGAAACGGAGGACGCACTCGCCCGGACGCACGCCGAGACGTTTCGCCGGTGGACGAGGGCCGCCGCGCGGGCGGACCCGATGGACGCGTTCGGCCTCCCGGAACCTCTGCCGATACTCTCGGCCGACGAACTCGCCCGCGTCGCCGACGCCGTTCGCCTCGCCGCACTCCTCGCGGCGGTTCCGGTCGAGGGGGCAGTCGTCGAAGCCGACTACCGGACGGTCGACGCCCGCCTCCTCGGGGCCGTCTACGAGCAACTCGTCGCGCGCGGCGCGTTCACCGCCGAGTCGGACCCGTCGGTCGCGGGTCGCCGGAAGGACGAGGGGTCGTTCTACACGCCGGATCCGGTCGTCTCGTACGTCGTCGCGCGGACGGTTCGCCCCCTCGCGGCGGCGGCGCACCGAGACGCCGAGGCGGCCGGCCGCGACTCCCGGAGCGACCCGGATTCGGACCGAACGTTCGAGGAACGCGTCCGCGAGAGGCGGGTTCTCGACCCGGCGATGGGAACCGGGAACTTCCTCGTCGCCGCGGTGGGGTGTCTGACCGACGCCGCGCGCGAGGCGGCGAGAGACGACGACGCGCCGGTCGTCCCGCGCGCGACGCGGCGCGCCCGAATCGTCTCCGACTGCGTCTACGGCGTCGACCGGGACCGGCGGGCGACCGACGTGGCGAAGTTGACGCTCTGGGCGGAGACGCTCGGCGAGGGACTCGACCGGACGGAGCGTCCCTCCCTCTCGGACCGACTGGTGACCGGCGACTCCCTCCTCGGGTCGGCGTCGGAGTTGTTTCCGGACGCCGTCGCGGCGGCGGGCGACCGAGTCGAGTTCGACGCCGTGGTCGGGAACCCGCCGTGGAAGGGCACCGCCGGCCGCGCCGACATCAGCGCTCGTCTCTCCGAGGACGTTCGGTCGTCCATCCGCGAGGCGTTCGAGTCCGCCGAGGGTACCCAACCGAACCTCGCCGCGGCGTTTCTCGAACGCGGGCGGCGACTCGCGCCGGGGGGCCGCCTCGGGTTCGTCGTCCCCGACGCCGTCCTCGTCCGCCTCGGCGCGGAATCCCTCCGGCGGTATCTCCTCCGCGACGGCGGACTCACCCACCTCCTCCGCGTCGGGTCGGTGTTCTCGGACGCGAACGAGGGGGCCGCTATCGTCGTCGGCGCAGACGAGGGACGGGACCCGATTCTGACGTGGCACGGCGACGCCGAGGAGTTCGCGGCGGCGGCGGCGACCGACTCGTTCGAGTACCGTCGCCTGCGGCGGTCGGTGGCCGAAGGCGAACGCTACGCCCGGCTCCAACTCCTCCGCGACGACGGCGCCGACGAGATACTCCGCGAACTCGAAGGACTCGACGCCGTGTCCGCGCGCGCGTCGGTGGGCCGCGGCGAGGAGTTCGGCAAGCGCGACGACCGAATCGCCGACGAACCGGGCGAGGGGCGCGTCCCCATCGTCTCCGGGGCGGCGGTCAGACCGTACGGAATCCGCCCCGACGCCGTCCGGTACGTCGAGGCGGACGCGGTGGCGAAAGACGTGTACGACCCGCCGAAACTCGTCGCGCGACAGACCGGAAGTTTCCTCGTCGCCGCCGCGGACGAGGCGGGGCGGACGAACCTCAAGTCCGTGTACGACCTGCACGTGGACCACGACGACCCGAAGGCGGCGTTGCATCACCTCCTCGGGGCGGTCAACTCGACGGTGTGTAACTACTACCACTACGTCCGGCGGAACGCCTACCCGGCGCAGTTCCCCCAGCAGAACCAACGGAACTACGAGACGCTTCCGGTGTGGTCCGGCGAGACGGATTCGGAACTCGTGGCGTTGGTCGAGTCGCGCGTCGAACTCGCGCGGACGCGACTCGCACTCGATTCGGACGTTCGTTCGCACGTCGCGTTCGAGGAGGCGGATGTTCCCCTCGCCGCGTTCGACCCGACGCCGGCGGACGACCCCCTCCTGTCCGCCCACCGCGGGACGACGCCCGGACTCCGAATCGACTCGCTCTCCGTCCGCGCGGACGGTTCCGACGCGGTCCTCTCCGTCTCCTACGGCCGGGAGGGCGGCGGGGCGACGCCGCCGCGCGAGGCACTCCGGTTCTCGGACGCCGCCGCCGACGTTCGAACCGTCCTCGACGCGTGGATACCCGCCGTCTCCGGGGCGTCGTTGGCCGACCGGCGGGCGACCGGACTGCGCCGCGTCGGACGGAGCAGTCGGACGACGCCCGCCGCGCGTCTCGGTTCGCTCCGCGTCCCGGACCCCTCGAAGTACGCCGAGACGATGGCCCGCTATCTCGCCGTCCGCGACCGGCACTCGTCTCTGACCGACCGCGCCCGCAGACTCGACGCCCGCATCGACCGGCGGGTCGCGGAACTGGTCGGACTGACCGACGACCAACTCGCCGCAGTCCGGGCGACGATGGCCGACGTGGACGGGTGGTCGTCGCTCCGCCCGTGACCTCCGGCCGGTTCGCTCCCCGTTCTCTCGACGGCGATCTCCACTCGATAGAACAAATATTCTTGGACTAACGCTCGTGGAGGACTGGAGTGACTGACTCCTACCGGGATCAAATACAGGGGTTATCAGGCTCTGTGGGTTAGAAATTCCAAAAATTCTAGAATCTTTGCAAATTCTACTCGCAGAGCACCGGTTTCCGCAGTTAGCGGCCTTTTTCGCGCGTGGATTCGCGTATAGGAGCGTTCTATTCCGGGATGTGATATCGGATACACGAAAAAGTGCATTACGATTATTTATATTCATTTTCTCTCCACGACGAACGTCGCTTCGCGTTTCGTCGGGGCGCCGAACTGTCCACGCGGGCTATAGGCGGCCCCGCAGTTTATGCACGAGAGCGAACAAGCCCGATGCGATGCCCACGAGCGACGCGGACGACTCGTCCGTCCGTCCCACGCCCCTCGACGATATCCTCGTCCCTCACGACACGAAAAAGGAGTCGGTCGCCGCCGCCGGACACGCCTTCCGAATCGCGCAGATGTTCGACTCGACGGTTCACGGACTCTACGCCGTCGAATCGTCGAACGTCCTCGACGGTCCGTCCTCCGACGACGCCGAGTACTCCCACGAGGAGATAGACGCCATCGTCCGACAGGAACTCGAACGACAGGGAGACGCCGCCCTCACGCAGATGGCCGACCGCGCGGAGTCCCGCGGGGTTTCGTTCGTCCGGGAGATACGGACGGCGTCGGCCACGCAGGCGATTCTCGACTACGCGGAGGAGAACGACATCGACATGATAGTGATGGGGAAAGGTCGGCGGAAGATAGACGGCCCGTCGACTATCGGCGGCGACCTCCTCCACGTCCTCCAGTGGACGGACATCCCGGTTCTCACCGTCTCTAACCCCGTCAAACTGTAGCGTTCCTCCGAGAACGAGAGGAGACTTCCTCGTAAAAGCCGATGGCACCCTGCCGGTCGGAACTAACCTGATGCGCGGAGACGTGTCGAAGCCCGCACCGACGAACTGCTGTCTCGGCTCGGCTTCTCACAGGACGGCCCGGCTAGCGGAGTAAGAGGCTACTGCCTGCAGTTCGGACGACGGCGGCGGCGTCACCCGTGCGCTTAATGGGCCCAACCACCAAGCACGAGTAACGGAATGACCGACGAAGCCGCATCCCTTCGCGGCCCCTCTCCGAGGGTACACTGCGGTTGTAAGGTCGGTAGCGTCGCCGACCGATACGGTCTCGGGGACGTGTCGCGGGAACTGGGTGTTCTCTGGACGACCGACGAGGAGGACCGCTACAGTCTGCGCGAGTTGGCGGACCACTTCAACCAGCGAGTGGTGGAGTCCGCCATGTTCGACGCCGGAATGAACCCCCTCGAAGGCGAGGTGGAGAACGTCTACCGCCTCCTGACCGACGAGGAGTCGAGCGCCGGCCACCGCGTGCAGGCCGAGAATCGACTGGAGTTCGAGGGCGTCTCCGTCGCGGAGGTTCGGGACGACTTCGTCACCCATCAGACGGTGTACCGCCACCTGAAGAACTGTCTCGAGGCGGAGTACGAACGGGAGACGGGCCCCTCGTCGAGAGTCGAACGCGACGTGGACCGAATCGAAGCGCTCCGGAACCGAATCCGGGTCATCGTGGACGAGACGGTTCGGAGACTCTGCGACGCCGGTCTGTTCTCGATAACGAGTCCGAGCGCGTACGTCGAAATCCGGATTCTCTGCGAGGAGTGCGGCGCGCGGTACTCCCCGCGGGAACTCCTCGAACGTGACCGCTGTGACTGCCCGGTCGAACTCGACCGGTAAGGGGGTGAGGCGTTGCGCCGACGCCGTCACCGTTCGGTGACGGACGACGAGGTTTCGACCGAGTCGGTGGTGTCGATATCGACCGTGTAGTACTCCGCTTCCTGCGGAACGTCGGTGATGAGCGTGACCGTCTCCTGTACGTTCGCGCCGAGGCGTATCGACTCGCCTCTCACCCTCGTCACCTCCTCGTCGTCGCGGTAGAACGGTATCTCGACGGTGACCGAGCGCTCTTCGCCGTCGTTGGCGAGGACGACCCAGAACTCGACTTCCTCGCCCGCCGCGTCGTCCTCGATTTTGTCCGTCCCGGCGTCGGCGAACCGCGTCTCCACGTCGATGACGGAGACGCCGTCGACCGCCCCGGACCGCGCGTTCCGAAAGAGGTGAATCCGATTGCGGGCGGCGTGTAACTGCTCTTCGACCGCACCGTCGGCGCGCGTCTCCAACTTGAGGAGGCGGTTGTCTACGGTGTCGAGGACGCCCTCCTCGTCGGTTCCCTCCGTCTCCGTTCGCTCCGTGTACTCCGCTATCTGTTCTTCGACGGCGTCGAGTTCGTCGTCGATGTCCCCGTCGCTCTCCTCGCGGGCGCGTTCGAGGTTGTCTCTGATGTCGATAATCCGCGGTACGGTTGCCATCGCTGTTCCGCGTTCGGTCGGTAACGTAGGTAGTTGTTGTGGCCCGAACGGTCGATTTCGGCCCGGTGCCGGTCGCGGACGCGTCCGTCTCCGCCGGACGCTCTCCCCTCTCGTTCCGACGTCGATTCCTCCGGAATTTTATCGGTAGCGGCTTTGAAACGTCCGGAACGGCTCGGATTGGCCCCCGCGCATAAGGCAGTTCGCACCGAACATGAGTGTGAGTGTCTTATGTCTAGAGAAAACGATACCGGTCGCGAGAGTCGAATGACAAGAGACCACGACACGGTACGAGGATGGATAGAGGAGGAGGACCACGACGCCATCCCGGTCCGTTACTCCGGCGTCGAAGGCGAGTCCAACGAACTCCGAATCGTCCCGGAGTCCGAGGTGACGGACACGCACGAGGAGATGACGTGGGACGACTTCGGACGGGAACTGGAACAGTCCGAACGCGTCGTCGTGTACCACGGTGAGGGCGACTTCGAGGTCATCGACCGCGACGAGGCGGCCACACGCGCCACGGTCGACAGCGAGGGCTTCGAGGAAGCCCTCCTCGAAGGCGAGACGGTGACGAGCGAAGTCACCGAGACGAAGGTCGTCGAGCGAACCATCGTCGAAGAGGCGACCATCGAGAACAAAGTCGTCGACAGGCGAATCATCGACGAGGAGATCGTCGAGGCGGAACTCCTCGACCGCGAACTCGTGGAGTTCGGACTCCTCGTCGACGATCCCGAGACGATAGAGGTGAGCAACATCAACCGGTACGACGCCAGCTTCCCGCCGAACGAGGACATCGGCGTCGAGGCCACCCTCGACGAGGAGTGGCGACTCACCAAGGAGCGAACCGAGGAGTTAGTCGTCGAGAGTCGAGTCGTCGACACCGAAGCCGCCGAGACGGACGCGACCGTGTCCGACGATATCGAGGCGAGCGTCGACACCGAACACGTTCAGCGGTCGGTGCTGCAGAGCGGTATGTTCGGCGACGAGGTGGGGGCCAACGAGATAATCGAACGCGGCGACATCCGAAGCGAGTACCACGAGGGCGCGGTCGTCCGCACCCAACTGCCGGTCCGGACCATGGTCGAGGAGGATATCACCGTCCAGAAACTCCTCACCGGGACGTTCACGGAGGGCGAGACCCTCGAATCGGCGACCGTCCGAGAGACGGAGCTCTCGAGCGAAGTCGTCTCCAACTACGAGTTCCAGTCCGACCTCCTCGCCGCCCAAGAGTCCCGTGAGGGGACCGAGGTCGAAGGAACCGGAACCGTCGAGGGAGGCATGACCGAATCCGAAACCTCCCGCGAGGGAATCACCGGGTCGGAAGGCTCCCGCGAGGGAATCACCGACGACTCCGACGCGGGGATGACCGAGTCCGAAGGCTCCGTCGAGGGCATGGTCGGGTCCACCGACGAGGGGTCCGGTCAGCGTCCCGACGACTCCGTCGCCGCGACGCCCGAACGGTACCCCTCCGAGGAGGACGAGGGCAAGCAGGTCGTCAACCAAGACGGCGAGAACGTCGGGAAGGTCAAAGACGTGCGGGGAGACACCATCTACGTCGAACCCGACCACTCGCTCACCGAGAAAATCGCCGAGTCCCTCGGATGGAGCGACGAGGACGAGGACACCTACCCCGTCGAAGCCGAGAGCGTGACGAGCATCACCGACGACCACGTCTACGTCTCGACGTCCTCGTCGCCGTCCACCGCGACGTAAGCCCGTCCGTCCGCCGAGTATCCCGTTTTCTTTCGCCGTCCGCACCGACAGCCCCGGGTACGGCGTCGGCATCGAGGGAGCCGGAGTACCCAAGTGCGTTCCGTCCCATCCCCCGCACACCATGTCGAACGAACCCGACGACGCCGACGTGAGACGCACGACCGAACCGACGCTTGCACGGACGGTCATCGAGAATCACGGCGGGTATCCGGCCCACGAACCGCAGAGCGAGGGGCAAGGCGACGGCGGACTCCTCCGGGTCGGCATGCGCGACGAAAACGAGGACCTCAAGGAGATAAGCTGGGAGGCGTTCGAAGACGAGTTCGAGGAGAAGGACCTCGAGTTGGTCTACGCCGAAGACGCGGAGACGGACGTCGGCGGCGACAAACCCCTCCGACTCGTCGAACGCGAGAGCGACCAGGAGTGAGCGAACGGCCGGTCCGTCGCACCTCCGTGCGATATCTCTCGACGGACGCGGCGGGCCGTTTCGAGTCGGTAGTCGTCGCGGCCGTCTTCTTCTCGGCGACCGTCAAAAAGAGAGGTCGCCCGTTTCGTCCGCTTCGATCCCCCGTCAGTCGTCGTCAGACGGTTGCGTCTGCGGCGAGGGCGTCGAGTTGGACGCTCGACTCATCCAGCGGTCGATGTTATCCGAGACGTACTCGTGACCGCCCACCCCGACGGAGATGCCGACGCCGAGGGCGATTGCCGCGGCGAGTCCCCACGCCAGTGCGCGGGCGAACAGGTACAGTATCTGCACGTCCACGCCCATCGTGTCCAGGCCGATGACGACGACGGTGAAGTAGAGGAACATCCTCGTTCCGAGGGCGAACCACGAGGTGTAGGCCGTCTCCGTCGCCGCCCGCGTCCGCATTATCATGTCGCCGACGAAATCGGCGAAGATGAACCCGAACAGGATGATGAGCAGTCCGGCCACGAACGTGGGCAGGAACGACACCGCGCGCGAAATCCACTGCGAGAGCAGCGGGATCGCTAACACGTTGGACATCGCCAGCACCGCGAGTGCGACGATGAACCACTTGGTCAACGAACCTAGCGCCGATGATATTCCCCGTCCGCTTCTCGTCGTGTCGCCGTCGCCGAACATCCGTCCGAGAGGCGTCCCGCGCGCCCGTTTGTCGAGGTCCGCCCCGTCGGCGAGTCGCTGTACCGCTTTGCCCACCACGATGCCGATTAGCCACCCGATGATGAGGATGACTATCGCGCTGACGAGTCGCGGTAGGAACGCGACTATCTGCGATATGGTCTGTTGCAGGAACTCCGGTACCGCTTCTAACTGTAGTACTGTCGGAATCATGTTGCACCCTCCCATTGCTATTCGCTCATGATCGATTAACTTCGATGCCTGTGTGTGCCGGGACGCGCAGTCCGGTGTGCGACGAACGCGCGTTACAGGGATACCTCCGTAACAACGCGGGGGGAGAACCCGCCGTCCGCACGGCTAGCGATTTCGGACGCCGTTCGACGAAAAGACGGTCCACAGTGGTCGAGATGGCGTGTGCTCGCGGCGGCCGGCGGCACGCCGGACTCGGTCAGGAACCGAGAACGCCGGTCGCGCCGGGCGCGATGAATCCGATGGTGGCGAGGACGTACAGGATGACGAGCGAAATCAACCACGCGATGAGCGCGATTCCGCCGGCCTGCATCCAGCCTCCGGGGTAGCGCCAGTTGATGACGCCGATGTACGCCACGAGCGCAAGTAGCGGCCCGAGAAGCGGTATCCACCCGACGAAGAAGGCGACGACGCTCCACACTATCGACGCGATGAGGGCCGAGACGATAGCGTACGTGAAGTCGCTTTCGTCGACGATGATGCGCGCGCCGACGTAAATCGCGGCCGCGCCGATGAGCAAACTGACGACGAAAACGATAGCCGTGTCGATGAGCGCCATGCCATAATTGTTAGACCCGTGTCAACTATGCGCTGTGCCTTCCTATTCAGGTACGCTCCCCCTCCCCCAATCGAACTCCTTCGAACGCTCTCTCTCCACCCAACCGGCGCGTTCGACCCCCAGACGCCGTTTTCGCCCCGCGTCCGCCGGGACCACCCTCCACTAAATGCAGGCACTATCTTGGTAACCCCTCGGGCGGAAGTGACAACTGCAATGCCTATCGGTAAACTCGCAACCCAAGACGCAGTCACAGCAAGCAAAGACACGAATTTCAAGGAAATCGCCGGGAAGATGGAGTCCGAGATGGTCGGGTCGATAATCATCGAGGAGGACGAGAAACCGGTCGGCATCGTCACCGACCGCGACATCGCCTTCGCCGCCGCCGACGGGATGGACGTGTCGTCCACCGCCGCCGAGGAGATAATGAGCGAGGACGTACAGACCATCGACGCCGACATCGAAGGCTACGAGGCGATAGAGCAGATGAGCGACACGGGCGTCCGCCGGTTCCCGGTCGTCGACGAGAACGACGAACTCGTCGGAATCGTCACCGTCGACGACGTCGTCGCGACGGTCGGCCGCGAACTCGAACAGATAGCCGACATCATCGAGAAGCAGTCGCCCGAGTACTCGCCCGCGTGAGGCGACCGGCCGCGGACGACTGCGCTGTCCCTCGGCGGAGACGCGCCGTCGGTGCCACCCGGACCGCCCGAAGATACTCCTCTCTCCCGGCGGTACACCGCGTATGGCGCACCGTTCGGGGCCGACCGTAACCGACCGCCACGAGTACCTCCTGACGCGGTTTCTCCAACTCGCTCTCGCCGGACTGGCGGTCTTCGGCGTCGTCCGCGGTAACCTCGGCGTCGCGTTCAACGCGGGCGTCTCCTTCGCCGTCAGTTGGCTTCCCGCGGTCGTCCGCCGCGAAATCGGTCTCCGGATGGACCTGCACATCGTCCTGTTGATAACCGCCGCCGCCACCCTGCACGCGATCGGGACGCTCGGTCCGTACCGGAACATCTGGTGGTGGGACTACGCGACGCACGCGTTCTCGTCGTTCACGGTCACCGGCGTCGCCTACGCCGTCGTGGTCACGGCGAACCGCCACGCCGACGGCGTCTCCCTCCCGCAACCGTACCTCTCCGTCGCTCTCGTCCTGTTTTCTCTGGCGGCGGCGGTCCTGTGGGAAGTCGTCGAGTTCGCGGCGACGAAACTCGGGCACGCCTTCGGCACGCAGTCGGTGCTCGTCGTCTTCGGCGTCTCGGACATCGTCACCGACATCGTGTTCACCGCCCTCGGGGGCGTCGCCGTCGCAATCGGGGGGACGCGGTACTTCCGAACGCTCGCGCGGAAACTCGTCGCCCGCCGCCCCTTCTCCTGAGTCCCCTCGGCCGTCCCGGACGCGTCGTTTTCGAGTGCTCGTCCGAAACCCCTCTGTCGGATTATCGTTCGAGTCGGCCGTTCGACCGCGCTGTAATGCGCGTAACCGGGAGAAAAACGAACATCGTGTAATCCGTATTAGGAAATTAAAACCAACAAGAACTTATACCAGAACGCGTATTTCGCGACAAGAGATAACACATGGACGAAGAAGATTTCACGTGGCTGATTCAGGAGTTCAACATCACCGCCGAACGGGCCAGCGACCGGGGAATATCGCCGAAGGAGTTCGTCGTCGCTCTGGAAGCGTACGGCGACCGCGCCCGAAAGCAGTGCGAGGAACCGATTCCGGAGTGACGCCGTTCGGCCGGTAGGGACGCGACCCTCGGCCGCCGAGCCGTCCGGCGAACACGTATTTAGGAGTCGGTTCGGAACTGTCTCTCGATGAGGGAGACGCACGCATCGCTCCTCCGGGACCAAGGGCGAGGCATCGCTGGAGCGCTTCTGGTCGTCGGCCTCTCGCTCCTGTACACGATGGAGACGTGGTGGCTCGCCGCCACGCTTCCGATGAGCTACCTTCTCGTCTACGCAGTCGGCGGGCTCGCGGTGGTCACGGTCACCACCAGACACGTCAACTTCCGCGTTCAGGGCCGGGACCCCTCCGAGCGGAGGTGGTGGGGAGTCGTCGTCGACTTCTCCGAGTTACTGCTTCAGAGTTTCGTCACGGCGTACCTCGTCTTGCTCCTGTTCGGCATCCTCACGCTCAACGACCGGCTTCCCGTCGTCGTCAGGCACGGTCTGATTCAGGTCGTTCCGCTGGGGTTCGGAGCCTCCGTCTCCAACCTTCTCGTCCAAGAGGGGGAGACGTCCGGCGGCGAGGCGGACTTCCCGAAGAACGTCGCCGTCTTCACGCTCGGGGCTCTCTTCGTGGCGTTCCCCGTCGCCCCGACGGAGGAGATGGAGAAGATAGCGAGCCACATGGGGTGGGCCCACGCGCTACTTCTCATCGTCGTCAGCCTCCTCGTCTCGCAACTCATCCTTCACGAACTCGGCTTCCGAGACCAAGAGGGGCGCGTCTCGACCCGTTCGCGCGTCCACCAGTGGGGAATCGCGTTCGTCGCCTACGCCGTCGCCGCAACCGTCTCCGTCGCCCTCCTCGCCGCCTTCGGACACTTCATCGACACGACGCTCTCGGAGGCGGTCCAACAGGTCGTCGTCCTCTCGTTTCTCGCCTCCGTCGGGGCCAGCGCCGGGGAGGTGGTCATCTGATGAGCGAGTCGGCCGACGGCGCGAAGGACGGCGGACCGGACGGCGGGATGTCCGCCGTCGAGAAGGCGATAATCCTCGTCAGCGTCGCCTTCACCGTGTCGCTGTTCGCCTTCGCGGCCGTCCAGATGGTCTCCACGCACTCGGCTACCGCGCCCACGGTGGACGTCGTGAACCGACAGACGATGGAGAACGGCGACGTCGTCTTCGTGGTCAAGTTCGCCAACGACCAAGACGCCGGCATCGAGTCGGCCACCGTCGAGGCGAACTGCACGTCGCCGCCGACGACGTTGGAGTTCACGAACGTCCCCTCGGACGGGACGCGATACGGTCGAATCGTCTGTCCGCCCGGAACGGAGGACCCGGGGGTGTCCGTCGCCGCGTGGAAGGAGTAACGGAGCGCGCTCGTTCGTCGATACCTGAGTGACGCCTCCCGTTACCCGTTCCCGTTACAGATATATCGGTGTAATGGAATACCCGGACGTTCGGACCGACGAGGGACGGGCGAGAATCGCCCGACGGGGACGCCGCCTGCTCGAAGTTCGCTACGGGGAGTCGGCCCAGTTGTACCGCATCACTAAGTCGTCCTCGTCTATCTCGTCGGCCAGGCCCTGCACGACTTCGTCGCGCGAAAGGTCGCCGAACTGTTCGAGTTCGTACGGTTTGACGACGACGGGCGAGGACTCGCCGTTGGCGATGCGCTCTTGGAGTTTGGCGACGCCGTAGACGAGCGCTTCGGGGCGCGGCGGGCATCCCGGAACGTGGATGTCCACGGGGATGGCTTCCTCCGCGCCCTTGACGACGTTGTAGCCTTCTTGGAACGGGCCGCCGGAGATGGTGCACGACCCCATGCCGACGACGAACTTCGGCTCGGGCATCTGGTCGTACACGCGCTTCATCCGCGGTGTGAACTTCGAGACGATAGTACCGGGGATGATTATCACGTCTGCCTGTCGCGGCGACGCCCGGGGGACGCCCGACCCGAAGCGGTCTAAGTCGTGTTTCACCGCGTACGTGTGCATCATCTCGATGCTACAGCAGGCGATACCGAACTGCAGCATGAACATCGAGGACCCGCGAACCCACTCCATGAACTTGTCGAACTTCGTGAGGATGAACGGCGTCGAACCGAAGGCCTTCCGAAGCGGCGAGTTGAAGCGGGTATCGACGCCCGTGTTCCCTTTCCGGGCGTCCTGCGTTCCGGTCATTACCTCGTCTTTGTCCGGCGTAACGAACGGTTTCTCTTGTTTCTCGCTCATGATTAGTCTGGTTGGTAGGAGGAACGCCCCGCCGGTGACGGTGCGACTCCCGAAGCCGTCTCACTAGGGGTAGTGGCCTCGTCGTACATAGGCTTACGGCCTAACGAGGACGTCGTGACGGTGCGGGCCGCAGACTTTTGTGGCTTTGCCGAGAACAGAGTTGGTGATGACCGACGACCTCGAGACGACGGGAGAGCTTCGCTCTCTGGAGATGAACCGAATCAACGAGATGTTCAGCGAACAGGAGTTCCCGGTGACGACGGAGGAACTCCTCGAGGAGTTCGACGACGTGATCGTCAACTACCCCGGCGGCGACTCCGAGATGCTCAGACCCATCCTCGAAACGTCGGGAAGCGAGACGTACGACACCTCGAAGGACCTCCAACTGGCCGTCCTCAACGGCGTCAGTCGGAACGCGGTCGGCCGACCCCGGTACAGCGACCGGGACCCGCCGACCGTCGGCGACGAAGAGGACTTCCAACAGTCGTTCTGAACGCTCTCGATTCTGTCGCCTCGTTTCCCACAATAGTTAACCGAATTCCGTCCGACTTCGTACCGTACATGAACATCGAAGACGCCGGAGACCTGTTCTTCTACGAACTCAAAGGCGCGTACTACATCGAGACGAAAGTCGCCGAGGAGTTGGCGGAGTTAGCCGACCAGGCGAACATCGAGACGCTGGACGAACAGGCCGACGAGTCGTTCCGCGAGGACGTCCACGACGCGTTCCGGACGCACCACGACCAGACGGAGACGCACGTCGGGCGGTTAGAGGAGGTGTTCGACGCACTCGACCGGCAACCCGAGACGCACGAGATTCGGGCGGTCGACGAGATATTCGCGGAGAAAGAGCAGTTCAACAACGTCGTACTCAACGACGCGGCGCGGCCGCTTTACTACCTCGACGTGGGCGCGAAAGTCGAACAACTCGAAGTGCAGTGTTACGACTCGCTACTGCAACTCGCCGAGGCGTTGGACCTCGACGACGGCGTCGTCGATACGCTGGCGGCGAACCGCGAGGAGGACGAGGAGGCCCGCAGACGCATGACGGAACTCGCGGAGGGCGACGGGGCCGACGAGGTTCTCGCCCACCTCGTAGACGAGACGACGGTCGTGTAGGCGGCGAACGCGCCCCCTCTCCGACTTGTGAGTTTCCTCGACGAATCTGCCATATCGTTTAACAATCGATAGGAGATATACTCATCCATGGAGTTTCCCGAACTGACGTCCCCGGACGGTGCGTTCACGTACCTCATGGCGGCGATTATCGCTGTCGCCCTCGTCATCGCCGTGTACATCGTCGCAGTGTACGCCGGCGTCGCCCCCGCCGTGTGAACAGCCGTCACGATTTTGTCGGTGGTGGCGGTAGAAGCCCTCAGACGAACCTCGAAACTCTCCCATGACACTCACTATCAACCACTGTACGGTCGGGGGCGAATCGGTCGGAGAGAGCGGTCTGCTCGGTTTCCCGGCGGTCAGACCCGAACGATGAGGAGGGACGAACGCGTCCCGCACGGGTGGCAGACGAACCCGTCGAACCCCTCGAAGCGACGGCGGAGCGTCGCGCTCTCGATGCTCGGTCTGGCGACGACCGTCTACCTCGCGTCGTTCCAACTCGGCGTCGTCTCGTCCGTCTGGGACCCTCTCTTCGGAACCGCGAGTCGGACGGTTCTGACCTCGTCCGTCTCGTACGTGCTCTCGGTACCCGTCTCGGCGTTCGGGTCGCTCGGGTTCGCCGCCGCCGCCGCGACGGCGACGCTCGAAGGACCGGAACGATGGCGGACGCAACCCTGCGTCGCCATCCTCTTCGGGGCCACCGCGCTGATTCTCGGGGCCGGGAGCGTCTCGCTTCTCCTCGCGCAGTCCGTCTTCGTCGGCGCGTGGTCCGCGCCGTGTCTCCTCGCGGCGGCGGCGTCGCTCGCTCTCGTCGGAACGGCCACGGACGAGACGCTGGCCTCCCTCCAGTACCTTCGGCAGGTGTACGACTACCGAGGGTCGCTCTGGCGCGCGTTCTGGAAGGGGTCGCACGTACGCTCGCGGGCGAACGAGTCCGAGGGGTAGTCGTGGTTCCGAAGGTTCGGAACGCGTGGGCCCAGTCTCTGAGCGTTCTCGTCGGCGCGTGGTTGGTCGCCTCGCCGCGTCTCGTCGGGTACGACGGTTTCGCGGCCGACGTCCACCACGTCGTCGGCGTCCTCG
Organism: Halopelagius longus; assembly: GCF_900100875.1. NCBI lineage: Archaea > Methanobacteriati > Methanobacteriota > Halobacteria > Halobacteriales > Haloferacaceae > Halopelagius > Halopelagius longus. Next base: position 138,148 of record NZ_FNKQ01000006.1, on the reverse strand, counting down.
CGGCGAGCGTTTCCTTCGTCGCCCTCTGGGAGCACGTGCGACCGCTCAGGCTGGTGAACGCGCTACTCACGCTACCGCTCTTCTCCGCGCCGTTCGTCGTCCCCCACCCGCCCGCCGCGACGGCCAACGCGTTGTTCTCCGGCGCGTTGCTCGTCTGTCTGGCGTTCGTCCGCGGGCGCACCTCCGAGTCCTTCGGCGGCGGGTGGTCCTCGCTTTGGACCGGCGACGTCGGCGACCGGTCGAGAGACGAGTGACTGACGCGCGCTGTCGCGTTAGTGTGTAACACATTTGCAAGCACGTCCAACCAGCTCATACCGCTAAATATGGCGTATTTCGCCACGTGAGGCGGTATCTTCGGCAGTTACCGCTCTCGGCGAACGCGCTCACCCTACACATACAGGCACAGGGTGTATCACCGAGGCCGTTCCCATTTGGAGTACCACAACGATGTGTCCCCCCCCTTCCCGACTCCGACCGGAGCGTCCGTCAGTTCGTCTCCGTCTGCTCTCCTCCCTCGGTGAGCGACGCTTCCCCGCGAACCCGACGACGAGACGCGCCGGTCGGAGTCTCTCCCCCGGTCACCGCAGCCGTCACTCGGCGACTTCCGTGTCGCACGAACATCACCGTTCCCTCACCCCACTAGCCCATGTTATTCGACGAACCCGAGCGTAGGATCGAACTGCCGAAACGACGCTCCCGGCCGCTCCTCTCGGCCGAGCGACGTGTCGCCGACTACTGCTCGATACGCGCGACGATGCGCGAGGTGAACCGACACCTCACGCTGGACGACGAAATCGAGTCGATGATGCCGATGCACGGCTAACGAGTTCGGCATCGATACGGCCTTTCCACCTCTTTTCGCACGTCACACCGACGGTTCGGACGCGACGGCGAGTCACCGACCGTCTCAACCAGCTCGAAAACGAGAGAGCGGCTCGTCCGCGGTGTCAGGGCGTCTCGGTCGTCTCAGCCGCCTCGTCGTCGTCCTCTTCGGTGCTCGAGCGTCCGCTCTCGTCCGTGTCGACGCCTTCGGGCGATTCCATCCCTTCACCGTCCGTGGTACCGTATCCGGTGTCTTCGTCGTCCGAGAGGGTGCTCTCGTCGCTTTCGCCCCCGGAGGACTCGTCGTCTCCCTTCCACTCGGTTATCGACTTCTGGACGCCCTTCTCGCCCGACATCTGTCGCCGCCAGAGGTAGACGGCGGCGACGCTGATGCCGAGAGGCACTATCCACGAGAGCTTCGAGGACGAAGACGAGGACTGATCGGACCCGGACGATTGGTCCGACTCGGTCTGTTCCGTCTGGTCCGCGGAACTGCTCTCCTCGGGTTCCTTTCGTTCGTAGCGGTCGGCCTCCTCTATCGCCTCGACCATCGCCTCCTTCAGGACCTCCTTGAGCATCGTCCGCCCGCGGTCTTTCACCACGTCCGTGGCGATAGACTTGCCGCGGGATTTCAACGAGGGACTCTGTCCGCTACTCGATCCGTCTGCCGACTGCGACGCTCTACGAGATGCCATCGAGTGGGCTACGGACACACCGTCCAAGAGGCCCATGCTTGCAAACTAAGGCGGAGATGCCCGTCCGCGCCGCCACTCGACGCTGACGGTCTGCGAACTGCCGAACTCGACTTCCGTTCACCTCGAAAAGCAGACGGTTCGCCTCGCGCCGTTCAGTCCTCGGTCCAGTACATCAGGTTCTCCTTCTCCGTCCCGCAGTTGGGGCAGGTCCCGGGGAGGCCCTCGTCTATCTGTCCCATCTCGCCGCAGTCCGTACACCGCCACATGAGTTCCGCCATCCCGAAGTTGTGGCCCGAACGGGCGTGTTCGACGGAGAGTTCCTCCGCACCCTCTCGCACCGTGACGAACACGCCCGCGTTCGTCATCCCGCGAATCGTCCCCACCTTCGTTCCGTCCTCGGTGTACAGAGCCGTACCGAACGAGAGTTCATTGACCTCTGCCCGGTCTTCGTCGTCGGGAGTCTCACCGTAACTGCTCATGGCCCTCTGTTGGACGCTTTCGTACTTAGTCCCACCTGCCGTTCGCCGAACCGCCGCGAACCGCCTCCGAACCGCCGAGACTGTCCGTTCGAGCGTCTCACCCTCGCAGGCACGATACTTTTGAGCCGATGGTGAGACGCCCCGACTAGCTTTCACGGTCGAGACTCCTATCACCATGAGCGACACAAACGCACCGGACGACGCCGAATCGCACCCGACCGAATCGGTCTGGATGTCGACGACCGAGCCCACGTCGTACCCTCCGTTGGACGGCGACGGAGAGGCGGACGTCGTCGTCGTGGGCGGCGGCATCACCGGACTGACCGCGGCGACGAGACTCTCGGAGGAGGGCGCGGACGTCGCCGTCGTCGAATCGGGGCGCATCGTCGAGGGAGTCACCGGGCGGACGACTGCGAAGTTGACCCTCCAGCACGGACTCATCTACGACCACCTCCGCTCCGAATTCGGCGCGGAGAAGGCGCGACGGTACGCCGACGCGAACCAAGAGGCCATCGAGACGGTGAAAGAGAGGGTCGACCGGTACGACATCGACTGCGACTTCGACCGGACGGCGGCGTACACGTACACCGAATCGACGGAGAAACGCGCGAAAATCTCCGACGAGGTGGACGCCGCGACGGCCCTCGACATCCCCGCGGCGTTCGTCGAAGACACCCCCTTGCCGTTCGACGTGGAGGCGGCGATTCGCGTCGAGGACCAAGCGCGCTTCCACCCCCGAAAGTACCTGCTCGCACTCGCGGAGACCGTCGAAGACGCCGGAAACGACATCTTCGAGGGGACGAAGGCGACGGAGATAAAGTCGGGCGACAGGAACCGCGTCGTCACCGACCGCGGGACGCTGACCGCCGACGCCGTCGTCGTCGCGACGCACTTCCCCATCCTCGACCACCGCCTGTTCTTCTCCCGCCTCTACCCGCACCGCTCGTACGTGGTGACGATTCGTACGGACGACGCGCCGACGGAGGGGATGTACTACCGCGCCGAGGAGCCCGAACGGACGATCCGGACGAAAGTCGCCGGGGAGGACGACCTACTCATCGTCGGCGGCGAGGGACACAAGACCGGCCACGGCGACAGCAAAGAGCGGTACAGACGCCTCGAACGGTACGCCGACGAGCAGTTCGAAGTCGAGTCGATGCCGTACCGGTGGTCCACGCAGGACTACGGGACCCCCGACCGGATTCCGTTCGTCGGACGCGCCGGCCCGGGAACCGACGGAGTTTACGTCGGAACCGGGTTCGGCGGGTGGGGGATGACGAACGGGACGGCGGCGGGCGAACTCCTCGCCGACCTCGCACTCGGTCGCTCGAACCCCTACGAGGGGGTGTACGACCCGACTCGCGTCTCGAAGTCGAGCGCGAAGAAGGCGGTCAAGGAGAACACCCAGGTCGCAAAGGAGTTCGTCGAGGGGTGGGCCGAGGGGCTACTCGGTTCCGGGACGGTGACGCCGCCCGCGGGGGAGTCCCGAATCGTCCGCCACGACGGCAAACCGTACGGCCTCTACCGCGACGAGGACGGCGAACTCCACGCCGTCTCCGCCGTCTGTACGCACATGGACTGCATCGTCAAGTGGAACGCTGCGGAGAAGTCGTGGGACTGCCCCTGCCACGGGTCGCGGTTCGAGGTGGACGGCGACGTCATCGACGGCCCCGCAGTCGAGGGCCTCTCGAACCCCGGTACGCAGGAGTGAACGTCCCGGCCGCGTGACCCGGCCGGACGACTTTTTCCCGGGCCGAGCGAACGTCCCAGCATGGCCGAGAACCACTCCATCGAGGCCGTCGAAGAGGGTGACGACTACTACCACGTCCGCTACGCCGACCCCGACGAGTTCGACGAGATTCGGACACCTGATTGGGCCGAGAACGCCGCGGGGTCGGTCCTCGACGGGAGCGAGGTCCGCACCGGTCACCAAGAGGGCGGCGGCGACGACGACTGGGAGACACAGAGCGTCCTCGTGCCCGTGGACGGGGTAGACGGCGAAGACGAGGCACGGAGCGTCGCGGACGACATCGTCGCGAAAATCAGCGAGTGAATCGGCGAACGCGCGAAGTAGGCGCGGGCGAGGCGACGAGGTGAGACGGTTACCGGGACCGTCTCCGCGTCACCGGTCCACGCTTCCGAGGACGATGTCGAGGCTTCCCAGCGACGCGATGAGGTCCGGCAGGTACTCCCCGTTCGACATGATGGGGAGCGCAGAGAGGTTGTGGAAGCAGGGGCTCCGAATCTTGAACCGGGCGGGCGAGTCCGTCCCGTCAGACCGGATGTAGACGCCCAACTCGCCCTTGGCGATTTCGACCGCTCGGTAGATCTCCTTGTCGTTCTCCGGGCGGAGCGTCCGCGGAACGTTCGCCTGCAGGGTGCGGTCGTCCTCCGGCCAGTCCTGCAGGAGGTCCACGCACTGTTCGACGATTCGGGCGGACTCCTCGACCTCGCGCATGCGGACGAGAACCCGCGCGAAGTTGTCGCAGGTGTCCTCCGTGACGACGTTCCAGTCGAGTTCCTCGTAGTAGCCGTAGGGGTCGTCGCGGCGCAGGTCGTAGTCGACGCCCGACCCGCGGGCGACCGGTCCGGTCACGCCGTACTCCTTCGCCACGTCGTACGGGAGGACGCCCGTGTTGACCGTCCGCTTCTGGAATATCTCGTTGTTCGTCATCAGGTCGTGGTACTCCTCCAGCGTCGGCGGGATATCCTCCATGAAGTCCCGAATCTTCTCGAAGAACTCCTCGCGGGGTTCGGGGATGTCCCAGACGACGCCGCCGACGCGGAAGTAGTAGAACATCATCCGCTGGCCGGTCAGGTCCTCTAAGATGTTCTGAACCTTCTCGCGGTCCCGCATCGCGTACTGGAAGATGGCCGTGAAGTCGCCGTACACGTCCAGCGCGAACGTGCCGAGGGCGAGGAAGTGACCGAGCATCCGACCGAGTTCGACCGACATCGTGCGCAGTACCTGCGCGTACTCGGGCACGTCTACGTCCACGAGATCCTCTATCGCGCGCGCGACGGCCCACTCGTTCGGCATGTTCGCCGTGTAGTCCCAGCGGTCCGAGTACGGGATTATCTGGTGGCGGTACGTCCCCTGTTGAGCCATCTGCTCCTCGCAGCGGTGGAGGTAGCCGATGTCGGGTTCGACGTCCACGACCTGTTCGCCGTCGAGGACCGTCTTCAGGTGGAGGACGCCGTGGGTCGCCGGGTGGTGCGGCCCGACGTTGATGAACAGGGTGTCGTCGTCCTCGGTCTGCGTCTCGGACTCGAAGAGCGCCGCGTTCTCCCGAAGCGAGACTATCTGCGGCCGGTCCTGGTCGTAGTCCATCGACAAGGGGTGGCCCTGCCACGTCTCCGGGAGGAGGATGCGGCGCAGGTCGGGATGCTCGTCGTACCGGATGCCGACGAGGTCGTACGCCTCCCGTTCGTGCCAGTTCGCCGTCTCGTAGACGGGCACCGCCGTCTGACTGTGCGGGTCGTCCTTCGCCGCCGGAACGACGATGCTGACCTCGCGGGTCCGGTCGTCGTAACTCGTGAGGTGGTAGATGGACTCGTAGCGGTCGCCGTACTCCTGCGGCGTCAGACAGGAGAGGTGGTCGAATCCGGCCTCGTTCTTGAGCGTCGAGAGAACGTTCTGCACGTCGTCCGGGCGGATGACGTACGCGGGCGCGTTCACGTGGTCCTCTCTGTCGATGACGTACTCTTCGAGTAGCGCCTCTACCTCGCTCTGACTGGCAACTGCCTCCTCTCCGGTAGTCTGTGTGGGTCGTTGTGAACTCATGGTGTATCGTCCTCGTCGGACCGGATGCGCCCGACGAGTAGTTCCGTGCCGGGAGTCGTCCGTCGGCGCTTCAGTCCCCGCTCTACCCGGCGTATGTAGGTAGCTCCGTGGACGAAGCTATTCAACCTTCGGCCGATGGACTGAAACGGACGCGGATGCGGACGGGTCGCCGAACGCTGCTCGGCCGACCGAAGGGGCCGGAAACGTTTATCGGATACGACGCGAACTCCCGGTCGAGAGGTACGCCCCGAGTACGATGACTTCACCAGAACGCGCGCAGGCGACCGACTCAGACGACGAGGACGCGAAACTGTTCGAACCCACGCTCACGAGCCTCTTCGAGCACCGTCGAGTGAGAGGGGGCGTGAAGGGCCTCGCCGCCGGCGGCGTCGCGACCGTCGTGATGTCCTGCTTTCGGATCTCGATCTCGCAGTCGCCGCCGCCGACGTCGTGGTTCTGGGCGAAGTACGTGAGCGGGGGCGAACCGGAGGACCACCTCGTCCCGGGGGCGATACTCCACCTGTTCTACGGCATCGTCGCCGGGGGGGTGTTCGGCGCACTCGTCTCCGCGCCCTCGGACTCGTCGGACCCGCGGGACGGCGGGGAGGCCGACGAACGGAGTCAGGTCACTACGGAGCAGAAGACGACGGCGTTGGGCCTCGTATACGGTATTCTCATCTCGGTGTTCGGCACCGCGACGCTGATCCGCCGGGTCCTGCAGTTGGACCTCGACGAGGACGAACGGTTCGTCTTCCACGCGAGTCACGTCGTGTACGGACTCGCACTCGGCGCGTGGTTCGGTTCCGATCGGTGACGGGGGGTCCGCCCGGCCGAACTCCCGGCGGCCTCCGAACGTGCACATCGCAAACCGATTTTTCATTAGCCTCGAATCGAGTACCCGCCCGTCGGCGGAATCGTCTTGCGCCTATTTGCCTCGTAGACTGTGTGGTCCGGTGGGAATAACGCATATACGCGAGCCGTACGTTGGTCCGAAAAACTACTATGAGTCTCGTGACAGTCCGCATCCCTGCTTGCGATTTAGCCTTCGAACACGCGTTCGAGGTAGTACCGAACCTCCGGTTCGAGATGATTCAGTCGGTCGCCGCCGACCGGTCCGTCTCGATGGCGTACGTTCGGGTGTGGGGCGCACCCCGGGAGGAAATCGAGGCGGCGTTCGACGGCGATCCGACCGTCGACGACTTCGAGGCCGTCTCGCAACGCGCCGAGAGCTGGCTCTACGAGATAGACTGGGACTCTCCGCGCCTGTTCGTCCTCCGGGAGATAATCTTCCAACGGGACGGACAGATTATCTCCGCCTGCGGCGAGGACGACGAGTGGGTCCTCCGACTGTTAGTTCTGGACCGCGACGACATCTCGAAGGTCGTAGACGACACGACGGACCACGACTTCTCGGTGGACGTCGCCCGAATCACGAAGATGGACTCACAGACCGCGAGTCCGGGCGAACTCACCGAGGAACAGTACGAGACGCTGCTGAAGGCCGTCGAGAAGGGATACTTCGAGATTCCGCGTCGGACGACGATGGAGGAACTCGCCGAGGAGTTCGGAATCAGTCACCAAGCGCTCTCGGAACGCCTCCGGCGGGGCCACCGGATGCTCATCGAGTCGGCGCTGGAAGGCCAGACGCTCAACTTCGACTGAACCGCCTCACTACGCGAGACTCGCGACACTCGACGCCCGTCGCGGCGTCGGGAGGGCCGACGAATCTATCCGCGGGTGCGCCGAACTACGACCGTGACCGACGAAATCGCTCGCGCCCGAGAGGAGATGGAACGCGCCGGCGACGAAGCCGAGAGCAACGTCAGAGAACCCCTCATGTCGCTCTCCGAGGGACTGATGGAAGTCGTCGGCGGCGACAAGACGCAGGACACCCGCCCTCACGACGACCGCCTGCGCGAAGTCGAGCACCGGTTGGATGAACTGGAGGAGGAAGCGGAGGGGTCGCCGCGAGAGCGAATCCGCAGAGCGAAGGCGCTCATAGCGGACTACCGACAGGACGCTCCGACAGAAGAATAACGGGCGGTGACTCACACCGAAACTGAACAGTACGTTACAGACATAACACTGTAACACCAACGCGAAGCTGAGAATCGGGAAAAAACGACGGCGTCCCGTCGCCGGCCTCTCGAACCGACGACGGGGGAGGTAGCAGCGTACTGGCACGCGAGATGGCGACGAATCGAGATACCCCCGGCAGACGGGTCCGTCTTACTTCGGTCGCAGACGAGTTCCTTCTCTCCGTCCGCTATCTGCGAACCGACGCTCTCCGTCCGGTGGTCGCCGCGGCGAACGCCGGTCGGTCACACGTTCGCGTTGCGTCGTCTCCGTCGGTTCGGTCGTTCCTGATGCAGTATGTTACCACCCATCACCCCTAGACGCTCGGTTCGCTTTACCTTGACGGCCACCTGCGGGGTGGAAACGGTCCCCCTCGCCGAAATCTCTCGCCGGGCGCTCGGGTCTCGATTTCAGGCGTGTTGGTCGCGACTGATGACCCTGGCCGAGACGTAGGTGACCAAGACCAACATCAGGAGCGGGAATATCGTCAAGAAGTGGCTCACGACGGTGAGAAAGAGGTTCTCCTCCCACGGCATGTATAGGAGAAACAGCACGACGAAGAAGAGGAGGATGCCCATCGGTACGATGTTCACGACGATGTCGAGAAGCGTCTCTCGGTCGATCCCGGTGGCGCCAAGCGAAACCATACCCTTCCATCGTTCGAGACGGGACAAAGTAATTCCGGCCGGCGAACTCCCGAGTTTCGGCTCTTTCTCGGCATCTCCGCAGTGGTTTCATTCCTATACCGTCTCCCCGGACAGTGCTTATCGCGATCGAACAGAACTCTCTGTACAGTCATCCGAGAAAGATACTATACTATCATCTTTGCCATGAATCGAATATATATGGACTTACATCGTTAATCTCCCGTTCCAATATGAGACTGTAGAGAAAAATCGAAATATGGCTTTGAATAGTATTTGGGAACTATCGGACGGTAGATACGAGGATACCGGCTAGAGAAACACACGTAGGTAGATATTCGGGTAACCGGCTAGAGTTCTCCGTATCTGTCTTGTCTAAGCTATCTGCTCGGGGGCACGTCCGACGATACTGCACTCTCCGATAGGCGACGAACGCGCGATAGAAGGTGTCGCAAAAGGAGGACCGTCGAACCGACGGTGTTCGTGCGGAAGGCGTCTTCGCTCGGTGCTGCGCTCAGTTCACCTGCGACGTTCCGTTCGCCACCATGCTCAGGAAGAACGAACTGAACACGGTTTGGACGCCGATGATGAGCACGGTCATCGCAAACAGGTTCGGCATCGGTGCCGGCAGTTGGGTGTAGCCGGTACTGGCCCACCGGACGAGGGCGGCGACGACGTACAACGCGCCGACGCCGAACAGGACGAATCCGAGCGTCGCGCCGTGTTCGAGGCGGAAACTATCGCGAAGTCGCTTCGTGATGGGGTCGCTCGGTTTGCGGATGGGGTCGGTCGTGTACGAACTGAACAGCGCGAACGACCCGACCTGATGGCCGATGACGGTGAGGACGCACCCCGCGAAGGCGGTCTGCATCCCGAAGTTGACGCCGTATACCTCTGCACCGAGGAGAGACCCGAATATCGTCAGTAGGCCGACGACTGCGAATCCGATTGCCGGGGCTGAGAAGAGGTACCCCGGCGCGTTGACCAGCATGAATCGGACGTGTCGCCACCCGTCGCGGAAGCTATCGAGCGTCGCTTCTCCGGTTCGCTCGTGGTACGTGATGGGTCGCTCCGCGATTTCTAAGTCGTTCGCCCCCGCCTGCATTATCATCTCGCTGGCGAACTCCATCCCGGTCGACTGGAGGTTCATCTGCTCGAGGGCGTCGGCGTCGATGACGCGGAATCCGCTGTGAGCGTCGCTGACTCCCGCGTCGTAGAACGTGTTGAGGAACTTCGTCAGGAGGGGATTTCCGATATACTGGTGAAGCGGCGGCATCGCTCCGGGTTTGATTTCGCCGCCGAGGCGGCTTCCCATCGCCATGTCCGCGTCGCCGTCCGCGACGAGTTCGTACAGTTTCGGGAGTTCCTCGAAGTCGTACGTCGTGTCGGCGTCGCCGATGGCGATGTAGTCGCCTCGGGCGTGTTCGAAGCCGTGGAGGTAGGCGGCGCCGTACCCCCCTTCGGTCGGTTCGACGACGTGTCCGCCCATCGACTCCGCGATTTCGGGCGTCCTGTCGGTCGAACTGTCGCTGACGACGATTTCGGTCGGCACCTTCATCGTCTCCACCGCCGACTGTACGCGGTTGATGCACTCGGCGATTCCCTTCTCCTCGTTCAACGTCGGGATGACGACCGAGAGCGTCGGTTCGAGATCGCTCTCCGGCGTGACGAGGTATCCTTCGTCCGAATCGCGTCGGACTTCGGATTCGCCGTTCGCGTACTGTTGCTCTGCCTCCGCTCCGTTCTCGGGGATGCTCGGTCCGGAAGTCGAGTCCGATACTGCCGTGGCATCCGTCGCCAGGTCCCCCGCACTGCGGACTGTTCCTCCGTGGCCGTTTGCCCTGTCTCCGTTTGAGTCTATCTCTGACATATCTTCGTTTTGCTTACTGGACGCACTATCCGCTGTCTGGTGGTTTGCCCCACCCTTTCTCTGCTCTTCACGCTTCCTCCTGCCGCTTATTGTCAACTAATTAACGTTGGTGTGTACGACATCCCACATTAAAATCAAAGTTTTGGTACCACAGGTTGACTGTCTCGACGTACGAACCGATTTCGGGCCGTTTCGCCGTCGTCGTCGGTGATCGTCTGTTATAGTTCTCGCCGCGGTACCCTGCTTCGAACCCCGTTCGGAACTCGCCCGCGGTCGCCGCAGTCGTACGAGAGCGGAACGCGGACTGTCCGAACAGCCGACACCTACTCGGCATCATCCTCTCGGAACTGCCGGACGAGTCGCTGTGCGGCCTCCACCGCCTCGTGGACGCGACCCGCGTCGTCCGTCTGTTCGCCGTAGACTGCCACCTCGTACGTCTCTATCAGCGTGTCGAGGTCGTCCTGCGGAGCGATGCCGGACCGCCGACACGCCCGGTAGAACTGCCGGTGGGTCTGTCTCCGACGCGACCCGTCGAGCATCGGCGTCACTGCGGTCTGCACGGAGCGATACGCCAGCCGAATCGCCTGTTCGACCCTGCCGCGTTCGAGGAGTTCGTCGGCCGTGAACACCGCGGTCGGCGACTCCGTCTCGGAGGTGTCCTCCGATTCCGTTTCCTCTTCGACATCGTTCGTCTCGTTCTCTCGGCGGGACCGAAGCCGGCGGACTAGGAACCATCCCGAGGCGAGTACGACGGCGACGATACCGACGCCGGTGAAGTCTCGGGGTTCGTCTCCGAATTCGGAGCCACCACCGCCTCCCCCCTCGGATCCGAACAGCCAACCGAAGAGCGAGTTCATGAGTCTGTTCGTACCGCTGGGGGCTTCTTCCCCTCCGATGCCTCCGGAGGCGTTCGCTTCGCTTTCGTTGCTCCACGAACCGTCGGCCAGTCGGGCGGTCGCGCGAGACGATTCGAGGTTCGACCCCGACCCGTCGAACGCCGCCGCCATCGTCGGACTGCCGACGTCCCCCGACCCGACTCGAATCTCGTACCGCCCGTCGGCGTCGGTTTCGACGCGCTCGACCGTCTCCCCGCCGACGGACAGGCGGACGGGTTGTCCTTCGATAGCCTGCCCGTCTTCGGTGGTCAGCCGACCGGTAGCGACGGCGCTCGACCCGTTCTGTCGCACCGAGAGCGTCAGGTTCGTCGGCGTCGATTCGACGACGAAGTCCTCGCCGCGCGCGGAGACGGCGACTGCGGCGTCGGAGCGAGTCGACTCGACTTCCAGCGGTCGTTCGCCCGACGGGACCGACGCCGGGAGCGACCCGTTCGCCGAGAACGACCCCTCACCCGTCGTTTGACTCGTCACGAACGATTGCCCGCCGGTCCCTATCGAGAGCGGATAGTTCGGAACGGGGCGGCCGTCTACCGAGAGCGTCCCGCGCGCGACCACCTGTTCGCCGTACGCGGCGCGGTCCGTTCGCTCTTCGACGTCGACGGTGGCGGTCACCTGTTCGACGGATATCGGGAGCGTCCCGTTCGACGCGGTGTAGACGGACGCCCCGTCGGGGACGTACCGAACCGTCACCTCGGACGCGTTCACCGAGAGCGTGGTCGGGCGGTAGTCGAGTTGGAACCGCCCCTCGGAGTCCGTTTGCGTCCGATAGCGTCTGTCGCCGACCGCCACCGTAATCTCTCGCTCGGCGACGGCGCTCCCGTTCGGAAGGGTGAGTCGGCCCTCAACCCGCATCGGGTCTACGAACGAGGCGTGCGAGTCGTCGGTGGTGAGCGTCAGCCTCGTCGCCCGCAGTTCGGCCGCCACGATTTCGTTCCGGGTGCTGGTGAGGTTCTCCTCGACGGCCGCGACGCGGGTCCGCGCCTCGGAGAAATTCTCGTCCGTCTCCCGGCTCAGATTCGTGTACGCCTCTCTGACGCGGTCCTCGGACACGTTCGCTCGCGTCGAGATGTTGTTCAGTCGGTGGGCCAGTCGACGGGCCTCTTCCTCGTCGCCCCGTCGTTTGGCTTCCTGATACGCTTCGAGTGTCTCGTTGAACTCCTGTGCCGCCAGAGTGAGGTTCCGCTGTTCTATCGCCGCGCGCTCGAACTCGCTCGCGAGTTCTTCGTTGCCCCGTTCCGCTTCGATTTCGGCGTACTTGCTCAGCAAGTCGGCGTACTCCTCGTCGAGTTCTCCCTGCGCGCGGTTGTACTCGCCCTCGCTGAGTCGGGCGGCGCTCTCGTTGAGACGGCCGGAGAGCCGTTCGGCGAGAACGCGTTCGAGTTCCGAGATCGTCTCCTCGTCCGTCGCGTTGTCTGGGTTCACGTGACGGGCGGTCGAGTTGTTGGCGGCCTCGGCCGTACCGGTGGCGTTCTCGGGCGTCGACTGCTGTGCGAACCCGTCGGAGTCCCGCGGTCCGGCGTCCTGCGTTTGCGCCGTCACGGGGCCGGCGACTCCGCTCACTACGACGGCGAGGGCGACCAGAAGGCTGACCGCGACCCATCGGTGAGAGCCTTGCACAGTGCTATCCTCGCGGTCACTGCACATATGTTCTTCCGTTGTCGAGAGCAAAACATTCAATGGAAGACGCTCAGATGAGTAGCCATGGAGTTGACCCGACGAGGACACGCAGTCGTCGGTACGGCCGGAACTTTGCTTCTCGTCGGCGCGCTAGGCGATAGGCCGTTAGCCGTCGCGGGCGCGGCGACTCTCTGTGCGTGGCTACTCGTCGCTCAGCATCGTGCCGCGGCGCGCTTCGTCGAGTGCGACGACTCCCTGTCGGTGACGGTGACGCCGGCGCGTCCCACGCTCCGCCCGAAGGAACCGGGAACGGTGGCGGTCACCGTCGAGTCCGACGAAGCGTCGGACCTGCCCGTCTCGGCGGCGGTCGGATGGCCCGTCGGCGTCAGCGGCGAACATCCGACGCTGACGCTCGGTTCGGGAGACGAGCGGAGAGAGACGACGTGCGAGTTCTCCGCGCCCCTCGGGGGTCGCTACGAGATACCCGAAGTGACGTGTACCTACACGGACGGGAGCGGACTCTTCGAACAGGCGGTCGAACGCCCCGAACGCGCGAGCGTCGTCGTCGAAACCGCGTCGCCGTCCGACCTGCAGGTCGGCGGCGAGGACTTCGCGGCGAAGATGTACGGCGACCACCCCAGCGGACAGAGCGGGGCCGGAACGGACGTCGTCGGCATTCGACAGTACGTCCCCGGCGACTCCGTGAGCCGAATCGACTGGAATTCGACCGCTCGACTCGGCGACGCGTACGTCCGGGAACTCGAAGACGAGACGGCCCACCGAACGCGGATGTTCCTCGACCGCCGCGAGTCGATGGCCGACGGTCGGCCCGGGCGGCGGAAGTCGGACTACCTGCGCGAAGTCCTCCTCGGTATCGTTCGGTTGCTCGAACGCAACCGCGACCCGGTGGGCCTGACGCTCATCGACGAGGACGGCATCCGAGTCGATACGGAGATGCGAGAGGCGCCGCGCCACTACGGCCGATGTCGCCGGATTCTGAACTCCGAGGGCGGAGGCGACGCCCGAGTCGGTGCAGTGCGAAGGTCCGAGGGGTGGACGGGGACGCCCTCGAACGCGGCCCGGCGCATCGAGGCGAAACTGAGCAGACGGGACGACGAGTTCGCCGCGGCGCTGCGACCGTTCTTCGAACCGTTCGAGTCGTACACGCGGCGGTTCAACTCGGACCCGCTGTTCAACGGGCTCCGGGTGAAGACGACGGCCGAACCGGCGCGCGGGTGGACCGTCCTCTGTACGGACGACACCCATCCGCAGGAGACGCGGGAGGCGGTGAAAGCGACCGTCCGAGAGGGAACGCTCGTCACCGTCTTCCTGACGCCGACGGTCCTGTTCGACGGCAGTCACCCGGCCGACGACCGGACGTACGAGCGCTACGCCGACTTCGAGCGCTTCCGGAAGCAACTCGACGCGATGCCCGGCGTCCGGGCGTACGAGGTTGCGCCCGGGCGGACGCGCGAGGCGGTTCTCGAAGTCGGGCGGAGCCGACGCGACACCGGCGGTCAGAACGGAGGCGAGAGCCGTGCCCGGACGTAGAGAACGGGCGGTTCGATTCGTCTCCCTCGTCGGCGGCACGGCGAGCATCGCGGTGGCCTGCTGGTCGCTCGCGGGCCTCGGCGGCGTCCTCCTCGCGGTGACCGTCGGCATCGCAACCGCGGCGAGTACGCGGTACTACGGCGTCGCGTTCGCGCATCTCGTGATCCTCGGGCTGACGATGGAGCCGACGATAGCGACCGTAACGCTCCTCGAAGCGGGGTCGTTCGCGTACCTCGTCACCGAACTCGACGCGAGTCGCCGCGCGAGGGACGGAGCGCCGTTGGCCGTCGCCATCTTCGTCTTCACCGCGGGCGTCTCCGTCGTCGCCCGTGACTTCGGTACGCTCTGGGCGGGGGCTGGGCTCGTCGCCGTCGTCGGGGGTATCGGCTATATACTGCACCGTCACGGCGCACTGCGACTCGGTTTACTAACGGAGGAAGGAACGTGAGCAACGACAGCGACAGAGAACGACGAATCAGAAACGGCGCGTCGGAGTGGAACCCCGACCGACGGACGACGACGGACGGGGAGAGTACCCGCGGCACTCGACGGACCGAGGGCCGAAACGGCGAGGCCGACGGCCTCGTGGACCCCGCCGAGGTGCGCAGACTCCGCGCCGAGAACGAACGCCTCCGGGAGCGGTACGCCCAGACTCGCCGGTCGAAACACCGGCGGACGGCGCTCGGTCTGGCGGTCGTCGGCCTCCTCGCCGGCGGCGTCGCCGCCCTCGTTCCGATGGTTCGCGGCCCCCTCGTCGCCGTCGCGGCGACGGGCGTCTTCGCCGCGGTGTTGACGTGGTATCTCACGCCGGAGCGGTTCGTCCCCGCGGACGTCGGCGAGGCGGTGGTTTCGCCGCTACTGCGGAACGAACGCGCCATCGTCGACCGGTTGAACCTCTCGGACCGGCGGACGTACGTTCGGACGGAGGACGGCCCGCGCGTGTACGTCCCCCGAACGCCGGTCGAGGGCGTCCCCTCCGACGCCGAACTCGACGGCCCGTTCGTCGTCACGGACGACGCCACGACGTCCGGCGTGGCACTCGTCCCGAGCGGTGCGGAACTGTACCGCGAGTTCGCCGAGACCGATTCGGCGGACGGGGTGACCGAACCGGAGGCCGTCGTCGCCCGCCTCACAGAGGCGGTCGTCGAGACGTTCGAACTCGCCCGCTCCGCCGAGTCATCGATCGAAACTACGGCGGACGGCGCCCGCGCCACCGTCGAACTCTCCGAACCGGCGTTCGGCCCGTCCGCCGACTTCGACCACCCCGTCGGTTCGTTCCTCGCTATCGGACTCGCGACCGAGTTCGGAACGAGCGTCACCGCCGAGACGTCGCAACACGACTCCGGGATGGTCGTGCTGAACTACCGGTGGTCCGTCGACCGACGGGCGACGGACGACGCGGCGAACGAGTCCGTCCGGAACGAGTGACGGCCGGAACTAAACATCGAGGTAGATTCTCCCGATCGACCGTCTCCATACTCGATGTAACCGAGCGGACATTTACGAACGTAACACTGTAACGCCAAGTGTGAATTAAGAAACATTACATACCTGAATGTCTCTTCGGCGGCCAAATCCTTTACTAGGAGGTTAATCGGAGTATGCTCCACTTACGGTACCGGTCGTTACGAGGGGGTGCATTCGATTTGCAGCGGCTGCAGAAACTGTCCCGGGGAGCGTAGAGTGAGACGACGCGACGGGTTCGGCGCGGCCGAACCGGCGTTACTGCTCCTCGGGGACGCCGATACTCACTTCGGGCGGGTCTACCGATTCGACGACGGTTCCGAGGACGTCCGCGGGGTCGCGTTCGTTCAGTTCGGCGTCCGTCGTGAGGATGATGCGGTGGACGAACGCGGGTTTGACCATCGTGAGAACGTCGTCGGGGATGACGTAGTTGCGCCCGTGAATCGCCGCGTACGCCTTCGTGGCGTTGAGAAGCGAGAGCGTCGCCCGCGTGGACGCGCCGTGCAGAATCTCCTCGGACTCCCGCGTCGCGGTAACCACCTCCAAGAGGAACTCGCGGACGGGTTCGGCGACGTGGACCGATTCGACGGCGCTCTGGGCCGCCAGTAAGTCGTCGACGCTGACGACGCGTTGGACGTCGCCCGCGCCGAGTTCCGGATTGGCGTGGAACCGGTCGATGAACTCCCGTTCGTCGTCCCACTCGAGATGTTCCATCGTGTACTTCAGTTGGAACCGGTCGCGTTGGGCCTCCGGGAGTTCGAAGGTCCCGTCCATCTCTATCGGGTTCTGCGTCGCGACGACCATGAACGGGTTCGGGAGCGAGAACGTCTCCCCGCCGATGGTCACCTGCCTCTCCTGCATCGATTCGAGGAGTGCGCTCTGCGCTTTCGGCGTCGCGCGGTTTATCTCGTCTGCGACGACCAGATTCGAGAAGACGGGGCCGCGGCGTACCTCGAACTCGGCGGTCTGCTCGCGGTATATCTCCGTGCCGGTGATGTCCGCCGGGAGGATGTCCGGTGTGAACTGGATACGATTGTAGTCGAGTCCCGTCGCCCGCGCGAACAGGTTGGCGGTCATCGTCTTTCCGATTCCGGGGACGCCTTCGAGGAGGAGATGGCCGCGAGTGAGAAGCGAGACGGTCAGTCCTTCGAGAATCCGTTCGTTCCCGATGAGGACGGTACTGACCTCTTCGCGAATCGAGTCGTAGAGCTCTGCGGGGTCACTCATGATTTCCCCCTTCTCTCCGATGGGTGTTAGGTTCTGCTATCGATTCCGCCTCGCCGTCGCCTCCTCCGTCTCCCGGAGACGCCGGTTCGCCGCGTCCGGACGAGAGCGTCGGGAGGTGCAGACGCCCCGACTGCCGAAGGCCGACGACGAGCAAGCCGAAGAGGCCGAGGCCGACCTGCGCGGCGGACGAGTCCCGGAGGTGGATGAGAGCGACGCGAATCGGGGGTTGGGACTCCGAGTGGGAGTAATCGAGGAGGACGGTCTCTCTGTCGCCGACGAGTCCGGAGACGAGGCGCGGATTGTCCGCGCGCTTCTGCATCGTGTTGATGAACAGACTCGGGTCGCTGACGGCGACGACGCGGCCCGAACCCACCTCTTCGGCGGCGACGACCGGATACGACCGGAACGGTTCGCCCTCGTCGGCCTCGCCGTCGTCGTCGGTATCGAGGTACGCGTACGAGGACGTCCGCACCAACACCGTCCCGTTCGCGCCGGTGAGGACCGTGCCGTAGTTCAGCATGATCGACTCGACTCCGTCGGTCGTCTCGGCGTCGCTGACGTTCGTCGCCTCCGGCATCGCCGTCGTCGGTCCGTGGTGACGCAGGTCGCGGACCGTCCGTCCGTCGAAGCGCGTCTCCGCGCCGATGTCGGCCAACAGGTCGTTTCCGACGGTCCCGTAGTCCTCCGCGACGACGAGCGTTCCGCCCTCCTCGACGAAGGTGCGGAGTCGCTCCGCCTCCGCGTCGGTGTACTCGTCGTCCGGCGCGACGACGAACGCCACCGTCTCGCTCGGGTCGGCCTCGGCGTACGCGGTCGTTTCGAGCGCGACGGTCGGCGTCGCACCGGCCTCCTTTGCCGTGTCTCGAACCGTCGACGAGCCGTCCCATCCCGCGTTGAACGCGCCGAACGCGGCGGACGACATCGTGCCGGCGAAGAGGAGCGAGACGGCGCAGACGGCGACGAGAGCGACGAGGAGCGCCCGCGGAGTGTCGACGTCCGGGCGGCGCACTCAGAGCACCCCCGGCGGGAGGAGGTCGAGAATCCTGCGGACGATGACGTAGCCGAAGCCGACGAGTCCGAGAGCGATTATCCACCGCAATCGGCGTCGCCACCGCGGCGTGACCGAGAACGGGGCGGTGAGTTCCGTGACGACGAGAAAACCGATGAGGGCGACGACGAAGAACAGCTCGTACGAGAACGCGTCGAGAACACTCAGTGCGAACGTACCGGCGAGCATCCACCCGAGTTGCGCGTGGACGAACCGCTCGCGTCGTGTGACGGCCATGGTAGTCGATGGCGGCCCCCACCTATACGTAACTTTCGGGTCGCGGAGTTGACAGGCAACACGAGCGAAGCACCTATGCACGTCGAAGAGGCAGGGGGAAACGATGCTTCCGTGGGCTCACGCCGCGTTCGGCTACCTCCTCTACTCGTTCGGGTCACGAATCCGCACGCACCGTCCGCCGTCGGGCGTTCCGGTCCTCGCGCTCGTTTTCGGGACGCAGTTCCCGGACCTGATAGACAAACCCGCCGCGTGGACGTTCGGCGTGTTGGCGTCGGGGCGAAGTTTCGCTCACTCGCTTTTCACGTTCGCGCTCGTCCTCGGCGTCCTGTGGTCCGTCTTCGACGACGTTCGCTCCAGAACCCTCGTGACCGCGTTCGGAGTGGGGTACACCTCTCACCTCGTGGGCGACGTGTTAGGCCCCGTGTTGCACGGGAACTTCGGAAAGGTGGGCTTCCTGCTTTGGCCCATCTTCCCGGGCCCGAGCGGTCACCACACGAGCTTCCTGCAGTTCTTCTTGACCCGGCGGTGGTCCCCGATGCTGGCGCTCGGAGTCGTCCTCACGGCGTTCACGCTCGCGGTGTGGGTGTGGGACGGGATGCCCGGCGTCGCCGACGTGTTCTTCGGGAAGTCGCCGGAGAGAGACGAAGTCGGGTACGGGAATCGGTAGTCGATCCCGCGCTCCGCCGCGGTCAGGGCTCCGAGACGTTTATCCAGAGGTGCGTCTCCCGGTAGGCGTTCTCGACTGTCGGGTCGGCCGGCGCGTCGCCGCGGTAGACGAGGTAGACTAATCGGAGACGGTCCCCCGACATCGTCGGCTCGACCGAGTGTCGCTGTCGCCACGTCTCGTTGTGTTCGAGCGTCGGTTGGAACTCCTGCAGTCGCTGCTGTTCGAGTACCGTCGTCGTGTTGTTCTCGACCGAGACGCGTTGCAGTACCGAGACGACGGTGTACGATTGAGTCGTCCGTTCGTGGTTCTCGACGCCGACGACGAGCGGTTTCGACTCCCCGCGGGTGAACTCCGTCGGATAGTCGTCGGCGACGAGTTCGCCCGACTCGTCCTCGGTTAGGAGGTACAGTTCGCTGAACGTCGAACCGTCCGGTGTCGTCGCGACGGAGTATCCGACGCTTCCGGCCGCGAGGAGGACGCTGACGGCGAGGAGGACGTTCAGCCCCATGTCGGTGCGAGTGTCGGGACGAACTAGTCCGTCTCGCGCCGAGGCGACCCACCGACGGTACGGGACGTAGAAGCGGTCCTCGGGGGATAACTCCGACCGTCTCTGTACCGCGACGAACACCATCACGGCGATGAACGCGGAGAGCGTCGCCACGATTGGTGTCAGACGGAGTCCCAACAGGGTGAAGTTGAGTGCGAGGCCGACGAGGGGAGCGATTGCGATACTCGTCCCGAACGAGAGGGCGACTCGTTCGAGCACGTCGATACCCTCGGCGTCGGTTCCCTCGTCGTCCGAATGCAACTCTGGCCCCCGTTCCGGGAAGAGGGCGGCGACGAACGCGTACCCCGGGACGAAGAGGACGAATCCGAGGCCGACGACGATTCGAATCGGCGTCTCCCGAACGGTCGGGAGAAAGACGACCGCGACCGTGAGGAGGGTTACTCCGAGAACCGCCGCCAGGTCCGCGGGAACGCTTCGCACGGACTTCGGGAGGAGGAGCGACCACTCGTTCGAACGGGACATACAGAGTGTGGCAGAACCCACGGACAAAAAAGAATCGGGTGGAGAACCGACACGTTCGACCGACTCCGACTCGCGGCGGCGAAGTCGCCACTACCGAGGGAGTCGGTAGCGTGCGGGACGAAAGAAAAACGGAAGGTTCGTCAGTCGACCCTAGGACAGGTTACCGAGCACCTGCGTCGTCCACTCGACGAAGTCCGACTCCGACGTCGAGTTTCCGTCCGAGTCGTCGGTCGAGTTATCGTCGGAGTCGCCGCCGCCGGGCGTGAACACGTCTACCGTGCCGACGCCGTAGAACGACGAGGCGCTTTCGACGTCGAACTCGCCCGCGAGTACGAACTTGCAGTCCTCGCCGGTTCCGAGGAGGTCCGGAATCTTCGAGGCGGGGAACTTCGCGGTGAGTTTTCCGTCCTCAACCGTCACCTTACGGGCGGGGATGCCGACGTCGACCGGTGGTGCCACCGACTGGAACGGGGCGATTCTGACCGACTTCTTGATGACGTCCTCGAGGTCGAGGCCGGCTTCGTCCTGTTGGAGTTCCGCGGTGACGGTGAACGCCCCGCTCTTCTTGGTGTTGAGACGGTCCGACGCCTTCACGTTAGCCGGAACCGTCGCCGGGAAGTCGAACGTCGCCGTCTTGGAGTTCCCGTCTGCGGAGTACTTCACCATCAGGTCGTCGTAGTACATGTCGAGGACGGACTGTCGGGTCGTGTACCCGAGACCGAACCCGACACCGACGAGCTCTGCGTCTTCGCCGTACTGGTCGACGAAGTTGCTGAAGGTCTCCCGCTCGTCGCGGAGTTGGAAGGCGATCTCCTCGATCGCGTCGGTCGACATCAGGTTCTCGCTGGAGACCGGTACGGCCATCCAGTTCGTTTGGCCGCCCTGTAAGGCGTTGGAGACGTTGAACGTGTTGAACTCCTTGTCGCCGTTCTCGGAGGAGTCCGACGACGAGTTCGCGTCGCCGTTGTCGTCGACGTGCGTGACCGCGAGGTACCGCTGGGTTCCCGCGTTATCGTCCGAGCTCCCTTCGACGGTCTGAGCCGCGTACAGGCTATCGACCTGACTCTGGTGCGTCGACGAGAGGGTATCGTAGGACTGATCCCAGCGTATCTGCGCGAGTTCGTCCTTCGACAGCTTGCTGTCGTCGAACTGGTTGACGTACACCCTGGCCGTAATCGACGACCCGAGCGTCTGTCCGCTCAGTTCGAGGTAGCTGTGACCGAACGCGTCCTGCGAAATCTCGTCGAGCGACTGGTAGTCCGCGTCGAACTGCGCGCGGTACTTTTCGTCGACTTTCAGTTGCTGCTCGGGTTCGAGCTTGAGGAAGTCGTCGCCGTACAGCTTGTTCGCGAGTTCGTCGATCGTTTTTCCGGCCGTCTCGACGATGACGTACACCTCGTCGGGGGCGGCGCCGGTGTTCTGCGACCCTTCGTAGTAGTCGAAGGAGACCGCTTGGTCCGCCGTCGCCTCCGCGAGGGTGAACGGGTCGGACAGACGCCGACCGACGTTGACCATCCCGAGGGCGTAGTCTCCTGTCTCCGTCCCGTTGGACGTGACGTGGACGACGCCTTTCCGGTCCGAAGAGTCGGATTCATCCGAGCCGCCGCAGGAACACGGCGTTCCGTTCGACTTCCCGACGACGTGCATCTCCGCGTTGTACGCGGAGTTCATGTCGCCGTCCCAGACGAGGGCTCGACCCTTCGGGAGTTCTTCGTTGTCTATCTCTTCGTCACTAGTGGACTGGGCCGCGACTGAACCGACACCGGTCGTGGAACCGGCGACGACACCTGCGGCAACTAGTCCCCTAAGATACGTCCTCCTGTGTATACCCGCCATTGTGTATCTCGTCTAAACTGACAACGACCTCACATTTATAGTATTTTGTCAGTAATCGTGTATTTACTGTAACCGAACGTAAACGTATGTTATTACCAATTGTCTGCCTCCCGGGAGGTTCACACCCGCTTTCTATTCACATCACGATCCCGATTCGTAGCCGTCGAACGCGGTCGTTCGCGGCGTTTGCGGCGCGAGATGGCGGCGGTCCTCCGGCGAATCACCGCCGGAGGTCGACGTACGCCGGGATGCGAGACAACTGCCACCCGACGGCGGCGGCGCTTCCGGTGCCGATCGCGAGCGCTATCGCGCCGCCGACGGCGTAGACGAGGGGCGGCGTCCGCAGGAGCGATTCGAGGCCGACCAACCGTATCACGAGCTCGTTCGTGAGACCGGCGGCGACGGGCGTCGCGAGGAGTCCGGCGGCGCCGCCCGCGAGACAGATGAGCAGCGCTTGCACGGAGACGACGCCGACGAGGAGTCCGCGGGAGATACCCATCGCTTGGAGCGCCGCGAACTCCTCGCGTTGCTGGTAGACGACTATCGCCAGCAGGTTCACCGTGAGGGCGAGTCCGACGACGACGGCGAGGCCGACGAGGACGAACCCGCTCGCGAGGACGAGCGCGTTCTTCTGGATAATCTGTTGGAGCTGTTCGCGGTTCGTTCGGAACTCGTACTCGGGGTACTCCGCGGCGAGCTCTTCGCTGACCGCCTTCGGGTCCGCGCCGTCCTCAAGGCTGAGCGTGAGGAACGTCGCCGGGTCCGTTCCGGCCGTCCCGGTGACCGTCTGGAGCTCGCTCAGGTGGATAGCCACCGTCGGGGTTCCGAGGAACTTCGAGAACGTCGGCGAGATACCGACGACGGTGAACCGGTTCTCGGAGACCGTCTCCCGACTGCCGCCGACGTAGATGGTGTCCCCGACGGAAACGTTCAGCAGCTCGGCCGTCCGCGGGTCGATGATCACCTCCCGCGTCATCGGACCGTCGTAGGACCCGTTGGCGTAGTGGACGTCGGCGCGAGAGAACTCCGACCCGTTCTGAATCGCGACGCTGCCGGTGTTGGGGATGCCGACCCCGGTCAGGAGTTTCGGCTCCGTGTCGTTCGACGACGCGTACACCGCGTGGAACAACACCGGCGCGGACGTCTTCACCTGCTCGTGCTTCCGGAACTGATTGCCGAGGCGGTGGGCGTTGACGAACTGGCTCTCCAACGAACCGCCGCCCTCGGCGGATAACTCGACCGGACCTCCGGTCACCCAGATGTCGCGCCCGGCGGCGTCGAACTTCTGTTCGCCAGTGTCGATGACTCCGAACCCGACGCTGGCGAGGAGCGTCGTCAGGAGCACCGCCAGCGCGATGCCGAGGACGGCGAGCGTCGTTCGTTCGGGGGCGCGGCGCAGTTGCGTGAACGCGATGCCCGCGACGGCGCGGATTCGACTCCCGAGCATCACTGCAGCACCTCCGTGACCGAATTCGTGCGCCACGCGACGACGAGCGGATACGGCGTCGCGGCGACGCCGACGACGACGGCGACGAGCATCGCGTACGCCGGGAGGAGCGGCGGGAACAGCGCGAGCGACTCGACGCCCATCTGCGCGAGGACGAGTCGGTTCAGGACGACGATGCCGACGCCGCCGAGGAGACAGCCGAACACCCCCCCGACGACGGCGACGGTCAGCGTCGAGAGCGCGACGAGCGCGAGTCGCGTCCGCGTGGCGAACCCGATGGAGGCGAGAACCGCGTAGCGGTGGCGGTCGGCGTCGATTTCGAGCGCCATCGTCGTCGCTAAGAACAGCGTCGAGACGACGAGCGCGATGACCAACGCCGCGGCGCTGACGGCCAACGGCACGTCCGACTCGAACAGGTTCCGCGTCGCGAGACCGGAGCGAGCGACGACGCTCGCCCCGGGGTAGGCCTCCTCGATTTGGGACTTCGCCGACGGGTCGTTCGTCCTGACGAGGAACTGGTCCGCGAGGTCACCCTCGTCGGCGCCGGTGAGCGTCTGCAACTCGCTCAGGTGGAAGACGGCGATGGGAACCTCGCCCTGCGGTGCGCCGCTTCCGGTTCCGTTGACAGCGGTGACCGAGAACTGCCGGTCCGTCCGCCCGGACGACAGTCCGAGGACCGAAAGCGAGTCGTTCTCGGAGGCCTGCAACGCCTCGGCGGCCCCCGGCGAGAGGACGACTTCGCCCGTGAAATCGCCGTCGTACGACCCGTTCGCGTAGTAGGGGTCGCCCGGCGACAGCGCCGCGGTGGAGACGCCGGAGACGGCGGTCGGATTCTCCGAGGGGACGACGCCGACTGCGAGGACGAACTCGGGTTCGGGACTCTCCTCGCCTCGCATCCTGACCAGTTCGACGAGGACGGGCGTAGAGCTCGTGACGCCCGCCACCTCCTGCATCTCGGTTTGCTTCGCGTGGACGCCGCCGAGTTGCGCGCTCTCGGCGCTGAACACCGTCGTCTGCGTCGTCCCGCTCTCGGGGACGACCCAGTAGTCCACGTTGCCGCCGTAGACGGTGGACTCCGTGGCGAGCCCGAAGCTGAGGCCGGTGACGACGACGAGCAACGCGACGGTGATGGCGACGATGGAGACGGTCAGCGCCGTCCGGTTCGGCAGGTCGGAGGTGAGACGGCCGAGGATGCGCCGAACCGCGAGCCCGACGACGCCGCGCCACCGTGCGAGTCTGGACCCCGACCGAGCGGGGTCGTCGAGGGCGGACGCGTCCGTCATGGGGCGTCGTCCCTGCGTCCGTCCACGAGTCTGACGCGGCGGTCCGTTCGATCGAGCACCTTCTCGTCGTGGGACGCGACCACCACCACCCGGTCGTCGCTGAACTCGATGACGTGATCGAGGATGTTCGAGCCCGTCTCCCTGTCGAGTTCGCCGGTCGGTTCGTCCATGAGCAACACCGGCGGGTCGGTGACGAGGGCGCGCGCGATGGCGACGCGTTGCTGTTCGCCGCCGCTGAGTTGGCCGGGCGTGTGCGTCGCTCTGTCGCCGAGGCCGACCCGTTCGAGGAGGTCGAACGCGCGCTCTCGGCGCTCTCGCTTGGAAACGCCCGACTGAACCAAGGGGAGGGCGACGTTGGCGCGCGCCGACAGCGACGGCAGGAGTTGGAAGCGCTGAAAGACGAGTCCGACGTTCCGGTGGCGGAGACGACTTCGTTCCCGCGCCGACCGGTCGCTGATGTCGACGCCGGCGAGTTCGACTCGCCCGCTGGTCGGCGTCAACAGCCCCGCCAAGAGGTGAACCAGCGTGGACTTGCCGCTTCCGCTCGGCCCCTCGATGCCGACGAACTCGCCCTCGCGGACGCCGAGGGAGACGCCGTCGAGGGCGCGGACGGTGACGCCCGCCCGTTCGCGCCACGGGAGGAACGACCCGTCGCCGCCCCGGCGATACTCCTGCACGACGTCGACACAGCGGAGGAGCGTCTCTCGCTCCGAGGCGGTGTCGGACTCGATAGTACGCGCTCTCGTCTCGCGTTCCATGGGCTGGTTACCGCGTTCAGCGGCCGCATGTATATGGTTTGTTCTCGCCCGGAGCGACACCCGTCCGGTGATTCGGTGCGGCGGACACCGCGAGACGACGCGTCGCTACACGTATCCCAGCGCTTCCAACTGCTCGTTTCTGCTCACGTCGTGTGACACCCGTTCCTCGCTGGGAACCGACTCGCCCGTGTCCTCCGCGCTGGTTCGGACGACGGGAACCGTCCTGAGGCTGTTCAGCGGCATGTCGGGCGGATGGCCGTAGATACCCCACTCGCCGAACCCGTTTCCGTGGTCCGAGGTGATTACCACCCGCTCGGCGTCGACGTTTTTCAGCAGTCGCTCGATGTCGTCCAGCACGTGCCGAAGGTTGTCCAGATACCCCTTCCAAACCTCTCCTTCCGTTAGTTCTCCGCGCTGAAGCGCCTCCCAGAGGTCCCCCTCGGTCTGCTCTCGGAAGCCGTCGAGCTGTTTGCCCGGCCCCATATCCGGTTCCGGGATGAACGGCGCGTGCGGCTGCATGTAGTGGGCAATCATCCGGTCCGGAGAGTCGTCGCGGCCGCGTCGAATCACCTCGTCAGTTATCGGTTCCGGAGGGACAGTTCCGGGTTCTACCCACGCGTCCTCCCAGACGTGGTCCACGTCGTCGAACGCCTCGTCGTTCACCTTCTCTTTCGACCACGGGTTTCCGGTGATGTACGTCGTCCGGTGGAGCTGGTTCGCGTACTTCTCGTCGAAGTTCTCCTCCATCCAGAGTCGGGTGACGCTGTTTACGGACCGAGTCGAGTCCACGGAATCGATGAAATCGTACTCGTCCGCGACCGCTCGCATCAGGTCGAACCGACAGGCGTCGACAACGAGGAGGAGGTCCCACTCCAGAGACCAGATTGGCGTTCCCGGCGGGCGAAGCGTGGACGAAAACTGAAGCAGTTTGTGGTATCCTCGCTCTGCACCCCACAGTACGCCTGGAATTCCCTCGTCCTGCGTCCTCGAAACGGTCTCGGAGACCCACCACTTGAAATCCATAGAGTGAGATAATATGTTACCGCATAAATAGTTTCACGGGGTCGTCACTGCCTGCTTCGTCAGACGACCGAGCGGTACACGTCGACGTACTCGTCGGCGAGCACCTCCCAGTCGTAGTCGGACGCGTTCTCCTCGGCGCGTTCGGCCATCGTCCGCCGCCGCTCCGGGTCGTCCAGTAACGTCCTGACCGCTTCGACGACTCCCTCCTCCGTGGGAGCGGTGATAATCCCGTTTTCCCCGTCTTCGACGTACTCTCGGAAGCAGGGGAGGTCGCTGACCACGGGGACCGTCCGACGCGCCGCCGCCTCCAGCGGCGTGAGACCGAACGATTCGTCGGTCGACGGGAGGCAGACGACGTCGGCCGCGCGGTACCATCGCAGCTTCGTCGCCTCGTCCACGAACCCGAGCAGTCGGACGATGTCGGAGAGGCCCCTCTCCTCGATTGTCCGCTTCAGCGAGGACCGCATCGGTCCGTCGCCGATGATGACGACTCGGAGGTCGGAGTACTCGTCTCGCAGTTCCTCGGCCATCCCGAGCAACAGGTCCGGTTGCTTTCGCTCCATGAGGTTGCCGACGAACAGGACGTGCGTGGCGTCCGCGTCGGAACCGACCCCCTCCTTCGCGTCGCGAACGGGGACCGCCTCTCCGTCCTTCGATACTCCGTTCGGGATGACCCGCACGTCGCCGTCGTACGCCGAGAGGTACCGGGACGACTCTCTGAATCCGGACGTAACCGTCGTCACGCGGTCCGCCCGCGAGAGCAACCACGGCGAGACGAGGTTGAACCCGCGTAGCAGGACGCCCTTCGCCGAGAAGAGCGGTCCGGGGTCCATGTTGCCGTGGACGGTGAAGACGGTCGGCGTGCCGTGCCGGAGCGAGTAGAGGGTGCCGGCGAGTGCGGCGGACGGGAGGCCGCGGTGCAGGTGCACCACGTCCAAGTCCACCGAGAGCGGTCCGTGCAACACGTCCGCAGAGAGGTACGCCGAGCGCATCTCTACGTGTTTCTCGAACCGATAGACGGTCACGTTCTGGTGTCTCTGAACCGCCTTCGGCCCGTTAGAGGCGCTGAATACGAAGACGTCGTGCCCCCGTTCGTTCAGTTCGAGGGCGAGTTCGTAGACGACTTCCGCAACTCCGCCCCACTGGTACGAGTCGTCGAACTCGAAGGGAGGCTTAGACGGGAAGAGGGTCGTAAACAGTCCAATTCGCATCGTGCGGAGATATCAGCCGTACGACCTAAATATTCACTCTAGGCGCATTTCCTTACCTGTCTGACAAGAACAATGTTCCACCGTCCACCCACTCATCGCCCGAAGACGGTGGCTAGAGATCCTAAAACTGAATTTCGTGAGATAGCATCAGCCGTGACTCAGCCTGTAATTTAGCGATAAGGTTAACCTGAACGCGAACACGGCAGTAAACAGATAATGCCGAATTCGCCAAACATCGTTCTTATCGTGATGGACACGGCTCGGTCCGATTTCGTCGACACGGCGGTCAACGGGAGAGAGGTCACGCCCTTTCTATCGGGGTTAGCGGAGCGCGGAGGGAAGTTCTCGGAAGCGTACAGCGCGTCTCCGTGGACGCTCCCCTCGCACGCGTCGCTGTTCACGGGGACGTACCCCTCGAAGCACGGTGCCCACGCGGAGAGCAAGCACCTCAGGGACGACATTCAGACGCTCGCCGGGACGCTCTCGGAGAACGGGTACGAGACGTTCGGTATCTCGAACAACATCTGGGTGAGCGACAACTTCGGGTTCGAGGCGGGGTTCGACACGTTCGTTCGGAACTGGCAACTTCTCCAGTTCGACAACGACGTCGGCGGCGTCGGACTCACGAACCAAGGGAGGGACAAGTGGTTCGCCGTCGCCCGCACGCTGATACAGGGGAATCCGGTAGCCAACGCGGTGAACGCGGCGTACACGAAGTTTCGGTACAGCAACTACTCGCCCGACGACGGCGCGGGGCGGACGAACAAACGGGCCGAAGGTCTGCTGTCCGACCACGACGGCGACGACCCCTTCTTCCTGTTCATCAACTATCTGGAACCCCACCTCGAGTACAGACCCCCGAAACGGTTCGCCGAACGGTTCCTCCCGGAGGGCGTCAGTTACCGCGAGGCGAACGAAGTCGAACAGAACGCGTGGAAGTACGTCACCGAACAGGCGGAGATTTCCGACTCCGAGTTCGAGATTCTTCGGGCGCTGTACGCGGCTGAGACGGCGTACCTCGACCAGCGAATCGGGGAACTCGCGGAGACGATTCGGGAACGCGACGAGGAGACGGTGTTCGTCGTCGTCGGCGACCACGGCGAGAACCTCGGCGACCACGGCCTGATGGACCACCAGTACTGCCTCTACGACACGTTGCTGCACGTCCCGTTCGTCGTCGGCGGCGGCCCGTTCACCGACCACGGCACCGACGACCGGTTGGTCCAACTGCCGGACGTCGCCCCGACGCTTCTCGACGTCGCCGGGGTCGAAGCGCCGTCCTTCAGGAGTCAGTCGCAGGGGCAGTCGGTGCTCTCCCCGGAGTTCGACCGAGACACCGTCATCGCCGAGTACCTCTCTCCCATGCCCTCGCGGGACGCTATCGAGAAACGGGTCGGCGACCCGCACGACGTTATCGACTCCTACCTCCGTTCGCTCCGGTGCATCCGGCGCGACGGCTACAAACTCGTCGTCGGTTCGGACGGGGAGAAGGAACTGTACGACGTGGAGTCGGATCCCCGAGAGCAGACGGACCTCTCCTCGGAGCGACCGAAAGAGGTGACGAGGCTCGAAACCGAACTCGACGAGTGGTTGGACTCGTTCGAGCAACCGGACGGAGTCGACACGGGCGAGATAAACGACGGCGTCAAGGACACCTTAGAGCAGTTGGGGTACATTCAATGAGAACCGACGCCGGGACCCGCACCCAGCAACGCGAGGCGGACAGGACGCGCACGAAACGGATACTGATTCGGTCCTCGATACCGCTTCGGAGCGAGTTCGAGGGGGGTGCGGACAGGTTGATGGTGAAGGTCGGAGAGGCCCTCCGGAACGTGGGGTGGGACGTCCACTTCCTCTCGCCGGCCCCCCGAGGGTCCGCGGGGGACAACGACCTCTCGACGGAGAGCGACGTTACGTTCCACGACTTCGACTACGCCGCGCCCGACTCTTCGGCCGCGAAGATACTAAACTCCGTCCGCGGTGCGAGTTTCTTCAGGAAGTTAGTGCGAGAAGTCGAGTTCGACGTCGTCCTCGACGACATCTCCCACATCCCGTTCTACCCGGCGCACTTCCTTTCGCCGGACTCCGTCTCGAACGCGCTGTTCGTCCACACGCTGTACTTGGAGTCGGCGAACCGGTTCCTCGGGGAGAACAAGGGTCGAATCATCCATCTCATCGAACGCACGCTCCCGTACTTGGACGACCCGACCGTCGTCTGCGCGGGCCCGAGTACCGCCTCGCGGGTGCAGGGCGGACTCGGCCACGACCGGACGGCGATACTGAACCCCTGCATCGAACTCGACGCGTTCGACTTCAACCCGACTCCCGAGTCGAAGACGGTGCTCTATCTGGGGCGGTTGACCCGCCGCAAGAACGTCGGGACGCTACTGGACGCGTGGCGTCGCGTCGAGGCCGAGTCCGACGAGTACGAACTCGTCGTGGCCGGAACCGGATACAAGGAGGACGAACTCCACGAACGGGCCGCGCGCCTCGGACTGCAGAACGTCGATTTCCGGGGCTACGTGAGCGAACGCGAGAAGCGTCGCCTCCTCTCGGAGTCCGCGCTGTTCGTCATCCCGTCGCTGATGGAGGGTTACGTAACGACCGGGTTGGAGGCGCTCGCGTCCGGAACGCCGATCGTCGGCACGGACACATACGGCGTGCACGATTACGTCGTCGACGGGGACAACGGGAGACTCGTCGACCCGGAGGACGCGGGAGAACTCGGGTCGGTGCTGATAGAGACGTTGGGGTCGCCCGACGATATTTCTCGGATGGCGGAGCAGGGACGAGAGACCGCCGAGGACCACTCGTTCGCGAAGTTCACGGAACGGGCCGACGAACTGTTCACGTCGATAAGCGCCGGAGACAACATGTGAAGATGGTGCGACACCCCAACACGTCCGGAGCGTTCCCGTCATTGTCCCCGTCCGCGCAGACGGTCCGGCCGTGATACGAGACGAGAATCGTAATCGCGCCGCACTACTTCCACCCGCACACCGGCGGTATCGAAATCGTCGCCCAACAACACGCGACGCGGTTAGCCGACCGCGGTCACGACGTGGTGGTGGTTTCGAGCGACGTCGAGGCCGAATGGCGCACGGCGCGCCGAGACGGCTACCGAATCGAACGCTATCGGGCGTTCAACCCGCTCGAAGGACTCGGAATTCCGTATCCGCTCCCCGACCCGGCCGACCTGAAGCAGGTCGTCGAGAGGGAGGTGAACGGACGCGGTACCGACGTACTGCACGTCCACGGGATGAACTACATGACGGCGGGACTCGTTCAAATGTTTAGTTCGGACGCCGTCCCCGTCGTACTGCAACAGCACACCCCGTTCGTCGAGTACCCGTTTCCGTGGTCGACCGTAGAACGGGCCAACGACCGATTGGTCGGTCGGAAGAACGTCTCGTGGGCGGACAAAACCGTCTGCGTCAGCGAAAACATCTCGGAGTACGTCACGGACATCTGCGACGGGTGCGACCCCGAGGTACTGTACAACGGCGTCGACGTGTCTCGCTTCGCCCCGGAACGCGGCGACGTTCGACCGACCGGCGTCGACGACTCCCGGCCGACGTTCTTCTGCCTCTCCCGACTCCTGTACAAGAAGGGCGTCGACGTCCTCCTCGAAGCGGCCCGCGAACTCGAACGGCGGGGCGTGGACGCGAAGATTCTGATCGCCGGGACCGGCCCGGACAGGTCCGAAATCGAGTCGCAGGCGCGCCGATTACCGAACGTGGAGGTGCTCGGGTACGTCGAAGACGATCTACTGCCGAGTTACTACGCCGCCTCGACCGCGTCCCTGTTCACCTCGAAGAGCGGGGAGACGTTCCCGACGTTGACCGTCCTCGAAGCGTTGGCGTCCGGAACGCCGGTCGTCGCGACGAAGATAAACGAGCGTGCGGAGGGAATCACCGACGGGTACAACGGGCTGCTCGTCCGACCCGACGACGCCACCGAACTCGCGGACGCCATGGAGCGGTTGGCGAACGACCCGGACCTCGTCGAGGAGATGAGCGAGAACGCGCGGACCGTGGCGGTCGAACAGTTCGACATCGAGGACAACGTCGACCGCTTGGAAGACGTGTACGGGGAGCTAACGTAGGCCGCCGAAACCCCCAACTGGAATCTAACCGACGTGACTCCCCATAACTAGGGTTGAGAGGTAAGTCGGGTACCGACAATTGTTCTTGCGAACAGTGCGAGGACGCTGTTGAAAATCAACCTACAGATAGATAACAATCACTTCTGGTGATAGCGACTGTGACGAGCGGCGCTCTCCCACATATCGTTTCTTCACAGGATGGGCGTACTAGCTCGATTTATCCTTTCGAAAACCGATTGAGAGCTCCTCGAATATACGGAATCTCTCTGCCGAGGTTTTCCTCCAGCCGTCTCACCAGATCTATGTCGTTCTCGTCGATGCTTCGGGTGACGAGCATCGAGACGAGGTGGAAAGCGGAAAGAAACATCCCGATTGCGATGAGGCCGGCGAAGCCGACGGATCCTCCGAAGAACCACTTCAGGAGGAGCGCGGCCCCAACGGTCGGAGCGAGTGGTTTCAGTTGGTTGGCTGAGAAGGGAAGGCAACCGATCGACCGGCGGATAAACGTAATCTCCATCGTGTTGTAGGTTACGAAGCCAGCGACGGTCGCGACGGCGGCACCCATGATCCCATACCGTGGGATGAGTATGATATTGAGCCCGAGATTGACTACGAAACCGACTGCGGCGGAGACCAATTCGATTCGCGGGCGGTCGATGGCCTTCGCGGTTGCCCCGTTTGGACCGACAAGGACATTGAAAAACAACCCTCCGACCAATACGGATAGTACCTCCGACACGGGAAGATACGCCGGACCGAAAAATACTTTTACGATATCGGCAGCGAAGACGGAGAATACAAGCACTAACGGAAGTGTGAGTGCCGTGATCCACTTCGTCGTTACCTTGTAAAACTCTGCGAGGGTATCGAAATCACCGTTCGAGAAGTACTGTGTTGCCAGCGGCAAGTAGAGAAAGGTGAACGAACTGAGCACGAATCCGGTTACCTGACGAAGCGGTTGGATAGACCGGTAGTAGCCCACCGCCTCCGAGGCCAAGAAGTACTCAATCATAAGGACGTCCATATTCGAGAAGAACAGGAGCAACGAAGAACTGAACGCGAGCGGCCACGAGAACGACCAGAGGTCGCGAAGTGACGACCAGTCGATCGTTGATTTGAGGACACCACTAACGCTGAGTCTGCGGTTGAGAAGGTACACACTCGATACCATCGAGATTATCGGAAGAGATACCCAGTACGCTACAGCACCGACTTCAGTAATCCCGACACTGGCTAGCCCCGCGAATAGGACTATCCCCCCGGCTCTGGAGAGAAGATCCTTTGAGAGCCCCGCATAGAGAGTTTCCCCCCGCGCTCGTAGGACGGCGATGATCACCCTGCTAATTGGGAACGCAACGACGAACAACGCGAAGACTGTGAGATACTGTTTGATACCCTCGCTGTTCATCAACTCCCCGAAGGATGCGGGAAAGACGATGAGCACGAGGCTTGCTGTGACAGTCAACGGAGCTACAATCAAGAGTCCGTGCTTAACAACCGTCCACTGCTCCTCTTCAGATGATTCGTCGGAAATGAAACGTGTTACCCCCGCGGGGACGCCGAACAGCGAGAGACGGCCGAGCACTAGCGCAACGGTGTATGCGACTGCGATAGTACCGAACACATCCGGCGAGAGCGAACGAATTATGAAAACTTCAGCACCGAGAGCAAGCCCTCGAGCGACTACCGTACTGACGAAGACGATCCCTGCGCTCTTGAGTAACTTCGTTAACGAACCCTGGGTTTTACTCACACTCAAGTGTGTGAGAGTGAAGTAAATTAGTGTTTACAAAGCTTCATGAGATGTGGTACCAGCACCAGTATTCTACATGATTGAAGAAATGAGTTGTCCAAACTCATTCCGTAACGAATCAAACGGTTGATGATAGCATCTACGGTGACGGGGCATGATTTAACGATGAGGGGTTCCAATTTAACCATGCATAGTTAGTGCATTCGACTAAGACAACCCTCTACGCTCAACTTCCAAACACTGAAAATGTCTGAAGAGGTAGTTGAAGTTGATAAATGAATAATCAGTCACGTCAACTGTTCTTCGAGGCGCTTCCTTTTATCTGCCTAGCGGTTGCCGTAGTAGCACAGGCAATACAGCCGCTTCCTAGCGGACCTTGGGATGGTATCTACACTAACTTCGAACTCTATTGGATTCTTATCGGATTTGCGTGTGCGAGCATGCTCGCTGCAATTCATCAGTACCAACTATCGTGGACAATCGTTGGAGGATTCGCTGTTCTGCTCTTATTCGCTGTTATCTCTCACTCGTTCCTTTGGGCGACTCCCTGGGGAGTGCACGATTCTTGGCGACATCTCGGTGATATTCATGACCGACGACTCGCATTCACAGAGAACGTATATCCCCTATTCCATATTCTCATCATCGAGATTTCACTAATAACTGGGTTTGATAGTCACACAGTTCTCTCAGGGCTCATGCTTCTTGTCGCTCCCGTCGGAGTGATGTTCACGATTGTCGTTGCTCGTTATACTGATACCAGTACAACTGCTCAACAAGCCGCAACGATCGTTATTCTACCGGGACTATTTGTTGGATTCATCCCCCGTCCATTCACATTAGCGTATCCGTTCCTCTTGGTCGGCTTCTGGCTTTCACAGTCACGCTCAACGGGGATGAAAATCGCGTCTAGTCTACTTCTCGTAACTTTGGTTCTCTTTCATCCGTTCATTGCCCTGCTCACGGTCAGTATTGTACTCGTCGCGATGGCCCTGAAACGTTCACTACAGTGGAGGAGCTTCGGTCAGCTGTCGATAGGCCGTCCAAGCGTCTCAATATATATCTTGATTGCCGTCGGGCTTGAGCTCTCGTACGTACTGTTCGTTGCATCTGGCTTCTCTAACAACCTGATATTTGGCTTTAGTGAGATGTTCTTTGGACCGTCTGTTACTGGTCCGGGTGGGCCTGCAGGTGTTGGGTTGATTGCGGAAGCATTCAGCGACCCGAAGAAGTTCCAAGAGTTGCTCTTGCGCTCATCCTTTTTACTTTCACTTGCTCTTGCATCTACCATCGCATTAGTCGTTCAGTACCGGAGACGACACTTTGCTTCTGAATCCGTTGTCGCAGTCCTTTCTGGGCTATGCGTTTTCGGCCTCTTCTTGATCCTTTCATTCCTTCCTACAGGCGTCGGTGTGACTCGGCTGTTCATCCTCGCGCCACTATTCTTTCTTCCTCTTATCCCGTACGCTTTCAGCACACAGACACCAACTCGGAAGTTCGCTTCGATCGGACTTGCAGTTCTTATTGTCACGAGCGGTCTCTTGACAGGATTCCTCTGGCCAGGAATTGGTGGTGTTGAGTATAGTGCTACGGAACCACAGGTGGTGGGTGTCGAATGGGCCACCGAACACGTTGCAACTGAAATTGTCGGAACGTCAATGACACACTGGATCGTTGTCGGAAAGTACGGTCGAGAGACGAGTACGGAACTTTCCGCGAGAGACGTAAACGGAATGCTAGCGACGAGACTTCAGAACGGATCATACTCGTGGGAGGTTACTGACCGACCACCATCGGCCCTCTATGTAATTGACGGTGCCGAGCGGGCTCGAGCGAGACAGTCAGCGTCTGAGTCAGATGATAGACCGATTCAGTGTTTACACGCATTTCAATTGAATCAAATGAAGGTGTACAGTAACGGAGATACGAACGCTTTCGTCCTTTCACAGCGGCCAGCCTGCGGGGCTACTAGTTGAGTACCAGCCATGTTATCTCAATTATAGGGAATAAATCAGGAGTACCCATCCCATCAATGATTTGACCCAAAAGAGGTTCCCCCCTATCGTAAAAGCGCTGACTCCCAAGCAGAGACTCACCAGAGGATTGTCGATAGACTAGATTACTCGATCTCTTCTTCGTCCTTAACTTCGAACCAGCCTTCTCCATATTGCCCACGCAGGGTTCGTCGCACCGTACATCCTGAAGCGATACCTCGACAAAAAGGCAGACGTCGCGAAGAGTTATCGCCTTCTTTTCGAGGAGGACGCTTTGCAGTTCTCTTGAGTACTCAGCGTCCTCTCTGCTGGAGCACCGGTGCTTCGGGGGACCGCACTCCCCCGTCCAAATCCACTTTGGCTTATTGTCTTAAGGAAATGTGGGATGTCCCAGACTACGAACAACCGGGACAAGCCGTCACTATCGCGATATCAGCAGAGGACTACAGCAGGCGGAACTGATATATCATATATCGCTATACAGAATATCCATACCACCAAGTTCACAGTTTCTGAGGATGACCATTTTTCGGTTCTTTTCATTTGCAAGTGGACCGATTCACTCAGTTCAATAGCGTGCAGAGTGGATTGCCGAACCAAACTCGTAGGGAGGAGAGGTCAGTACGAACTTCCCCGCTCAGAGAGCGTTTCCACTCACGGAAAGCAACCGAATGGATCCACCGACTAATCAGCCGAAATCAGCGTAGCGGACGCTAACTCGTCACACCACCGGCGGTTAGTACAGACCGTAGTCTCTGTCACCGTCAACTTACGCTTCCAAGAGGAAATCAGTGAACCGCAAAATCGTGCGGCAGGACAACGAATACGAAGGAGAAGAGCCTGACGCGGTTGTCGTTCGAGGACGTTCTTCGCCAGGAAGCCGTTCTTGGTACTCTTGTGCTCGTTCTCGATCCTCCTCAAGGGTTACTACTTTAGGGATGACCATCTACTAGACTGTATGAATAAGCGGGAGGAGAATCGAATACTTCTCACTTCGGATTATTTACCCCCGAGCGACGGCGGCGTTGAACAGGTGGTACAGAAATTAGCGCTTCATCTCGTTGACGAAGGATTTACAGTCGGGATTTTTACGTTAGATGACGGCTCCCGGGACTTCGAGTTGGAGGATGTTCCTGACATCTCATTCTATACCGCTTCGGCTCTCGATCTCACCGATACTATCGGGTTACAAAGTATGTTCTCGGTTTCTGCTTTGCGTGAGTTCAGGAACGTCCTTCGAGAGTTCCAGCCCGACATCGTACACGCCCACAACCGGTTCTTCTACACCTCAGTACTCGCTGCGCTCTACTCAATTCGCGCGGATTACAAACTGGTGACTACGCTTCATCTCGGAGATATTGGGATGATATCCGGTCTTGGAGGTGTCGCAGCGAAGACGTTTGAGCAGACAGTAAGTCAATTCGTAATCTCTCGGAGCGAACAGGTGATCTGTGTCAGTGCTGCCGCCGAGCCGATCGCGCAATCACTCGGCGCGAAGCGAACGGCGGTGGTTCGGAATGCAGTAGATATCAATGAATTTTCACCGAGCCAAACAAACGGGAAATCCCTCTTGTATATCGGTCGATTCGTTCATAACAATGGGATCCAGGATCTACTGACTGCACTCCCATTGATCCTGGACTCTCATCCGGATGCGGAGATCCATCTTGTTGGGAGTGGTCCCTTGGGAGATAAAGTCCGGAAATCGATTCAATCGTCCGGGCTCTCCGAGTCTGTGACTATCTACGATTACGTCGATGACATCTCTGAGATGTACGATCTTGCGAGCGTGCTTTGTCGGCCGTCTTACTCTGAAGGACTACCACTTACAATGCTAGAGGCTATGGCGTCTGGTGTCCCTCCCGTCGTTACGGCAATTGCTGGCGTTCCTGAGGTGGTCACCGATCACGAAACAGGTATCCTCCTGGAACCGGGCAATCCAGACGAAGTAGCGCAGGCAATCATCGAGTTGTTTGATGACGCGGAGTTACGAACGAGACTCTCAAAGAACGCTCGTGACTATATCACAGAAAACCTCACCTGGGAGCAGCGGACGGACAAAGTGATACGTATCTACAGTCAGGTAGTCACTACTGACTAGAAAATACGAAGCGGATGTGTGGATGCGGATCAGTCGCTAAGAACGTCATATTCCCGCACTACAGGCAAATTGTCGTGTTTTTTGCGTCTACAGTCTGCGGCCATCACTGGTCTAATGTGGAAAAGCTCTGAATGTATCGATATCACAAACTTGCGTGATGACTGAGAATAGTTTCTTGCTTCGGATCTGAATTTAGTCACGGTCAGCACACCGCCGTTTACCCACGCAGAGTACACGAGGACGACATGGTGCTGTGTTGTCTGCTGGCGTTCTGGACCGGTGACGACCGGATAGCGTAGAACCCAGGACAGGCGTACTTACAGATAGCCGAGTTCTTGGAGTCGTGACCGCGCGCCGGCGTCAATCTGGGCGCTCACCTCGGGAACCGCTTCAGGGTCCGTTTTGGCGGACTGACATGCCGCCCGAAGTTCGTCGGGGGCATCCTTAACGGAGTGAGGGCTGTGCTCGCCTCCGTTGTTCGGTGGGAAAAACCACCACCCCGAATCGGTCGACTGATCAGCGTTAGTGTAGACTGTCCCGGCCGGGCTGTGTGCGACGACTGTATGGCCGCGGTCAGTCAACGAATCGGAAACGACCGGCTGAGCGGGCTCGTACGCGGTGAGTGGGCCGGGGTCGCTCCCACTCGTGTTCTGGAAGTCGCCACGTGGAAGCGACACGGCATCGGCGATGAGTTCGTGCAACCAACACAGCGAGACGGGCTCGGTGACAGCCCCCGATGCGCCACCCGGCGGCTTCACGATGAGCGGGACGTGCAGTAGGTCGTGGTGGAGGTAGTCGCGGTCGGAGTAGCACAATCGTTGATTGGCCCCAGCGTGGTGGCCGTAGTAGCCTCGGTCGTGCATCGATTCGCCGTGGTCGGCGGTCACGATTACGAGCGCATCGTCCCATCGGCCTTGCTCTTTGAGCCGAGTTACGAGGCGGTCAAGTTGGGTGTCGACGTACCTCACCATGCTGTCGTAGGCGCGTTCATATCCCGGGGCGGGGGTGTGCTCAACGCGCTTGGCGTCGTCCCAGAACTGCCGCATGTTGCCCGCGTCAACGAGGCCACCCGCGCGCACCCGCTCGGGGTGTAGCGGCGTGTGAAGGTCGTTGAGATGCGTCCAGGCGAAGACAGGGGTATCGGCGTGCTCCACTTCGGAGAGAAGGTCATCGATGACGGCTGCGCCGTCAACCGTTGGCCAGTCCGCCAACTGTCGGAGCCGATAAACGACATAGGCAACGCGCGTGGGGTTGAGCGGAAGAGGGGAGTCGTTGAGGCGTTGGAGGAGTGCCCGCGCGGTATCGAGAACGTCATTTCCACCGGCCGTCGCATCGCCTGCATCGGTGAAGCGGTCGCCCTGCTCGTTGATACGGTGATTTCGGAAGGTATCGAACCCGTAGTCGAAGTTACGAGCGGGCGAGAGCTGCGGATTCGATAGGATGGCCAGCGTCTCGTAGCCGACTTCACCCAACCACTTCGCGAGTGTCTCGGTATCGTGCGGAAGCGCCGTATACGACTCTTCGTCAATGTACCCACAGTCGGCGCTCAGCCGCGACGAAATAATTCCCGGGACTGACTCGCTTGTCCGCGGGCCGGGGGCCATTGCGCGGGTGAATGTGACGCCCTCAGCGGCAAGCGCGTCGAGAGTTGGGGTTGTATCGTATCGATAACCGGCGAACCCACACCGATCGTATCGAAGGGAATCGACGGTGACGAGGAATACATCTGTCATTTAACAATCAAAACACCGACAGCGAATGTAATATATCTATTCCTACAGGGGAGTCGAGTCAATGAGATTACCAGACATCGGGCGGGGTATCCTCGTACAATAGACCGGCCAGGACGAGTAACAGACTCTCGTATGTTTTCAAGACGGATCACTTCACTCAACAATCAAAAGGAATAGCTTCGACGATCCCCATAGATGTCAGATCAGCGTTAACAATCCGGCTCTCACGACGGATCGTTCGCCCGCCTGTGTCCACTCTTCGAGACAGGAGAGACAGTGCTGGCGAGGACAGACACGATTTAACGGAGGAGTCATCGACTGCGAGGACGACAGGAGCGGTTACTGCCGTCCCAGATATTCTATGAGGTAGTAAGCGCCCTTCTCAGGTATCCCTCCGACGCCGCATCCCCGCCCATCCGGCGAGGGTGACGAGGGTACCGACGGTGATGCCGAACCCGAACCCGGGTACGGACCCGGACGTCTCCTCGCCCGAGGTGGACTCGGTTACGGTCTCGGTCGCGGCCGACGCGGGGGACTCCTCCGCGGACGTCGCCGTCGCAGACTGGGTCACCGTCGAATCCGCCGTTTCGGGTGACGCCTCCGTCGCCGTGGACGAGGGAGTGTCCGTCGCGTTCGCCGCTTGGACGCTCACGTTGCCGACGGAGGCGTTACCGACTGCGACGGTGTGCGTCCCGGGCGAGTCGAACTGGAGCGAGAAGTTCACCTCGCGCTGTTCTCCGGCCGCCACCTCGACGGTCCGGTTCGCTTCGGTCGCGTTCTCGTCGACGTACACCTGCGTGTCGAGTTTCCCGTCGGCGTCGCCGGTGTTCTCGACGACGGCCGAGACGGTCACCGGGCGACCCTCGACCGGCGACGACGTGTTGAGAGTCACGTTCGTGACGGCAAGCGAGGGTTCGCCGGTGGAGACCGAACCGCTGTCTCCGCCGCCCCCGGCGTCTCCGCCGTCGTCGTCGTCATCGTCGTCTCCGCCGCTGTTGACGTCGCCGCCGCCTCCGCCACCGCTGTTCACGTTGTCGTTACCTCCGTTTCCACCACTGTTCGCCTCGTCGGCGACAGCGTCGCCGTCACCGCCATCCTCCGAAGTCTCCGTAGAGGTCGGGGTGGAAGAGGGCGTATCGGTCGGGGTGGACGTGGCCGTAGACGTCCCGTTCGGCGTAGACGTCGTGTTCGGTGTAGACGTCACGTTCGGCGTGGCGGTCGTGTTCGGCGTAGCAGTACCGTTCGGGGTGGACGTGACCGTAGACGTCCCGTTCGGGGTGGACGTCGGCGTCGAATCGTCGACGGTCACCTCCACGCCGTTGTACGCCTGCGGCGAGAACGTCTCGCCGCTTCCGTCGGCGAACTTCGTGTCCTCCTCGACGAACGAGATTTCGGTGGAAGCGCCCGCGTCGCCGGTCACCGTGAACGTAATCGTCGCCAGTGCCGGGCCGTCAGTTTCGGACGAGCGGATCTGATTGAACGAGACCCAGCCCGCCTCGTTGTTCACGTTCGCGACCGGTTTCGCGAAGTCCTCGCTCTTCGAGACCGACTGCACCTGTACGACGCTCGGGTCGAAGGTGACGTTCGCCTGATAGCCGCGCACGCCCGTCGCGTCCGCCCGGACGGTCATCGTTACCGTCTGTTCGCCGGAGTCATCGGTGACGGTGGCGCTGTCTCCGAGCGTAATCGCCGTCGTCGACGCGGATCCCGCCGAGGTGACCGCCACAGGTAGGGCACCCACCAGAACGACGAGGGCGCAGGCGACCACGAGCGCGTTCGCGCGTTTCATTTGCCACCCTCCGTCGCGTCCCGAATAGAGACGACGTCGCCGATATCGACGTCTCCGTCGCCGTCGACGTCCGCCGCGCTTTCGTCGATACCCACGTCCTCGCCGGCTACCGACCGCTGGACGAGTTCAACGTCGTCGTCGTCGACGTCGCCGTCGCCGTCGACATCGCCGCCGGCGGCGTCGCCGCCGGACGTTCCGAAGCGCTCCTCGAAGGAGAGGTCGAAACCGTACTCGCTGTCGCCGTCCTTCTCGAACTCGTCCCGAGAGGGCGAGTAGGTGCGCACCTGGATGCGGTCGGGGTCACCGCCTCCCGGTCGGAACTCGACGCGTTGGAGGAGACCGTACCCGCCGTTCGTCCGGTCCTGGTAGTTAGCCAGTATCTCGTAGACCTTCCCTCCGGAATCGTTCGTCGAGACCCGGTGTGATTCGCCGTCGTTTCCGCTGTGCCAGTGGCCGCCGACGACCATGAACACCTGCGGGTTCGGCGCGACGAGTTCCTCCCAGACGGTCTGACCGGCGTTACCGTACCCGTTCTTCTCCTGAACGCTCTTCGCCCGTTCGCCGCCAACTTTGAGGTACGAGTGCGTGGTGAGTATCGTCGGTCGGTCCGGGTTGTTGTCGAGTACCTGCTGCGCCCATCCGAGGGGCGTCGACGGGTCGTCCGTGCTCCCCGGCGGTTCCCACTCCAGTCCGAGGTGGAGGAAGTCGTGCCCGCCCGCGGAGAACAACTGGTAGGTGTTGAGGTTCTCCCGGTTCTGGTTGTCGGTAGTCGGTCCGGCGCCGCCGAACCAGCTTCGACCCTGGTACCGCGAGGGGCCGAAGTACTCTTTGTACTTGGCGCTTGAGGAAGTCCGGTCCGCCATAACGGCCCAGTCGTGATTCCCCGGAACCACGGAGTACGGAACCGTCCCGTCGAGGGCCGAGAACGCCTTGTCCATGTGCTTCCACTCCGCATCGACGTCGCCGTGGTCGACCACGTCGCCGGCGTGAGTCACGAAGGCGATGTTCTCGGAGTCGCGGTTGTCGGCTATCCACTGCGTTTGGTCGCCCGCGTACGGGGACTGGCGCTTGGCGTAAATCTGCGTGTCCGGTAGTACGACGATGGTCCAGTGGTCCGAACTCTGAGCGGAACCGAGCGCCGAACCGAACGCCGTCAACCCGGCACCGGCCCCGAGCGCTCCGAGAACCGTTCGTCTCGTCGGGGCCAACCGGGCGGTATCGGAATCACTGCTCATCCGTTCACACCCTCACGCGACCGTACGGCCGAGCGGTTAGCGAGGGACTCCCCGAGAGACCGTCCGTCGCTCGCTCGGACGACCGTCTGCAGTCTGGAGAGAGCTCCCGAGACAGTTCTATTTTCTTACTGGTAAGACGAGATTCTATCTTATGCATCGCAAGTAGTTCTGATGAGGCGGTATTCCCGGAGCACCGATAGTTA
This sequence comes from Halopelagius longus, assembly GCF_900100875.1. Lineage (NCBI taxonomy): Archaea > Methanobacteriati > Methanobacteriota > Halobacteria > Halobacteriales > Haloferacaceae > Halopelagius > Halopelagius longus. The sequence goes on along the minus strand of NZ_FNKQ01000006.1, from coordinate 95,570 downwards.
TATATCTGTTAAATTACAGATGAGGGTGGGAAAACCGGAGTGGGCGTCGCAGTTCGGAACGAAGTGAAAACGACGACGCGACGGCGTCGCGGAACCCGACGAAGAGTCGGACGGCCGCCGTCTCACGGTCGTATCCCAGAGACCGGTTTCCGGGTTAGTGTATCGTTTGTACCGCTTCGCGCGTTTCGAGCGACTGCACCGTATCCGCCATGGCGGCGTGAAGACCGCGTTCGTCCCAGTTACGCACCCGGGGGATGTTCGCTCGGTAGATGGGCACGTCCTCGAACAGTTCGCGGAACACCGCTCGCTCGCCTTCGATGACCTGTTCTAACGTCTCGACCATGTTGCCGCCCTCGACGAGGGAGTCGTAGGCGTGGAAGTACTCCCGGAGTCGGCCGTCCCACTCGAAGTTGGAGATGGCGGTGGCGTCCGCCATCGCCTCGTCGGTCGAGATCCGTTCGACGGCTACCGTGTCGGTGTCCGGTGCCGCCTGCAGGAACATCACGTTGTCCACGGTCGACTCCTCGACGAACTCCGCGCCGGGGTACACCGACGCCACGTCGTTGAACGTCCGGTCGTCGTCGGCCAGGAGCATCTCGTTTAGGTAGGCGATGCCCATCTCGGGCAGGGACCCGCTCTTGTCGAACTGCTTGTCGAGGAACTCGTACACCTCCTGACGGACTCTGTCCTCGAGGCCGTCGTGCTCCTGTTGGCGTTCGAGTTCCGGGAACGAATCGAAGTTGTACGGCCCGAGGTTCACTCCGAGGGGGTAGCCGTACGCGGACCCGTCCGCGCCGACCCAGAGGCGGTCGTCCGACAGGAACCCCGCTCCCTGCCGGATGAGAGAGAGGAGCGTGTTCGTCTTGCCGGCCCCGCGCCACGCCGGAAACAGCGTCGTCTGTCCCTCTATCTGAACGCCGGATGCGTGGATGAGCGCCTGCTCCCGTTCGACTCTCTGCTGCCGAATCTTCAGCTCCATCGGGTAGATGAGGTAGAACGGTTCGAAGCCGGTGGTCACGTCCACTTGGTTCCACCCGGGTCGCGCCGCCATGTAGTCGGAGCCGTTGCAGACGACGAACTTCTCGCCCGTCCACCCGTAGTAGTCGTTCGGGAGGCCCAGAACCGTCTCCGGGTCCACGTCGTCCGTCGTCTCCCGAATCACCATGTCCGGTTCCCGGTCGGGCGAAGAGACTTTGAAGTGGTCGAACATCCGCCGGTACTGGGTGGCCGTGCGGCCGTCGCGTCCGACCACCTCCACCAGCAGGTCACCGAAGAAGTCGTAGTAGTGTCGTGTCATTCGTTCGTTCTCCTTCCGTCGGTATCGAAGACCGCAGACTGCCTCTGAGAACGGTACATTGTGGGTTCCGATAGGCCAGAGCCACCTATTGTTATATTACCCAAAATAGGTCACATATCGAGAGATGAATGTGGGTTGAGAGATGTATTCTCGGGACCCGTACATTACTCAATCGACTCTCGGCGACGTTTTCACCCCGTTTGCCCGGCAGATCGTTCATGTGTCGTGTCAAGTCACTCAGACCCTAATATATCTATCAGAATAGTGTCTGAATTGGGGTGTCGCATCGAGGAGGGGACGGAACCCACCAAAATCGCAATTAACGCGGGAGTAAACGTATCGGGGAGGAAGAGATAGTCTCGAAACTGGATTTTTGAGCGGGCGCGGCGCTCACTCGTCCTCGGCGAGAGTCGAGAGGCCGTCGCCCAACGAGACGGTCGGTTCGTAGCCGAGTTTTCGCCTCGCCCGTGCGATGTCGGCGCAACTTCGCCGGATGTCTCCGTCGCGGGGGTCGGTGTGGACGACGGACGAGTCGGACCCGACGGTGGCTTTGACCTCCTCGGCGAGTTCGGTTATCGTGACGGAGGTGCCGGTGCCGACGTTGTACGCCTCGCCGACGTCGTCCGTCGTCGCGGCCAGCAGGTTCGCCTGCACGATGTCGTCGACGTGGACGAAGTCGCGCGTCTGTTCGCCGTCGCCGTGGACGGTCAGCGCCTCGCCCGCGCGCGCCTGTTCGAAGAACACGTCGATGACGCCCGAGTAGTCGCCCGCCGACTGCCCGGGCCCGTAGGCGTTGAAGTACCGGAGTGCGACCGTATCGAGTCCGTACAGGTCGTGATACCGGCGCGTGTAGTAGTCCACCGCGAGCTTGTCGATGCCGTACGGGGACGCGGGGTCGGTCGGTTCTGACTCGTCTATCGGCGTACTCGTCGGCGCGCCGTATATCGCCGCACTCGACGCGACGACCGTTCGAGCGTCGTGTTCGCGCGCCGCCTCCAACACGTTCAGCGTCCCGTCCACGTTCACGTCGTGACACGGACGCGGCGTCTCGACGGACTGGGCGACGTCGACGATGGCCGCCTCGTGGAACACCACGTCGCGCCCCGCGACGGCGTCCTCGACGGCGTCGGCGTCCCTGACGTCGGCTTCGAACGTCTCGACCGACGACGGAACCGCCCCCTCCGTACCGGTCGAGAAGTCGTCGAGGACGGCGACGTCGGCCCGGTCCGCCAGCGTCTCGGCGATGTGGCCGCCGATGAACCCCGCGCCGCCGGTGACGAGAACGGACGCGCCCTCCAGTTTCGATTCGAGCATCGTATCGGACGGACAAATCAGCGACACTTGCGTCTTCGGGCCGTCCGCCGGGACTGCGAGGCACCCCCAACTCGCGGACGTACGGCGTTCGGTGACCCGTCTCGCGCGCGGGACGACGCCGGCGCGGGACGACGTGGACGGCGACCGCGTTCGCTTTTAAGGCGGCGTTTACCGGGCGACCGGGCGGCCGTCGGCCTCCGCCCCTCCGTCGGCCCCTCTCGCGGGACTCGTCGGTGTCAGTTCGACTGTCCTATCCTGCAGTTCAAGTAGGAGGAGTGCAAATCCCCTTTTATGCCCGTTGTCGAAGTGTCGCTCCCCGACGAACTGCTCAGCGAATTCGAACACCTCGTCGACGAGGAGTTCGTGACAGAGGAACAAGCGGTAGAGGAACTGATAAGCATGGGTATCGACGCCTACAACGTCGACGTCGTCGACGACTCGCCCCCCGGTGACGACTTCATGGAGGGAGCCGAGAACAACCTGTTCGACACCGCAGACGACCCCGGAAACATCGAAGACGACCGCCTCTGAGTCGCCGCGGCGACGGCGACTCCTCGGCGGAGACCGACGGTTCGGGAGGTCCCCGTTCGCCGTCGGCCGGTTCGGGATGAGCGACCGACGCGACGGACGCGGCGGAGAGGGCGACGTCCGGGACGCGGACACCCGCCTCGAAGCGACTTACACATCGTTCAGAACATAACCAGTAGGAGACTCTTCGCCGCCGTTTTCGGCTGATTCGATTATACGAGATATAACAATCGCCCTTGCGCGGGGTACGTCACACTCACTACCTCCATGCGCGACAGAGTGCGAGTCACCGTCCGGCGGTTCGAGGGGTCGAAACACCGGTCGGTGAGTCCGCGTTCCGGGCCGGGCTTCTCCGACCGTTCGGCGAACCGCGCGTCGAGGAAGCGTTCGGAGACGAGTCGGGAGCCAACGCCGTGAGTCGGAGCATCGTCAAGGGCTTTCTCTCGATATTCAGCGGGAAGATGCTCACCTCCGTCATCTCCATCGTCGCCCTCCCCTTCGTCGTCCGCGTTCTCGGCCCCGACGGGTACGGGGACTACGCCTTCCTGCTGTCGGTGTTCTCCGTGATGATGATATTCTTCAGTTCGGGCGTCACCGAGGGGGTCCAGAAGTTCGCCGCCGAAGAGCGAGATTTCGAGGAGTGGCGGTCGAACGTCGTCGGGTTCTACCTGAAGCTCGCGACCGGACTGGCCGCCCTCGGCGTCGTCTGCGTCGTCGGCGTCACGCGACTCGGCATCGTCGAACGGCAACTCGGCGCGCGCTTCGACCTGTACTTCTACCTCCTCGCCGCGTTGGTCGTCGCCGCGCAGTACCGCGCGTTCGCGCGACGGACGCTCATGGGGTTCGGCTTGGAGGAGTACTCCGAACCGCTCCGCGTCGTGGGCAAGATACTGCTCTTCGGCACCGGACTCGGACTGGGGTACTTCTTCGGGTTCGGCGTCGAGGGGTTCCTCCTCGGCAACATCCTCGGCGACGCCGTCGTCGCCGTCATCGGACTGTGGATAATCCTCAACCGGGTGTCGATCCGGGAAGTCGTCTCGCGAACCGCCGAGTCGGTGTCGCGGAACGAACTCCTGACGTTCAACGTCCTGAACATCGCGCTCGTCCTGTTGGTGATGTCGCTGTACCACACGGACATCATCATGATGCGGATGTTCCTGGGGAGCGAGGAGACGGGGTACTACCGCGCCGCCCTCTCCATCGCCGAGTACATCTGGTTCGTCCCCATCGCGTTGCAGGCCCTGTTGCTCCACTCCGCATCGACGCTCTGGTCGAACGAAGAGTACGCCCGAATCAGCTCTCTGACGACCCGTATCATCCGGTACACGGCGCTTTTGGCCGTCGTGATGTCCATCGGCGTCGCCGTCCTCGCGGACCGGTTCGTACCCTACTACTACGGTGCCGACTTCGTGCCGATGATTCGACCGCTCCTGTTCCTGCTTCCGGGCGTCGTCGGGTTCGCCCTCGCGCGGCCGATTTACGCCGTCAGTCAGGGGAACGGCGACCTGAAGCCCATCATCGTCGCAACCTCCGGGTCGGCGGCACTGAACCTCGTGTTGAACTACCTGCTCATCCCCCGGTTCGGGATGATAGGCGCGGCGACGGCGACGAGCATCGGGTACGGGTCGATGCTCCTCATGCACGTCGGGTGCGCCCGACACCTCGGCTACTACCCCCTGAAGGACTTCCGCGCGCCGCGCATCCTCGCGGCGGGCGCTATCGCCGCGCCCGTCATCTACGCCGCCGACTGGGTGCTCGCGAGCGATATGGCGGCGCTCGCCGTCGTCCCCGTCGTCGGATTCGTCGTCTACGCCGTCGCGTCACTCGCCGTCGGCGCGGTCAGCGTCGAGGAGGTGCTGAACGTCCTCTCGTACTTCCCGTCGCCCATCGACAACTGGTCTCAGAGCGTCCAACAGTGGCGCCAGGAGTAACAGGTAAGTTAAATGACTAGTAAAGCCGTTATCACGAGAAAAACCATGTATCTGTCGCCGTAAGTGGCAGTCACTTCCGAGGAATGTTCGGCGCGCGTCGATCCGAACTCCTCGAAAATTGACATAATGTTCGTATCTACCGAACCGACTGTTCGTCTCCGTTGGCTCGACGGCCGGGACCCGGGGGTTCCGTCGTGGTTCGCCGACGACGAGTGGGTCCCGGCGGGTCGAAAAGAACTGTACGCGTACGGGCGGACGGGCGCGTACGCCTTTCTGGAGAATCTCGACCTGAGCGAGGGGACGGCTCTCGTCCCGGCGTACGTCCCGGAGAGCGCGGTCTGGCCGTTTCGGAAGGCGGAGTTGGACGTGGAGTACTACCCGATTTCGGAGTCGTTGTCGTACCCGTTCGACGAGGTGGCCGACAGAATCCGGGAGGTCCGACCGGACGTCGTCCTGTTCGCCCACTACCTCGGCTTCGCCGACCCGAACTTCCGGCGACTCGTGGACGTCTCCCGCGAAGTAGGTGCCGCCGTCATCGAGGACTGCTCGCGGGCCGCGTTCAGTCGGGACGCCGACGGACGGCTGTTGGGGTCCACCGGCGACGCGGCGCTCTACAGCCTCCACAAGACGCTTCCGGCGCCGAACGGGGGGCTCCTCGTGACGCGCGACGCCGCGCCCGTGCCGCCGACAGATCAGGTGTCGGAGATGTCCGACCTGCTGACGCTGGCGGCGACGACGGCCATCGACAGCGTCGACGCCCGGCCGTTCGTCAGGTCGCTCAACGGAAACGGCGCGTACCACACCTTCGAGTACTACTACGGCAAGATATGCGACCCGCCGGCGGAGGCGTGGCCGCCGAAGCTCCCGGGGTGGATATCGAACGTCGGCTTCACCCACACCTCGCCGCCGGACGTGCAACGGACGAGGCGCGACCTGTACGAACGGCTCAGGACACGTCTGGAGGAGATAGAGGAACTGACCGTCCTGACGCCCGAAGCGCACGAGGGGGCCTGCCCCTTCGGCGTCGCGGTACGACTCCCGGGCGGACACGAGCGTCGAGAGAAGCTGTATCAGTCGCTTCGGAAGCGCGGGTTACCCGTCACTCGGTACATTTGGCCGCTCGAAGAAGGAAGACGCGTTCTGGAGGCGTACTCGGCGACGAACGTCCTCCGCACCTCGACGCTCGTCTTCCCCGTTCACCACCAGATGCCCGACGGAACCGTTGACTGCCTCGTCTCGGCTACCGAGTCCGAACTCTCCTCCGTCGGTCGGTCGAACGTCGGTCCGAGCGCGGTCGAACGCCCGTAAGCGGCGTTACCGCGGGTGGCCGATGTCCGACGCCGGTTCGTCGGAACCGTAGTGGTTGTTGTTGAACTCGACGTTCTGCCAGCTGTCCGTGTGGACTTGGATGATGGCCTCGTCGGTCCATCCGCTGGGACTGCTGCGCGGTTTCTTGTCGTTGAAGAACCAGTTGTCGTGGATGTCCGCGACGTCGTCCGGGACGCCCCGGATGGCGACGGCCGGCGCGTTGCCCGAACCGCTGCGCCCGCCTTCGTCCTTGACCACGCGAACCGTGTTGTGGTGAATCTTCATCGTCTTCCCGCCCGGGCGGTGCTGGTCGAACACGTGGCTGATAGCCGGCACGTCGACGACGTTGTACCGGATTTCGTAGCCGCCGCCGTTCCCTTGGACGCTGTGGCGGTTGTGCTCGAACTTGTTGTACTCGATGATGGGGTAGTCGCTACCCTCGGTTGCGATCCCGTACCCGTGGCCCATGCGGGAGCAGTGGTGGAGGTGACAGTGGTGGACGTGCGTGTCGTCCGCGGTTCGGACGACGGCGTAGCCCCACCCGTACCCTTCGATGTTGTCGACTTCGACGCCGGAGCCGGCCGCGTCGAGTCCCAGTTCCGTGGTCTCCGTCTCGTCGACCCAGTCCCACCGGGGACCGGCGATGCGGAGCCCGGTCACGCGGGAGTTCGACTGGAGCGTGAGCATACCCCACGGGTGGCCCTTGGTGTAGAGTCGGGCGCCCTTCGCGCCGCCGATACCCCGGTTCGAGGCCAGCGTGACGCCGCTCGGGACGGTGAGCTTCGACTCGCGCATGTTGATTTCGGCGTCGCCCGCGACGTAGACCACGTCGCCGCTGGACGCGCCGTTGAGCGCGCTCTTGAGGTCCGAGAGGCTCGAGACGACTTCCGTCGCCTCGGACTCGGGGACCACGTTCGAGTAGCCCTCGCCGCCGCCGATGTGGGCCTCGTTGCTACCGCTGGAACTACTGCTGGAGTCGGAGTCGGAGCCGGAGTCGTTCGAGACGTCGCCGAAGTCCTCGGGCGACACCTCCTTCCCGTTGAGGAGGAGCCTGAAGTCGTCCGAGTTCGGGCTGAACGCCTTCAGTTCGCCCTCGAACTCGAAGCCGTCGCCGTAGCCGTTCCCGGTGAATCCGGACGCCGACCACGTCCCGTCGTCGTTCTCCGTGACCGAGTCGTTCTCCTTCTCGGCGCTCTTCTTCCCGTTGTCGAAGAGCTTGGTTATCTTCCCGGAGGTGGTGAACTCGTACGTTATCGACCCGTCGCTCACGACCTCGATCTTGTTCTTGCTCGTCTCCTCCGGCACGAGGTCCGACGAAACGTCCTTCAGCGTCGGTTTCGTGGTCACCTTCGCCGAGCCGTCGAAGTCGAACTCGGTGATGTGGCCGGTGTACTCGAAAGCGTCGACGCCGTCGGCGACACTCCCTTCGACCTTCGTGTCCGAAACCGAATCGGACAGCGTGTCTGCGACCGAAGTGTTAATCTTCTTTATCGAATCACTCACTTCGATGACATAGTGAGTTTTGTCGGTTCCCCCCCGTCCATCAACGACGACGACGGACGTATCTGCCGCACTTGCACTCGAACTCCCGAGGGCAATTGCCCCGACCGCCGCACCCGCGAGTTTGAGATAGGGTCGACGGCCCATGAGAGAGCCTCCCTCTGTATCGTCCGTGCTTCGCGCCGCGTCGGTTTCACGCCTCATTACACCCGTTTAGGATGAGCATTAGGTTATAAATTTTCCCATCCATGAATACTTCAGAACCTAGTATAGTAACTAAAAATAGACTGTGATTCAAATAAATTTTCGCCAAAACATTAAAATTCCAATGTACGAATTTGCGGCTCGGAACCCCCATCGGCGAACCCTTAACAGGGAGTTATCGCAGGACTGTGGCGACCCGTCACGCTCGCCTCGATGCGAGTTGTGTCGAAACTACATATCTGATAAATTGAACACACCTACCGGATTAATTACCATTTCCTACATTCATAATGACATTACTTCGAGGCCGCGTGCGGCGTATTTTCGACCGGCAATATTTGCCAATACACTGTATTCGTCTGACACTAAAGGGTGGCTTAGAACCGAAAACGGGGATGAAGGGGCGGGTCGAACCCGGCGCGCGGCCTCGGTGCGAGGCGGGGTTAGGCGAACCGCCGGTAGAGGTCGACCAGCACCGTCGCCGGTCGGGAACCGTGCTCGATGTCGTAGAACAGTTCGAGTTCGGGTCCGAACTTCGATTTGTACTCGTTGAGTCGCGGGTTACCCGCGCCGACGAGGTCGTACTGGTCGAGGCCGCGGTCCATCGCGTCGCTCATGATGTGCCAATCGAGCAGGTCGTTGGTGGGGATGTCCACGTCGAAGTCGGGCTTGACGCCGCCCTGCCAGCGGTGGGTCCGCCCGTCGTACTCGAACGCGAGGATACCCGTGAGGTACTCGCCGTCGGAGCGACAGACGTAGGGGCGAATCTGCCCCTCCGGGAGCGCCTCGTAGAGGCTCCGGCCGAACCCGCGGACCATGTTGAACGCCTTCCCCTGCGCCTCGTACCGGTCGCGCACCTGTTCGAGGATGCGGTCTACGTCCTCGACGGTCCCCTCCTCGACGGTGTAGGAGTCCTCGTCGGTGTTGCGGATGTTGCTGCGGGCGTCGCTGCTGAACTGCCCCAGCAGGTCGTCCTCGCCGACGGTCAGGTCCACGACGTACGTGTACTCGGGTGTGACCTCGCTCCCGTTCCACTTGAACGGACGAGCGTCGTGGTAGTCGCCCGCGGTTCGAATCTCCGCGTAGTCGTGGTCGACGTTCTCGTCGAGCCACTCCACGCACCCGTCGATGAAGCGCTTGAGGCGGCGTTCCTGCTTCCGGCGCTTCAGTTTCTGCATGTTCAGAAGCGCGGGCCCCTGACGGGGAATCCACAGCTTCGGCGGCGGTGAGAACACCGCCGTGAACGGTCCCTTCTCCATCTCGAAGAGGGGGAACAGACCGACCGGTTCCTGTCCCTTGTACCCGACGAGGGCGTGCAGTTCGGCCCCGGAGAACTCCGATTGGAGCTCCAGCGCCTTCGACTGGTGAAACAGGTTCGAATTCGGCGACTGCTCGACGTAGCTATCCCACGTACCGTACTCGTCTCGGCCTATCTCTTCGATTTCGATGCTCATTGTCAGTATGCTTTCTTCCGGTAGGCGCTCCGCGCCAGCTTGTACGCGCCCCAAAGCAGCGGCGACTGTCCCTTCTCCCACTGGAGCGTCGGAATCGGTCGCCCGCCGTACTTCTCCTTGTACCGGAACACGCCGTCTTTGAACGTCGATCCGGTGCTCCCGAAGTCGTAGTAGTTGTACCCCCGCTCTTTCCCCCACTTGATGGCGTGTTCGTGAAGGCGTTCCGAGGGGTAGTGCTCGAAGTTCGACTCGTCGCCGATGGCCGGGAAGTAGTAGTGGAGCGTGTCGCGTTCGTCGTCGAGGAAGTAGACGTACCGACCCACGTCCTCACCGTCGGCTTCGGCGGCGAATATCTTCGTGCGGTCGGGAATCTCCTCCGCCAGTCGCTCGAAGAACTCGAAGGGGTAGACGTGGCCGCGGACGCGCGTCATGTTCGCCCGGTACTGGCGGTACGTCTCTCTGAGTTCGTCGGTCGTCAGGTCCACCTCCCGGACCGTCGTCCCCGACTCCCGGCCCTTTCTGACCGCCTTGCGCCGCTCTTTGGCCATGTTCGCCTCGATGTCGTCCCAGTCGTACGTGAGGTCTATCTCGAAGCGGCAGTCGGTCAGTTTGGGCTGGTACCCCTGCTTTGCGAGGAACTTCCCGTACCGCATGTACTCCGTCTCCTTGGCCTTGATGACGTGGTTGAGGACGTTCCCGTCGCAGATTTCGTCGACGCTCTCCATCAGGAGTTCGAGGACCTCCTCCTCGTTCGTCGTTATCGCCGGGCCGCCGTACCCCGGCGTCGCGGAGATGACCCGCCTGAGCGGTGCCTCTTCGAGCGACGGCATCGCCGTGGCGGCGTCTCCGACCGACGAGAGCGGCGTGTTCTCGAACAGCGACGAGACGGACGGTAAGTCGATGTCCGTGACGAAGTTCGGAAACACCGCGACCGGATTCCCCTTCTTCTCGACGGTGACGTGTCTCGGTTCGTAGTCGAGGCTGTCCTCCACCGCTTTCAGCCACTCGTAGCGGTGGAACACGCTCCCGTTCGTCGAGTGTTCGACGACGTGGTTCCACTGGTTTTCGTTCACCGCGTCGATGCTGTCGTGTGCTCGGAACGCTAAGTCTGCCATTGTTCTGTTAGTTGTCGAGGTACCCCAAGTCGGAGAGACGCTTCTCCACGGCGTCGTCGTCCGTTTCGACGGTCTCGCGGGAGTCGAAGTCGGGGTACTCCGTCTCGCCGGCGGCCTCCACCGCGTCCAACGGGTCGCCGTCCATCCGCACGTCCGCCGGAAGCCCGAACGTCGCCAGAACCGTCGGTGCGACGTCGAACAGGTGCGCTCCGCGCACCCCGGCCGACTCGTCCACCGCCTCGCCCCGCGCGGCGACGATGCCGAACCGCTTGTGGTTCCACGGTTCGGTCGGGTCGCCGAACTGCTCGCCGTACAACTGCGCGCTGAGATAGTGGTCGAAGTTCGAGGGGACGGTCACCACGTCCACCGCGTTCTCCGCTTCCGGGCCGTAGAAGTACTTCTCGCGGCGGGCCACGTCCTCGAAGACGGGGTCGCCGTCGGGCGTCCGAACCGAACTGAGGGCCTCGATCAGTTCGTCTCTCACGTCCTCGTACCTCTCCTGCGGGACCGTTCCCTCGGGCTCCCGGCCTTCCAGGTTGATGCGGACGCCGAGTTCGATCAGGTCGCGCATGTACGCCTTCGACTCGGGAAAGGAGACGTGGGACATCCCTGCGCTCTGGACGCCCTCCGGGACGACGCGCGCTACGACGGAGTCGAGGCCCACCTTGCGCAGGGCGGTGGCGACTCGTTCCGTCGTGAGTCCGAACCTCGCCGCCGTCGAAACGGCGACTTCGAGCGGACTCCGGCCGTCTTCGTCGTCGCCCGCGGCCGGTTCCTCCTCCGAACCGCCGTGGAGGCGGTTTTCGCGTATCTTCACCCACGAGGGCATCCCCTCGCCTCCCTGCGTCGCCTCGACGTAGCCCTCGTCGCGGAGGAACTCGTTGACGCGGAACTCGTAGCGGTCGTACGGTCCCATCCCGTGGTCGCTCGCCACCACGACGTTGTCCGGGTCGCAGGCGTCGAGGATTTGGCCGACCTGTTCGTCCACCGCGCGGTACACCGCGCGGACGAGTTCCTCGTCCCCCGGGTGTTCGTGGAACACGGAGTCGGTCTGTTGGAACTCGACGAAACCGAAATCGGGGTCGAACCGGTCGGCGAGGTAGCGGAACGCCTCGCCGCGCGACCGGACGAGAGAGCGGTACGTCGCCTCGTCTTTCGTCTCGTCTACGTCCGCGTACACCCGGTACTCGCCGAGTTCGTCGCGGACGTCTTCGAGGAGGCCCTCGGGGTGACACGGCGGGTTCTCGGGCGCGACGTAGCCCGGAACGAGTGCCCCGTCGAACGACTTCGGAGGAGAGGTCACCGGAACGTTGACGACGACGCTCGTCAGCCCGTGGTGGTCGAGGAGTTCCCACAGGGACGGTTCGCGGACCCGAGTCGCGTTGACGACGTCCTCCTCGTAGCCGTCGAAGTGGAGGAATCCGAAGATGCCGTGCTTACCGGGGTTCTTCCCCGTGTACATCGAGGGCCACGCGCTGGCCGTCCAGGGCGGAATCTGGGATTCGAGCGGTCCGCCGACGCCGCCCCGAAACACCGACCGGAGGTTCGGAAGGTCGCCGGCCTCGAAGAGCGGTTCTACCACGGACTGACAGCCCGCATCGATACCGACTAAGAGCGTCGTCAGGTCGGTTCCGCGGCTCCCATCCATCACTCCTTTCCATTGCCGTATTTCGCTTTGTTATAGCGTTCCTATGGTCGATCAGGAATATTCATGCCAGCCAAATCGAGCGTCGCGCGAACGCGTCCCGAAACGGTGACCGCGGCGAAGCGGTCCGCCGTTCCGCGGATGCTCGCGTCGATGTCGTCGGTGCGAGCGGCGACGTTTGCGACGAGGAAGAAACTCGCCGCAGAGTGACTCACAGTCGCGGACACACGACTTCGAGTCGGTTCAGGAGACTGTAATCGGAAGCGTTCGCTACCGCGCGACTACTATGAGATGGCTAACAAAACACCGTCGCGAGGAAGACACCGAATCGAGCAGTTCATGTTGCACAACCGGAGAGGCGTCTGATATCTATGTTCCCACACACTCATGAGCGATAGCAACGTCGGAAACGTCGGCTCGGAACCGGTCGCGGGAAGCGGCGCGTCGCAGTCCGAAGACGTTGCCGAGGGAACCTCGGCAGCCCGCCGGATCGAACCTGGCGACGACGACGCGGCGAACCCCACCGTCTCCGTCGTCGTCGTGACGTACAACGAGGCGGACCGCATCTCCCGGTGTCTCGACTCGGTGTTCGAGCTGTGCGAGGGGATGCCGTTCGAGGTCATCCTCGTGGACTCGAACTCGTCGGACGGTACCGTCGATATCGCGCGCGAGTACCCAATCACGGTGTTACAGATACCGTCGGACGACCTCTCGACGCCCTCGGCGGGGAGGTACGTCGGAACGCACGCCGCGGACGGTGAGTTCGTCCTGTTCGTCGACGGCGACATGGACGTCACCGACGGCTGGTTACCGCGGGCGTGCGACCTTCTCCGGGAGCGCCCCGACGTGGCCGCCGTGGACGGCCACCTCAACGAGAACCGCGACCACGACGAGGTAGTGACCGTCGGCGCGGTTCGGGGCGTGGCCCTGTACGACGCGCAGAAGCTCCGAACCGTCGGCGGGTTCGACCCGTTCCTCCGGTCGCTCGAAGACATCGACCTCGGATTCCGACTCGGCGAGTCGGGGTACCGCCTCTGTCGCCTCCCCGTCGTCGTCGCGGAACATCCGGTCGCGTCCGGGCCGACGGAACCCCTCCGGAGGCTTCGGAACGGGTACGTCACGGGGGCGGGACAGGCGATTCGAAAGTCGACAGACTCGCCGCGGCGGTTGGTGCGCCACCTCCGTCGGATGCGGAACAAACTGCTCGTCGGGGCGTGGGGTGCGCTCGGCGCGTTCTCGCTCCTCTCGCCGCCACTCCTCGTCGGGTGGCTCGTAATGACGGCGGCGGGGTTCTACGCGCTCGCCTCGGAGAAGGGGTTCACCGAGGCCGTGAGTCTCATCCTCGGACAGATGCTGACGCTGTGCGGAATCATCTGGGGATTCCGCGACCCGCCGCGCCCGGCGATCGAGTATCCGCTGGACCGTATCGAGACGGTTCAGGTCGCCGATCCGTCGGTGCACACGCCCGCGGGCGAGTAGACGAAATCAGAGTCAGCGAACTGCTTCCGCGACGGAGTTCATCGTCTCGACGGTCAGCGCGGAGTCGCGGCGGCGTTCGTCCAGGTACTCCAGAATCGCTCGCACGCGCTCTCTGGTGTACTCCCGCCAGACGTTGTTCGGGTGGAGCCAGACGTGGAAGACGCCGTCTCCGTCGGCCGCTTGATCGATGCCGCGCCTCGCCGCCCGGACGATGGGGTCGCCGAGAATCGGGTCGGCGATTCGCTGCGCCGTCCCCTCGAAACTGAACAGGTACAGCGACGCGGGGACGTTCACGAGTCCGTGGTCGTCGGTTCGCGGCGCGACGAGCAACGACCGCCGGTCGAGGGGCGTCCCGCCGGTCAACGTCCGGAGGGGTTTCAGCGGCGAGTCGGCGTCGACGACGGGCGAGACGCCGCGGTAACAGGTGAAGCCGTGCTCCGCGAGCACGTCCCTGTGGCCGACGCTGTTCCGCGGGAAGGCGAAGGAGTCGAGGTCGTAGCCGCGTTCGTCGGCGAGTTCGACGCACCGCGCGACTTCGGCGTCCGCCCACGCGCGGTCGATCCGGTCGAACTCCGGATGCGAGAAGGAGTGCGAGCCGAGTTCGTGGTCCGCCGACGCGTCCGCGACGGCCTTGACGAGTCCGCCGCCGAATCGCTGGTCGGAGCCGAACCGCCCGGAGTCGCGTTCCTTCGAGAACCACCCCTCCGAGGCGGGCACGTCCGCGTGTTCGCCGTCGCAGTCTTCGAGCATCAGGTGACCGACGACGGCCCACGTCGCGGGAACGTCGTACTCGTCGAACATCGAGAGCAGCGTTCGCCACCCGGAACGCGCGTGCCGGACGCGGGCGGGCGGGTCGTCGTAATCGACGTACCCCCACCCGAGTTCGGCGTCGAGGGAGATGACGACGGAACCCATGGTACGTTCTCACCCAATCGAGAGATTGTTATTGGGCGCGTATTCCCCTAAATATACAGCATTATTGAAACGACGTATCGGCCGTATCGGAGCGCTACCGACCGCTGCGTCCGTTTCGCCGCGCGTGAAATCTACCCGTTGTATAACAAAGGACGCCGGCCGACACCGAGTCTACGAGCGCGCTCTAACGCGCAACAGGAGAGACACATGATTCAACGAACGGACGTCGGGCGAGAGTCTCCTCCCGCGGACGGACCGCTCGCAACCGGGCGAGGGAGTCGCCGTACCGGGGCGAGCGGTCGAAACGACCGCGCGGGGAGCGGGAGCGTTCGCCGACGGCGGCGAGAACGGTCGGAGAGAGCGAATCGAGCGGTGAACGACCGATGATGGGGGAGTTCACGTTCGAGAGGTACGAGGAACTCCTGCGGGCGGGTCTCGACGCCGGGTACGACCACCTCACCGTCCGCCAGTACCTCACGCGGAAGCGAGCGGACGAGTTGCCGGAACGGTTCGTCGTCCACCGCCACGACGTGGACCGGAAGCCGGAGAACGCGCTCGCGATGGCGCGTCTGGAGGCCCGACTCGACGTGCCGAGCACCTACTACTTCCGGACGATAGAGAAGGTGTTCCGCCCGGATTTGATACGCCAAATCGACGCGCTCGGCCACGAAATCGGCTACCACTACGAGGACATGGACCGGGCGGAGGGCGACGTGGCGGCGGCCCACGATAGCTTCCGGAGCGAACTCGAACGCCTCCGCGAACTCGCGGAGGTTCGGACGGCGTGCATGCACGGCAATCCGCTCACGTCGTACGATAACCGCGACATGTGGGCATCCGCCCCCGAAGGGCAGTTCGAGGAGTACGGCCTCCTCGGGGAGGCGTACCTCTCGATGGACTTCGCCGACGTCATCTACTTCTCCGACACCGGCCGGACGTGGGAGGACGGCGCGTTGAAGATAAAGGACCACACCGTCGGCGAGGACGGAAAGCAACGGCAGGTCGGGGAGACGAGCGAACTCATCGGCCTCCTCGAAAACCGGGAGATACCCCGACTCTGTCTCCTCACGCACCCGAACCGCTGGGCGAAGGACTCCACCGAGATGGTCGTCGAGAACGCGAAGGACTTCACGATGAACGCCGGCAAGCGCGTGCTCAACTTGGTGAGATGAGATGAGAGTACTGTTCGACGTCAACCACCCGGCGCAGGTTCACCTGTTCAAGAACGCGTACTGGGAACTCGAAGCCGACGGACACGGCGTCCACGTCACGTCCCGCGAGAAGGAGATAACGACAGACCTCCTCGACCAGTACGGCATCGACCACACGCCCCTCACCGCCGAACGCGACGGCGGCGCGCCCGCACTCGCCGCCGAGTGGGCCAAGCGGGAGGCGAAGATGTTCTCTCTGGCCCGGTCGTTCGACCCGGACGTGATAGTGAGTCGCCTCAATCCGCCCGCGGTACACGTCTCGCGGATGACCGGCAGTCGGAACGTCATCTTCAAGGACACCATCCTCCGCTCGCGGGCGATACGGGCGCTCTACCACGGCGCGACCTGTCCGTTCGTGGACAAGATATGCACGCCGCCGGGATTCGACGTGCCCGTCCCCGCCCGGAAACACGACATCGTCGGCTTTCAGGAACTGTCGTACCTCCACCCCGACTGGTTCGAACCCGACGCCGACGTGCTCAGGGAGTACGGCGTCGAACCGGACGACCCGTTCTTCGTCCTCCGATTCGCGGGGTGGGACGCCTACCACGACGTGGGGAGTCAGGGGCTCTCGCCGGAGGGGAAGCGAGAACTCGTCGAGTACCTCGCCGAACGCGGCGACGTGTACATCACGAGCGAGGAGGAACTTCCCCCGGAGTTCGAGGAGTACCGCATCTCCGTTCCGGCCCACCGGATTCACGACCTGCTGTACCACGCGGACCTGTACGTCGGCGACTCCCAGACGATGCCCACGGAGGCCGCACTCCTCGGCACGCCCGCGATACGCGCGAACTCCGTCGTCGGCGACGGCGACATGAACAACTTCGTCGAACTGGAGGAGGAGTACGGACTGCTGTTCTCCTACGCCGACGAGGACGCCGCGATGCGGAAGATTTCCGAGATAGTCGAGAACCCCGAGAGCGACGGCGCGTGGGAGGAACGGCGACGGCGACTCGTCGAGGACAAACCGGACGTGACGAACACCATGCTGGACCTCGTCTACGACGCCGCACACCGATGAGCGACGCTACCGCACCCGCCGAGGAGACGGCCGCGCCGCCGAACGAAGCGAACGAACCGCGGAAGCGCGACGCGCCGCCGACGGTGATGATTCTCGGCAGACACCACGTGTACGCCCTGCAGATAGCCGCCGAACTCTCCCGCGACTTGGACGCGAGAGTCGTCGGCGTCGGCGAGGAGGAGACGAACCCCATCGTGCAGTCGCGGTACTGCGATCGGGGAGTAGTCGTCCCGCCCGCCGAGGAGGACAGAGCGAAGCACGCCGCGTCGGTGCTCCGCGCCATAAAGCGGTTCCACCCCGACGTCGTCCTGCCCGTCGGCCACCTCACCGTCGAGGTGTTAGACGAGATTCGAGACGAGATTCCCGACGGCGTGGCGTTCCGCCTTCCGTCTTCGGAGGCTCTGGAGACGGCCTTCGACAAGGGCGACACCGCCGCCGTCGCCGAGAGCGTCGGCATCCGGACGCCCGAGGAGTACGGCCGACTGCCGACCGGCCCGGACGCCGACCCGCAGTTGGACGCGAGCGAACTGCCGTACCCCGTCTTCCTGAAAGCCGAGAAGGAGGCCGGCCGGAACATCGTCTCGAAAGTCGAGAGCGAGGACGACCTCTGGGAGGCCTACGAGGAGTTGCGCCACCGCGAGGAGGGCGGCGACATCATCGTCCAAGAGTACGTGGAAGGCGACGGTCACACGTACGCGATAGGTCTCCTGTTCGACGACGGGACGCCGGAACTCGAATTCGGACAGGACGAGGTTCGCTCCATCCCCCGCGAGGGCGGTACCGGAACGAGAGTGCGGATTCTGCGGGACGAGGAACTCGCCGCCAAATCGAAGGCGCTCCTCGAAGCCCTCGATTGGAACGGCGTGGCGTTGGTCGAGTACAAGCGCGCGGCGAACGGCGAGTGGGTGCTCATGGAGATAAACCCCAAGTTCTGGGCCTCCTACGCCCTCGCGAGTCGGTACGGCTATCGCTTCGCGAGCACCCTCGTCGCGAGCAGTCTCGACATTCCCCGGGAGTCGTTCGAGGGGTCGCCGTCGGAGACGGGCGAGATGGTGTTCCCCCTCCGGGAGGTGTACTTCTCGCTGAAACACGAGGAGGAGTCGCTTCCCCGGTCGCTGGCGTCGTTGGCGTGGCCGCCCGCGCGCGTCGATATCGACCCGAGGGACCTGCGCGCGTGGGTCGCACCCGGCGGACTGGCGACGTCGATGGGGTGGGCGCTGAACCTCTGGAGGGGCGGCGATGACCCGTTCTGAGGGGGAGTCCGACGGCCGAACGCTCGTCCTCCTGATGCCCGCGGACGCGGTGAAGGCGACGGTGACGTTACAGAGTCTCCTCTCGAGTGCGTCGTTTAAAGAGCGGTACGACCCGCGGGTGGTCGTGGACGACTCCGAGGGGCGACTCGTCGATTCGCTCCGGCGGCGAGGCGTCCGCTACGCCGTCGCCGAGGACCCGGGGTCGCCCGCCGCCGCCGTCGAGACGGTGACGGACGAGGAGTCGTTCGCGTATCTGGTCTCCTGCGGGTGGACGAAGTTGATTCCGGGCGACGTGATCGAGATGCCCGAGACGGCGGCGCTGAACTGCCACGGGTCGTACCTGCCGGACTACCGCGGGCCCGCGATGCACAGGGTCCAGTGGGCCAACGGCAAACGGTGGGGCGGCGCGTCCGTCCACTTCCTCACCGAGGAGTTCGACGACGGCCGAATCCTCTGTCGCGACCGGTTCAAAATCGGGCTGTTCGACACGCCGAAGGACATCCTCTGGCGGTCCGCGGAGACGACGGCGACGCTCCTTCGGGAGGCCCTGCTCTTGGTCGAAGACGGCTACGAGGGCGTCGAGAACGCCTCGGGCAGTTACTACTCCCTGACGCCGTGGAAGACGGTGCTCGTTCGCGGCGCGGTCAATCGAGCGCTGTGGGCCCTCGGGTCGGACGCCCGGTGGGAGATTCCGCCGGAGTGAACGTGAACCAATCGTTCTCACCGACTTTCCCGGCAGAAGGACTATTATACGCCCGTTAGCGCGGGGGAGACGGTGTAGCCCGCTATTAACAAAACCTCCGGAAACCGCTATCTTCGGTTATGTTTAGAGAAGTCTCCGCCGCTCACCGCCCCGAACGGCAGGTGAGAACGTGATGTCCGCGGTTCGTCACCGCCGCCGTCCGTCCAGAGAGCACGACGCTGCGGAAGAGACGCCGCGTTCGCGGGCATTCGACAGATGATACGAACGCTGCAACTCGTCACGACGCGGAGACCGTTCTTCGAACAGCAGGTGGACGTGTTGGAGGACGAGGGCGTCGTCTGCGACGTGGTGACCGTCCCGCGCCCGCCGGAGGGCACCCGGTCGCTCCGGCAGTACGCCTCGTTCTACCGGGACACCCTGCGAGAGGCGTGGAACGGCGACTACGACGTCGTACACGCGAACTACGGGCTGACCGCCCCCGCCGCCCTCGCGCAACCGACCCGTCCGGTCGTCCTCTCGCTTTGGGGGTCGGACGTGATGGGGCAGTACGGCGCTCTCAGCGAGTGGTGCGCGCAGTTGGCCGACGCCGTCATCGTGATGTCCGAGGAGATGCGCGAGGAACTCGGCGTCGAGTGCACCGTCGTCCCGCACGGCATCGACATGGACCTATTCTCGCCCGCGCCGAAGGGACCGGCGCGGGAGGAAGTCGGGTGGACGCGCGACGAGAACCACGTGCTGTTCCCGTACGACACGGCGCGCGACGCGAAGGACTACCCCCGGGCGAAACGCGTCGTCGAACGCGCCGAGAGACGACTCGGCGAGGATATCGAACTCCAGACGATTTCGGGCGTCCCGCACGAACGGATGCCGACGTACGTGAACGCCGCCGACGCCCTCCTTCTCACCTCGAAGTGGGAGGGGTCGCCGAACTCCGTCCGGGAGGCACTCGCCTGTAACCGCCCCGTCGTGACGACGGACGTGGGCGACATCGCCGAGTACGCCGCCGATATTCCGGGCGCCGTCGTCAGCGACGACGACGAAGAGTTGGCCCGCGGCGTCGCAGACGCAGTGACCGACGGCGACGCGTTCGACGGGCGCGAGCACGTGCGGGAGTACAGCCTCGAACGGATGGGAGAGAACATCATCGCGGTGTACGAGAGCGTCCTCGGAGCCCCGAGAACGGAGGTGGGCGCATGAAGCACACCCACGACCTGTTGAGCCGCCAACTCGACGTTCTCGCGGCGGCGGTCGGGCTGATAGTCGCCTTCCTGTTGTTCTTCCTGCGCTTCTACTCCTCGCAGATTTACATCACGACGATTCCGGTCCTTCTCGGCGTGGCGTGTCTGCTCTACCTGTTCGTCACGTGGTACGACAGGCGAGAGACGGAACTGCCGCGCCTCGGCGTCGCGTTCACGAAACTCTCCGTCGCGGCGGTCGCGGTCGGTATCTCGGGCTTGCTCCTCCTCGCGATTCAGGCGGGGACGCGCTCGCCCCTGTTCCTCGTTTCCAGCGGCGTCGTCGCCTCGCTCATCCTCTGTCAGGCGCTGTTCACCGACGAAGCCGAGTTCAGGCCGTGGCTGTTGCTCGCGGAGATAACGGCGCTGGCCGTCGTCGTCCGGTTCGTCGGCCTGTACACCACGCCGGGGTTCATCGGCATCGACAGTTGGACGCACATCGGCGAGTACGCCGCCTCGATTCTCCGCGCGGGGTCGCTGTCTGCCATCTCCGACGTGAAGTACGTCGCCGCCCCGTTGTACCACCTCCTCGTCGTCGTCGCCACCGAGTTCCTCGGCGTCTCGATGCGACAGGCCCTGTTCCTCACCGTCGGCACGGTCATGTCCGTCTTCTTCGTCCTCGTCTACAGCATCTCGCGGTTCTTCGTCACGCCCCGGTGGGCGGTGTTCGCGGTGGGCCTGTTCGCCGTCGGCGACCACGTCGTTCGGTGGGGACTGCACCTCATCCCGACCAGCCTCGGTCTGGCGCTGTTCCTCGGCGTCGTGTACGCGTTGGTCCGCATCTTCCACCTCGACGCGACGGCGCGCGACTACGGGCTGGTGTTGTTCTTCGGCATCGGCGTCATCCTCACCCACCAGGTGTCGGCGTTCGTGACGCTCGTGCTCCTCCTGTCGGCGGCGGCGGCGACGCTCCTGTTCGCGTACGACGTGATTCCGCGGACGGGGTGGTCGAGCGTTCGCGCGACCGACCCGAAGAAACTCCTCGGCGTCGTCGGCGTCTACACCGTCGTCCTCGTCGTCGACTGGATGCTGACGCCGATAAGCGGAACGTCGTTCGTCACGCGGATGCTCGTCCTCGTTCAGGTGACGCTCGCTCGCTCCGCGGGCTTTCTCAACCTCGCCGGCGGGAGCAGTTCGGCCGCGGCGGCCGGGGCGCAGGGTCCGCTGGCGCCGTACATCCCCTACATCAACGAACTCGGCTTCTTCCTCCTCTTTTTCCTCACGGTGTTCGGCTCGCTGGTCGTCCTCAACCGCAGTCGCCTGCGCGAGTCCGGCGTGACGCTCATCGCCGCCACCGTCGGGATGATGGTCTTCGCGTACATCCTGCCCGTGTTCGGCATCCGGACGTTCCTCCCCGGTCGCTGGATAGCGTTCATGTACGTCCCGATGGTCGTCATCGGGACCATCGGACTGTACGCGCTGGCGCGCAACCTCCCCTCGAGGGGCATCGTCGCCGCAGTCGTGGTGTTCGCGCTGGTGTTCCCGGGCGCGATGCTCGTCGCGGACAAGGCGACGATAGACGACCCGGTGTTCGATAACTACAACCCGCGGTACTCGAACACGGAGTCCGAACTGGCGGCGATAAACACCATTCGGGCGACGAACCCGTCGCCGAGCGCACCGCTCTACACCGACCACCCCTACCGAGCG
Source organism: Halopelagius longus (assembly GCF_900100875.1). Lineage (NCBI taxonomy): Archaea > Methanobacteriati > Methanobacteriota > Halobacteria > Halobacteriales > Haloferacaceae > Halopelagius > Halopelagius longus. Next base: position 73,807 of record NZ_FNKQ01000006.1, on the reverse strand, counting down.
ATGATAACGCGCGCCGGGGGGCACTTGGCGGTGCCGATAGAGTTGAACGACCGGGGTGAACCCGTCGCGCAGGGCGTCACCGTCTACAGGGAGTACCAGTCCTACGGCGCGTCGATGTACGCGACCGGCGAGGAAGACTCCGTCGTGGTACGCGACTTCTCGTCGCGACAGATCTGTCCGCCGGACCAGCACATGCTGTACGACAACGGCGACGTGCAGATGTGTTCGATCGTAGTGGGGTAGTGGGGTGATGACGCACTGACCCCCGCTCTCGGACGCCAATAAGCCCGGCGTCGGGCGCTATGCGTCGTATAACAAAGCCTCCTCCCGAATCACGCGACTGTATGGCAGAGAAGCGAACGCCGCAGGCGTCGCGCGCGGGTCGTCCGTGGGACTTGGTCGTCGTCGTACTGGCGACGCTACTGGCCGCCGCGATGGTCTTCGTCCCCTTTTTCTCGGGGTCTCCGATTCAGGTCGTCTTCGTGTTACCGCTCCTCGTCTTCCTACCGGGGTACGCCTTCGTCTCCGCACTCTACGTCAGGCGGGCCGCGGTTCGGGAGGCGAACGGCGAAGAGGTGATTCCGCGGTTGGCGCGGGGACTCGACGGGCCGGCGAGAGTCGTGCTCTCGGTCCTCGCCAGCGTGATACTCGTCTCGGCGACGGCGCTGGCGGTGAACTTCACCCCGTTCGGCGTCCGGCGCGTCCCGATGGTCGTCGCGGTGACGGCGCTCACGTTGGCGTTCGCGGTAGCCGCCGTCGCGCGCCGGTCGTCGGTCCCCCGGCGGGAGCGCTTTACCCCCGCCGTCCCCTCGGCCGTCGCGGGCGGGTGGTCGTTCCGCGGCGACTCAACCGTCGGGACTGCCCTGAACGTCGTCTTGGCGGCGAGCCTCTTTCTCGCACTCGCCACGACGGCGTACGCCCTCGCCGCGCCGCCGTCCCCGCAGGGCGACTCGTTCACCGAGTTCTACGTCCTCTCGGAGAACGAGTCCGGCGAACTCGTCGCGAACGACTACCCGCGCGACCTCACCGTCGGCGAACCGACGCAGTTGACCGCGGCGGTGGCGAACCACGAAGGGCAGTCGCAGGAGTACACCGTCGTCGTCCTCCAACAGCGAGTCCGGACCAACGGAAGCGGAAACGACACCGAGGTGGTCGCGAGCGAGGAGTTGCGGCGCCTGAACGCGAGCGTCGAGAGCGGAGAGACGGCGTACCTCAACCACTCGGTGACGCCGGCGGCGAGCGGTGAGGACGTCCGCCTGACGTACCTGCTGTACCGCGGCGACGCTCCGGCCGACCCGACCGCCGAAGACGCCTACCGGACCCTCAGACTGTACGTCGACGTCTCGGAGGGAAGCGCCTGACCGCTCGCGCCTTCTCGACGCGGAACACCGTCTTCGCACGCCGTTAACGCCGTGTTAGCCGTTGGACGGTACGCGGGACTCGCGCACGCGAGTTGTATGTAGAGTATAACAATGCCCCGAGGAGGGGTACGAAGACGGCATACGGGACATCCGCCGCGCGGTCTGACGGAGACGGCGGCGTACTTTCACGACAATGTACAAGGAACACACAGTCGGCGTCGTCGTACCAGCGTACAACGAAGAACCGTTCGTCTACGACGTCCTCGCGACGGTTCCCGAGTTCGTCGATAGGGTGTACGTCATCGACGACGCCTCCACCGACGGGACGTGGGACGAGATTCGGCGATTCGCCGAGGAGGACGACGAGGGGCGAGTCGTGCCGATTCAACACGAGGAGAACCGCGGCGTCGGGGGAGCCATCAAGACCGGCTACCTCCGGGCGAGAGACGAGGAGATAGACGTGACGACGGTGATGGGGGCGGACGGACAGATGGACCCCGACCAGTTGAGCACCGTCATCGACCCGATAATCGAGGGCGAGGCGGACTACGCGAAGGGCAACCGACTGCTGGACGCCGAGGACAGGGCGGACATGCCGACGTTCCGGTTCGTCGGCAACGTCATCCTCACGTACCTCACGAAGATATCGAGCGGATACTGGGGCATCGGCGACCCGCAGAACGGCTACACGGCCATCTCGCTGGAGGCGTTGGAGGCCGTCGATATCGAGGAGATGTACGAGTTCTACGGCTACTGCAACGACCTCCTCGTGAAACTCAACGTCGCGGAGATGCACGTCGCGGACGTGCCCGTTCCGGGCATCTACGAGGACGAGGAGAGCCACATCCGGTACTCGACGTACATTCCGAACGTCTCGGGGATGCTACTGCGGAACTTCCTGTGGCGCATCACCCTCCAGTACCTCCCGGCGGGCGTCTACGCCCCGGCGGCCCTGTACGGCCTGAGCCTGTTCGCCGGACTCGCCGGCGTCGCGAGCGTCGCGCGTTCGGCCGTCGAACGCGACGGCGAGTCGAACGGCGGCGTCGTCAGATTCGCGCTCAGCGCCGCACTCGTCCTCGTGGCGATGGTGGCGGACAAACGCGTCAACGACCACCTCGACGCGCGCTACGACCGCGAGGAAGACGCCTAGCGGTCGGTCGTCGCGTCACTCCTCGGCGCCGTCCACCTCGAACGACGACGCGTCCGGCAGGTCGGCGATGTCGTCTTCGACGCCCACGTACGTCGCGTCCGCCACGCCGTCGTCGAACGACTCGTCGTCGGGATACTCTTTCACCGTCAGAACGCGCCCGTCCGCGAGAGCGAAGACGACTTCGCGCGTCCCGTCGGGATGGCGGTACTCGTCACCCTTCGAGGTGTCCTCGGGGTCGTACGTCATACGAACTGTTCGCACTCTGAAATATATAGTCTTTTGCGCCGCGCAATTCGACGCCGGTCTGTCGAACGACACCTTCCGAGCCGAGACAGTCCGGAGAAACCGACGGCTCGGGCGCGTTCGCTGGAATGGTCGGAAACCCGAAACTAATCGTCGAAACGTCGCGTTTTTCCGACCGGAAGAGGGGACATAACGATTGGCTTCGTGGGGGAGAGTACAGACCATGTTGGAGCCGCAGGTGTGCACCGGCGTCGAGACGAGTTTTACGCGCGAGGAGGACGCGGAATGAACCGCCGTCAGTTCCTGAAGTACGGCGGACTGTCCGCCCTCGGCGTCGCTGTGGCCGGATGCGGCGGCGACACCGGACCGGAGCCGACCGGCGAAACGGGGGGACCGACCGACGCGAACCCCAACATCGAACGGCCGGAGTCGCTCCAGAGTCGGTTCGGCACGGTGAAGAACGTCGCCGACGCCGGGATTACGCCGGGCGGCGACGAACCGATAGACGAGCAACTCAACAATCTGCTCGCGGACGACACGCTTCTGGTCTTTCCGGGCGGTAAGTACCCGGTTCAGAAGCTGGAATTCAACGGATACACGAACACCGGGCTGATTTCGGAGAAGGGGGCCGCGCCGACTATCGTCCCCACCGTCCCGGCCACGGAGATAGACAACCTGTTCGTTCGATTCCTCGAAGTCGAGGACTTCTACATCGACGGGATGAACTTCGACTTCACGAAGGACGGCCACGGGGGCGTCATCCAGATTCTCGGCAACGGCAACTTCGTCGCGCGCAACCTCCGCATACAGGGGAAGATGCCGGACAAGCGACTGCCGAGCAATCCCGCGGCGTTCCACTTCGACGTCCACGACGGGTCGAGTCGCGGCGTCGTCGAGAACATCGTCGCCAAGGACGGCGGCCACAACGGCGGGAACGCCATCGGAATCTACGTCGGAAAGGAACACGCCGGAGAGATCGTCATCCGGAACTGCAAGGTCGAGAACTTCCCGAACAACGGCCTGTACGCCTCCGCGCCCGGTCGGAGCGAACCCAACTTCCAAGGACAGGACGGCCCCGTCCACGTCGAAGGAGGGGTGTACAAGAACAACAACATCGCGAACATCCGCATCGGTTCGACCGATTCGACGGTCAAGAACGCCCGCGTCGTCGTAGACAAGGTGCCGCCGCACCCCGACGGGTTGCTGAACGTCCGCGGCATCCGCCTCAGAGGGAAGCACGGACAGGTCGTCGAGAACTGCAAGATACGGCTGGGCAAGAACGCCGGCACCGGGTTCGGCGCACTCGTCTTCCACCCCGACACGGGCCGGGCGACGGTACGCGACACGAACATCGTGGTGGACCGAAACGGCATCCACGCCATCAACGCGCTTCCGGTTCAGCGGTCCGGCGCGCCGACCGGTTCGAAGTTCCAGAACGTCGAAGTCAGCGGGGCGGCGGCGTACGGGCGCGCCGTCGCCATCAAACAGCGCGACGGTACCTCCTTCGAGAACTGCCGCGTCGTCCAAGAGGGCCAGCAACGAACCGGGTTCAAGTTCGTGGACTCGAAGGACTGCTCGGTCGTCGGAACGACCATCAAGGTGACCGGACAGCCCATCTCGAAGGTGAACTCCTCCATCAACACGGAGAACCTCTCTATCGAGCAGTTGGACGTCGGCGGGTAGCCGCCGAGAAGGGAGGAGTCGCCGAGCGAAGCGGCGTTACAGAGCAAAGAGAGACCACGGAGCGAAGAGAAGTCGGAACGCGAGAGACGGTCGCGGCGGGCATCACCCGCTTCCGATCGTGTAGACGCGGTGGCCCGTCTCGGTTTCGCCGAGAGCGTCGCGCCCGTCGATTATCACCAGGTCGTCGAAGGCGTCCCAATCGAGCGTCAGGAACTCCTCGTGGGGCGTGACGAGGACGACGGCGTCGGGGTCCGTCTCCGTCACCTCGTCGCTCTCGACGGGCGTGGCGTCGAACTCCTCGAAGTCCGATCCCGACAGCATCGGGTCCGCGGCGAGGACGCTCGCGCCGAGGCCGGAGAGTCGCTCGATGATGGGTTTCGCGGGCGTCGCCGCCGTCTCCGCGACGCCGGGACGGTAGGTGAGGCCCAACACGAGGACGGTGGCGTCGGCGGCGTCGCGACCGGTCGCGTCGAGTTCCTCGCGGACCTTCCGGACGGTGAACTCGGGCATGCTGTCGTTGACCTCCCGAGCGGTGTGGATTAGCGGCGTCTCGCTCTCCACCCGTGTGGTGACGAAGTACGGGTAGTAGGGGATGCAGTGGCCGCCGACGCCCGGTCCGGGGTCGTGGATGTCGCAGAACGGTTGCGTGTTGGCCGTCTCGATGGCCTCGTTCACGTCGATGTCGAGTTCGTCGCGGATGCGGGCCAACTCGTTCGCCAAGGCGATGTTCACGTCGCGGTAGAGCCCCTCGAACAGTTTGACGGACTCCGCCGTCGTCGCGTCCGAGACGGGGAGCACCTCGTTCGTCGTTATCTCGCCGTAGACGAGTTCCGCGACGCGGGTGCTCTCGTCGTCGATGCCGCCGACGACCTTCGGGTGCGACCCGCGGATGTCCTTCAGCGCTCGCCCGCTAGAGGTCCGCTCCGGGCAGAACGCGACGCCGTACTCGCCGGGTTCGAGGCCGCCCTCCTCGCGGACGAGGGAGGTGACCATCTGCTCGCACGTCCCCGGCGGGACGGTGCACTCCACCACGACGGTGTCGCCGGGGTCGATGCCCGACCCGATACCGCGGACGACCGCCTCCAACGCAGAGAGGTCCGGGGTCCGGTCGTCCGTCAACGGCGTCGGGACGATGACGACGTGGTGGGCGGCCTCGGCCGCCGCCTCGTCGATGGCCGTCGTCGCGCGGAGGTGGCCGCGTTCGACCTGTTCTGCGACGAGTTCGTCCAGTCCGGGCTCTCGGTCCACGTGGCACTCGCCGTCGTTGATACCGCGGACCACGTCCTCGTCGATGTCCACGCCGAGGACGTTGCCCGTCGTCTCCGCGTAGACGCCCGCGAGGGGAAGTCCCATCTTCCCGAGTCCGTAGACGGCGACCGGAACCGACCCATCGAGGAACGCCTCGCGCCGTTCCGCCTCCGAGAGGGGGGCGTCGTAGAGTCCCGTCACGCTACCACCGCGCCTCTATCTGTTCGGGGCGCTTCCCGGACGCCTCGTCTCGAATCCGCTGTGCGACTTCGATGGCGCGGATGCCGTCCTCGGCGGTGACCACGGGTTCGTCGCCGTTCACCGACGCCTCCACGAACGACTGGAGTTCGCGCTTCAGCGGTTCGCCCGTGTTCACCATCGGGCGTTCGGTGACGCTCTCGTGTCGGTAGCGGATGGTGCCGTCGTCGCGCCTGTACTCGGGGTGCGACTGGCGGTGGATGCGAACCGACTGGTCGATGTAGTCGATGTTGACGAGGCACTCTTCCGCCGTGATTTCGAGCGTTCGAATCTTCCGCTGCGTGATCCGACTCGCCCGGAGCGTGCTGACGAGTCCGTCCTCGAAGGCTATCTGGGCCGTCGCGTACCGTTGGTCCTCCGTTCCGGTGGCGGACAGCGACGCTATCTCCGACCCGGCCATCGCCAACAGCACGTCGATGTCGTGAATCATCAGGTCCATCACGACGTCGTCGCCGCTCTGACGGCCCTCCAACGGCGGGCCGAGGCGGTTCGCCGTGACGGCGACGGGTTCGATGTCCGACAGCAGGTCGAACAACGCCGAGACGGCGGGGTTGAACCGTTCGATGTGTCCCACCTGCAGCACCACGTCCCGTTCGTCGGCGTAGGCGGCGAGTTCTCTGCCCACTTCCACGTCGTCCACGAACGGCTTCTCCACGAGGACGTCCACGCCCGCGTCGATGCAGTCGCGGACTATCGGCGCGTGGTACTTCGTCGGGACGGCGATGGACACCACGTCCGCCCGTTCGAGCAGTTCCACTTGAGAGAGCGCCGACGTGCCGTACTCCTCGGCGACGGACCGCGCCCGTTCCCGGTCGGCGTCCGCCACGCCCACGAGGTCGGTGCTCGCGAGTTCAGAGTACACCTGCACGTGGTTCTGCCCCATCGACCCGACGCCGACGACGCCTGCGGTGACGTCCGGTGCTCTCATCGAACCACCTCCCGAACCGCGCCCGCGACGTCGCGGGCGTCGTCCGACGAGACGCCCGGATGGACGGGCAACGAGAGAACCTCCTCGGCCGCCCGTTCGCTCTCCGGCGCGTCGGCGGTCACGTGCTCGTACGCTTCCTGCCGGTGGAGCGGAACCGGGTAGTAGACGGCGGCGTCCACGTCGCGTTCGGCGAGTTCCGACTTGAGCGCGTCCCGGTCCTCGTAGCGAATCGTGTACTGGTGAAAGACGTGCGTTCGGCCGTCCGGCACCGTCGGAGTCCGGACCGGCGAGTCGGCCAGTTCCTCGGTGAGAGTTTCGGCGTTCTCCCGGCGTCGCTCCGTGTACGTCGGCAGGCGGTCGAGTTGGACGCGCCCGATGGCGGCGGCGATGCTCGTCATCCGGAAGTTGTGGCCCACCTCGGCGTGTTCGTAGCCCTCGGTGCGCCCGTGGTCGACGAACTGGGCGGCGTTCGCGGCGACGTCGGGGTCGTCCGTCGTTATCATGCCGCCCTCGCCGGTCGTCATGTTCTTCGTCGGGTAGAAGGAGAAGCACGCCGCGTCGCCGAAGGTGCCGACGCGTTCGCCGTCCACCGTCGCGCCGTGCGCCTGCGCGGCGTCCTCGACCAGCGAGAAGTCGTACTCGTCTGCGAGTTCCCGGAGTCGCGTCACGTCCGCCGGGAGGCCGTACAGGTGAACCGCGACGACGGCGTCCACCCGTTCGCCGTCGCGGAGGCGTCGCTCCAGTCGGTCGGGGTCGATGTTGTACGTCTCGGGGTCGATATCGACGAACGCCGGTTCCGCGCCGGAGAGCGTGATGGCGTTGGCGGTGGCGATGAACGTGAACGGCGTCGTCACCACTCGGTCGCCGGGACCGACGTCGAGCGCTTCGAGCGCAGCGTGGAGCGCCGTGGTCCCGTTCGCAGTCGCTACCGCGTACTCCGCACCGCAGTACGAGGCGAACTCGTCTTCGAAGGCCCGGACCTCCGGACCGTCGGCGAGCATACCTCCCTCGATGACCTCTGTTACGCGCTCTATCTCGTCTTGCCCGAGTTGCGGGTTGGAGATTGATATCGTCATTACCGGATGTGGTTTTCTTCGTCGAGTGGTTCTGGTAGGGGGCGCTGTTCGGCGGGGACACCGACTGCAAGCGTCTCCGGGGGCACGTCCTCCGTGACGACGGCCCCGGCGGAGACGAACGATCCCTCGCCGACGGTCACGTCGGGGAGAATCGTCGCGTTCGCGCCGACCGAAACGTGGTCTTCCAGCGTCGGCCCGGATAGCTCTACGTCCTGCCGAACGGGGTACGGGTCGTTCGTCAACACCGCGCCGGGGCCGACGAACACGTCGTCGCCTATCGTCGTCTCCGCCGGAACGTAGACGCGCGTCTGGAGACTCACGCCGGAACCGATGGTCGTCCGCCCGTCGACGACGGTGGCCGTGCCCAGCAAGACGTCGTCACCGATGGTCGTCTCCTCGCGGACGAGAACGTTGTGGCCGGTCGTGAATCCGTCACCGATCTCGACGTCCGAGTAGACGATGCTCCCGGAGCGAATCGTCGCCTCGTCGCCGATTACCGGATCCTCTCCCGCTCCCACTCCGAGCGTCACCCCGTCGTGTATGTCTGAATCCCTACCTAATTGATCAGTCATCACTCACTACACTCAGGTCCGGAATTCATGGGTATTTGGCCGTGATTCACACATTTCTAAATTTCATCGAGTCCGCAACATCTCTTGAAGTGATATTGCTCTGACAGACATACAAATCCACACGTCGAATCCGCTTAGTTACCCCGAATGTAATAGGAGCGTCGAGGAACGGCGTCAGAACTCCCAAGATTTGCCGTCGTGGAGCGCGTACCGCGCCGTGTCGGCCGATAAACGGAGAAGTACCTTATTTAAAACGTGAATTTAATACCAACAACGGACCGAACCCGAGCGGCCGACTGACAGGCGTTTCGGGACTCGTAACGTTCTTTTCCCGCGGTCACCCAGTGAATCGGCGTGGAAGTTACTATCCGGTGTTACGGGGGCGTCGCGGAGGCGGTGGGGGAGCGTTCGCTCACCCGCGTCCTCGAACCCTCCTCCACCGTCGGCGACGTGGTAGACGGCCTCGCCGCCGAGTTCGACGACTTCGAACCCCGGGCGTTCTCGGACGAGTTGACCTACCGGGTGAACGGCGGGCGCGCGGACCGCGGGACGTGTCTCAGCGACGGCGACGCCGTCGTCCTCTCGGACGCGCCGCGGGAGAGATGAACGACGTACGACCGGAGAGACACCTTCTTCGTACAACGTGAGTCAAATTTATTCGACAATACGTTTAAACTCTACTTTCTATAAGAAATATTCTAAGTATATGTCAACTAACAAATCTGCGACAGTTCGTGGGTGCGGTGTGGTGCACGACGACCAAAACGAGGACCGAGAATCGAAGCAAAGCGCGGAAACGAACGACAGTCGCCGGCGATTCCTCGCGGGGTCCGCAGGCACGATTGGTGCCCTCACGCTCGGCGGTGCGTTCGGCACCGGATCGGTGCTGGCCACCGACGACGAGAGCGACGAATCGGCGCCGCAAGAGACGATGGACCACGCCTTCGAGGACGACATCGCGATTCTGAACTACGCGCTCACCCTCGAATACTTGGAGGCCGCCTTCTACCGGCGGGCTCTGGAGAACATGGACCAAGACGAGTTGCTGTGCGACTACCTCGATAAACTGCCCGAGTGGGTTCGAGAGCGGATTTACGACGAAATCACCGTCATCCGAGACCACGAGGAGACCCACGTGGAGTACCTCACCGAGGTCATCAACGACTTGGGCGGCGAACCCGTCGAAGAACCCGAGTTCGACTTCGGGTCGGCCGTCGAGGACCCGGCCGAGTTCATCCAGACCGCCGCGGTACTCGAAGACACCGGCGTCGCGGCGTACGCGGGTGCCGCACCGTCCATCGAGGACGAGAGCCTCCTCCCGCCCGCACTGAGCATCCACAGCGTCGAGGCACGTCACGCCTCGTTCGTGCGCGAACTCGGCGGAGAGATAGGGTTCCCCGAGGCGTTCGACGACCCCCTGCCGAAGGACGAAGTCCTCGACGCGGCGAGCCAGTTCATCGTGACGGAGTAAAGCGGGAACGAACGCGACGATAGCGAGTACCGTGACGTCCCCTCGGTCCTCCCTTCCACCCTCACGACGAACCGTCCCCGCAGGTAGCGGGATACCCTAGAAAACCGGGTTCGGTCGAGCGCGAGACCCGGAATCGACCGCGTTCTCGGAATCATCTCACGTATCGTCAGCGCCGCGAACCGCGTTCGAACGCTCGGCCGACGCCCTCGACGGACCGCGTTACTCTTCGTCTTCCTCGTCGTCGCGCATCTCGCCGAGTCGACTCACCAGGTCGTCGGTCGAAACGTCGGACTCGACGCTGACGGATCCGTCGTGGTCGTTCTCGTGGACGCTGACGCCCTCACCGTCGTCATCGTCGTTGTCGGTCGGTTGCTGTTGCTCGGACTCGTCGTAGCTTCCAAAACCCATACGACAACATCGCGGGGCACACAAAAAAGAAGTCCGGTACGGCGGCGACGGCGGGTTCTCAGTCGTCCGCCGGGGTGGGACGGGTGAGAGAGCCCTCCTGCCACGTCCCCCGCCGGTACCACGCGACTGCGATGACCGCGCCGACGGCGTTCGAGACGGCGAAGGCGAGCCAGATACCCGACGAGCCGAACTCCTGAGCGCCGAACCACGCGACGGGGAGGCGGATGAAGCCGAGCATGGTGATGGAGATGGCCGCCGCGGTGAGCGTCTCGCCCGCGCCGCGGAAGCTCCCCGTGTACGAGCGCATGATGCCGATGAAGCCGAACGTCGGCGCGACGTAGCGGAGGAACGACGCGCCCACGTCCACGACTGCCGGGTCGGTGGTGAAGACGGCGATGACCGGCCGCGCGCCGAACCACGCGCCGACGCCGAGCAGACTCAGCACGACGAACATCACCTTCGCCGCGAAGTTCGCACTCTGTTCGGCCCGGTGTTCCTTGCCCGCGCCGATGTTCTGGCCGGTCATCGTCTCGACGCCGCGGGCGACGGCTATCGCGGGGAGGAAGATAACCGAGAACACCCGCGTCCCGATGCCGTACGCGGCGACGACGGTGGGCGGGAACATGGCGACGATGACCAAGAGCAGGTTGATAGAGAGCGCACGTCCCGTCCCCTCGACGGAGGCGGGAGCGCCGATGGCGAACAGCTTCCGCGCGAACGAGAAGTCCGGGCGCATCTGCGGGAGGCGGATCTGGACGCCGCGAGCGCCCCGAAACATGATTGCGAGGCCGACGACGAGCGCCAACGCGCGCGAGAACACCGTGGCGATGGCCGCGCCTTCGATGCCCGAGCCTGTGAAGCCGGTCATCGCCAACAACTGCGACTCGACGCCGCGGAGGCCGAGCATGCCGAACAGCGGGTTGTTCTCGAAGCCGAAGATGAGGAACGGGTCGATGAAGATGTTCAGCACCACCGACCCGAACATCACGAGCATCGGCGTGATGGTGTCGCCGTACCCCCGCATCAGCGAGATGAACACGAGGAAGCCGAACATGAACGGCAACCCGAGCGAGATGACCTCCATGTAGTCCGTCGCGAGGGGGAGCACCGCCTCCGACGCCCCGAGAAGGTCGAGAAACGTCCCGACGGCGAAGAAGCCGGCGACGCCGAGGAACACCGACCCGACGAGCGTGATGCTCACCGTCTGGGAGGCGGCGTACTCCGCTTCGCTCTCCTCGTCCGCGCCGACGTGTTGGGCGACGAGGACGCTCCCGGCGACGGAGAGGCCCATCCCGAGCGAGATGAGCAGGAACACCATCGGGAAGCCGAAGCTGATGGCCGCCAAGGCGTTCGTGCTGTACTGGCCGAGCCAGAACGTGTCCGCGAGGTTGTACGCCGTCTGGAGGAGGTTCGTGATGACGATGGGAAGCGAGAGGTAGAACAGCGGCCACCCGATGCCGCCCTCGGTGAGGTCGAACTCCTCGCGGCCCTTGAACACGCTCCCGAGTCGGTCTCTGAGGCTCATTCGGGGGTCACCACCGTCGTCTCTCCGGCGACGAGACGGTCGTCGATGTGCCGGTGGATGACCGTCGCGCTCCGTTCGAGGGAGTGGCCGGCGGCGACGTGCCGCATCTGGACGCCCTTGAGGTACGTCGCCAGCAGCGACGCCGCCTCGTCGGGGTCCGCGTCGTCGCGGAACGTGCCGTCCTCGACGCCCGCGGCGAGGAGCGAGCGAAGCCGCGAGACGAACGCCTCGTCGAAGCGTTCGAGTCGTTCGCGGTAGTCCTCGTCGTGGGGAGCCTGCGCCTGAATTTCCAGCAGCGCCGTCTGAAAGCCGTCGCTCCGCGGTTCCGGCGGTGCCACCATCGTATCGACGAGCGAGTGGAGACGCTCTGCCGGGTTCTCGCCGTCGGGGTCGGCGATTCGTTCCTCGAACCGGTCGAGGAGGTGTTCGAGAAAGGAGACCAGAAGGTCGTGTTTGCCGTCGAAGTGGTAGTGGAGCGCCGACTTGCTCAGCTCCGACTCGTCCGCGATATCCTGCATCGTCAGCTCCGCGTACCCGCGCTTGCGGAGCGCCCTGTGCGTCGCAATCATGATTTCGTCAACGGCGTCTGTCGTCATTCTCTCTCTGACTGACCGGTTAGTCAGTATTCGTGCTAACTGACCGGCCGGTTACTGAAAAGCCTTGCATCTTCGGACGACCGGTCGCTCTCAGACGAACGGTCTGCCCCTTCGTCAAGCGTTTTGGTGACGGCCCGCACACCGATTCCGCATGGACCTTCGACTCGACGGAAACGCGGCGTTGGTGACGGCATCGAGTAGCGGCCTCGGAAAGGCGGCGGCGCGGGCACTCGCCGCGGAAGGGGCGAACGTCGTGATGAACGGGCGCGACGAGGACAGACTGGACGACGCCGTCGCGGACGTCCGGGCGGACGCCGCCGAGGGCGCGACGGTGGTCGGCCAACCCGGCGACCTGACCGTCCCCGAGGACATCGAGGCGTTGGTGGACCGGACCGTCGAGGAGTTCGGCGGCATCGACCACCTCGTCACCTCCGCGGGCGGGCCGCCCAGCGGACCGTTCCTCGAGACGACGGACGAAGACTGGTACGACGCGTTCGACCTCCTCGTGATGAGCGTCGTCCGCCTCGTCCGCGAGTCGGCGGACCACCTGCGCGCCGACGGCGGCGGTACCATCGTCAACATCACCTCCCGGAGCGTCAAGGAGGCCATCGACGGCCTCGTCCTCTCGAACTCGGTCCGGATGGGCGTCATCGGACTGGAGAAGACGCTCTCGAAGGAACTCGCCCCCGAGGTTCGCGCCAACGCCGTCCTCCCGGGTTCCCACGAGACGCCGCGCATCGAGGAACTCATCGAGCAAGGCGTCGAACGCGGCGACTACGACTCCTACGAGGAGGGACTGGACGACTGGGGCGACGACGTGCCCCTCGGCCACATCGGCGACCCGATGGATCTCGGCCGGACCGTCGCGTTCCTCTCGTCTCCGCTCTCGGAGTACGTAGACGGCGTGGCCGTCCCCATCGACGGCGGGTCGGGCGCTTCGAACCTCTGAGCGGGCGAAAATCGTCGGACGCGACGCGGAAATTCGACGGGGTTACTGCACGCCGCGGACCTTCTCGCCGAACTTCTCTTTGACCTTCTCCAGTTTCGGCGGAATCTGCACCGCGCAGTAGGGCTGGTTCGGGTTCTTCTCGTAGTAGTCCTGGTGGTGCTCCTCGGCCTCGTAGAACGCGTCCAACGGTTCGACTTCGGTGACGATGCCGTCGTAGACGCCTTCGGATTCGAGTTCCTGGATGGTCTCCTCGGCGACGCGCCGTTGGTCGTCGTCGTGGTAGAATATCGCAGAGCGGTACTGCGACCCCACGTCCGGCCCCTGCCGGTTCTCCGTCGTCGGGTCGTGGATGGCGAAGAACACGTCGAGCAGTTCCCGGAAGGAGATTTCGTCGGAGTCGAACTCGACCTGTACGACCTCCGCGTGACCGGTCGTCTCCGAACAGACCTCCTCGTAGGAGGGGTTCTCCACGTGGCCGCCCGCGTACCCCGAGGTGACGGACTCGACGCCTACCAACTCCTTCATCGGGGCTTCGACGCACCAGAAACATCCGCCGGCCAGCGTGGCGGTTCGAGTTTCGCTCATACCCCTAAATTGGTCTCTGAGGCGAAAAGCCCCGCGACACCGGAAGGCGACGGACGGGCGAACGGCGGGCGGCGGCCGTCGCGCGCGGACCACCCGACGGCCGCTTACCACCCCGCGTCGTCCAACGCGTCGAGGAGACGGTCGACGTCCTCTTCGGTGTTGTAGACGTGCAAAGACGCCCGTACCGCGCCCTCCGGGGCCGGAATCGACCGCAGGACGAACCCGCGCTCCTTCAGGGCCTCGACCGTTCGCTCGGGGTCCTCGACGGTGAACGAGACGAGTCCCGACTCGGGCGACGCCGGACTGACGAGGCGGTCGTCGGGGACGCCCTCGGCGAGGCGCGCGGCCAGTTCGTCGATTCGGCGTTCGACGGCGTCCAGTCCCACGTCCTCCATCGTCCGAATCGCCTCTCGAAGCGCCGCGTACGGGGCGAGGTTCGTCGTCCCGACTTCGAACCGGGGCGCACCCCGCTTGAACTCGTACGACTCCGCGGTCGGCGTCTCGACGCTCCGATAACCGACCGCGCCGGGGTGGAGTTCGTTCGCCACCGACTCCTCGACGTAGAGGAAGCCCGCGCCCCACGTCCCGAGAAGCCACTTGTGCCCGGCGGCGGCGACGGCGTCCGCGCCCCAGTCGGTCACGTCGAACCGGGCGTGGCCGGGAACCTGCACGGCGTCCACGAGGACGAACGCCCCCGACTCGTGGGCGATGTCGACCAACTCCGAGACGGGGAGGTGGGTGCCGTAGTTCCACGTGAGGGCGCTGAGACAGACGAGTTTCGCGTCGCGAACCGCTTCGGCGTACGCCTCGCGGTCGATTCGGCCGCCCTCGCTCTCGACGACGCGCGCGTCGACGCCCTCGCGTTCGAGGGCCGCCCACGGCAGGACTCCCGCCGGATGTTCGAGGTCGGTTCTGACCACCGTATCACCCGGCTCCCACTCGATCGCGGAGGCGATGCTGGTGATGCCGTCGGCGGTGCTCTGCGTCAGCGCGATTTCCGAGTCGCCCGCGCCGAGAAAATCCGCGACGACGCCCCGAACCTCCTCGTACGTCTCGGACGCCAGCGGGTACGGTCCCTCCTCGGCGTGGGAGTCGAACTCGTGTCGCCGGAGCATCGACTCCGCCGCTTCGACGACGGGTTTCGGACTCGGTCCGCTGGCACCGGCGTTCATGTACCGAACCCGGTCGAGCGTCGGAATCTGCGCGCGCAGGTCGGCGGGCGAGGTCATGGCCGCCCGTTCGTCGCCCTCGGTTATAGGTCCCCGCGCGGACCGGTACTCCGTCACCGGCGGGGGCGTGAATCGCCTCGAACGCCGACGTACGCCGAAACCGTAGCGTATTTCATGTCTATGAAACGACCATTGTTCCGTGCCGTCTCTCGCGCCCTCGCTGTTCGGCGGCGGGTTACTCGTCCTCGCGGCCGTCGTCGTCGCGTTCAGTCTGCGCCACGCGACGCGCGGGATTCGCCTCGCCACCGCCGACTCGCTCACCTCGGCGTCCGAACCCGGCGACTTCGTCCGCGCGTCCGGGGCGGTAGTCACGACGGACGAACGACTGACCGCCCCGTTCACCAAGACGGACTGCGTCGCAGTCCGCTTCGACGTAGAGGAGCGACGGGTCGGGGCGTACTACCTCCCGCGGTGGGAGCGAATCGGCGGCGGACGGGCGAACACCGGATTCGAGGTTCGCGGCGACGGACGGCGCGTCACCGTCGGCGACGACCCCTCGACCGTCAGCCTCGACCGGTCCTCGTCGGTCACGGTGGAACGCGGCGAGGACCCGCCCGCGGGTGTCCGAGACTACCTCCAGACGTCGGAGCAGGTGGCGGCGAACGCGGCTGCGACGCCGCCGAAACCGCTGGACGGCCTGTTCTCGTTCGGGGACCGTCGCTACCGGGAGCGTCGGTTGGACCCCGGCGACGACGCGACGGTCTTCGGGCGCGTCGCCGAGGCGACCGACCCCGACCGGCACCTCGACCCGGTGGTCGTCTCGGACGCCTCGCCCCGCAGGACGGCGTTTCGGGTCGCGCGCCAGTCCACCACGGGCCTCGCCATCGGCGTCTGCTCGGGCCTCGTCGGCCTGTTAGTTCTTCTCGTCTGAGTCGATTCGGCGGCGACCGACCGGAGAACCGGCGGTGAGCGTCGCCACTCGAAATCGTTGGTCCATGAAATTAGGGGCGGGCGGCGGACACGTTCGCACTAAGTACCCCTACCCGTGCGCCCGACGTCCGACGCCCGAAACCGTAGGAGAATGGTACGTGAGGTTGAATAAAAGTCTTGTGTCGTTGTCCGCCGTTCGTCAGACGCTCGGCGGTAGATACGCGGTAATCGTTGTCGTGGAACGCGGGGTAATCGGCGTCAGATGGGGTAGGGTAGATCGGGGGAGGGTGGGTCGCGTCGGACGGAGTGGAGAGAGTGCGCGGACGAATCGGAGTCGCGTACGGACGGATCGGGTCGGACTCCCGGAACCCCTCGTATCCTCCGCTGCCCCACCGTTTAGGGGAACACGGTTCGTCGGAGGAGTCATGACGCTTCGCAACGAGAGCGACACCTTCGACATCGGCGGCGAACTGACCGTCCACCGCCTCGGCTTCGGCGCGATGCGACTCACCGGCGAGAACATCATCGGCAGGCCGGACGACGAGGAGGAGGCGAAGCGTGTCCTCCAGACGGCGGTGAACCTCGGCGTCGACTTCATCGACACCGCCGACTCCTACGGGCCGGGCGTGAGCGAACGACTCATCCGGGAATCGCTCGCGCCGTACCCGGACGACCTCGTGGTGGCGACGAAGGGCGGCCTGCTTCGGAACCGCGACGGCGATTGGCTCGCCCGCGGCGACCCGGACTACCTCCGCAACGCGCACCTCGCCAGTCAGGACCGACTCGGCGTTGACGCCATCGACCTCTATCAGTTCCACCGCCCGGACCCCGACGTCGACTTCGAGGAGTCCGTGACGGCGCTGGCGGAACTGAAAGACGAGGGCGTGATACGGCACGTCGGCCTGAGCAACGTCTCCGTCGAGCAGTTGGAGACGGCGCGCGACATCGTCGAGATCGCTACCGTCCAGAACCGCTACAACATCGCCGACCGGGAGTCGCAGGACGTCCTCGACGCCTGCGAGGACTACGACATCGGCTTCATCCCGTGGGCCCCCATCAGCGCGACCGACTTCGAGGACAAAGAGTCGGCGCTGGTGGAGGTTGCGAGCGAACACGACGAGAACGAGTACCAGATAGCGCTGGCGTGGTTGCTGGAGCAGTCGCCGGTGATGCTTCCGATTCCGGGCACGTCGAGCGTCGAACACCTCAAGCAGAACGTCGCCGCGACGCGGGTCGACCTGCGCGAAGACGAGATGGCGCGCCTGAACGAGTGACCGCCGAAGCGACGGACGCGGCGTCTCCGCCGTCGCGGGACTGACGACGAACGCGGGAACCCAAGCGGGACGGTCCCCCGTCCGTTCGTCCGCGCGTCTTTTCGGACTACTCGCTACGGATAGTAGAACGGAGAGACGCGTCTATCGGATGAGAGACGCGTCTGAATGAGTGGGATTGCCCGCCCGTAATCGACGGGCAGGGGTTCGGTCCGAGGTGGGGGACCTCGGGTCGATGGCAGGGAGGCGACGACCCACCGAGGGAGCGCAGCCTTCCACAGCGAGGCGCCGGGACACGGATGGGGGAGTCGTGTGGCCGGTGCCCGCGTTCGCCGTCGGCGCGACCGACGAGGGTGAACGGCGCGATGGGGGGCGCGCCGAACGAATCGGTGGGGTGCTGGGGTGGGATGTGACGGGATTCTACCGTCGTTCGCGCCGCGCGGTGGCGGTGAATTTGGCTCGCTCGGATGCGATGACTGACATTCGCGTGCTGGGGATGGGACGAGGCTCCCGCCGAACGCGGGCACCACTGCGGGCCTGCGTGCTGGGGAGTTCCTCTCCGGTGGGTCTGCTCGTCGTCTCGATGGCGTCCGACAGGGTCGTCGAGGCAGCCTGCGTGATCGTCGCGTACGGGCGCGTGCCCACACCATCGGAAGCCGCGCCGTCCCCGAAGGGACCGGACGCGGAGCCTACGAACGGTGTTCGTCGCAGTGCCATCGATTAGTAGCAAGAACGCTAGACGTATAATGCCGAACAGCCGTTGCAGTTTGTTGCACCGTTTCACTACTGTTTCACGTTCTGACCGGTAGTTAATCGGTCATGAACTCCAGAACCGGCTCAGAACGCCTCTTCTGACGCCGAAGAACGCGGTCGGTGTCGGATCCGAGAGAAGTAGGGATAGCATACACTGAGTTTAACTAACTAGTTATGACCCCATACATTCTTCATAAAATGAAGGAATTATGCTCACGTTATTGTGAGATGCCCCCTAAAGCCAGTAAGTTTTTGAATCATTCACACCGTGAATACTCACGACAGGGACGACACCCACATGACCCACACCATTCTCCGCTTCGTGTTCGCGTGTGCGGTCCTCATAGCCGGGATTACCGGTGCCTTCGTCGGGCCTGCGGCGGGCGCGGCGGCGGAGGGGACAGTAACGGTCACCAACGGGACCGTGGCGACGGCCGACGGAACGGCGTACGTCTGGCGCACGTCCGCGACCGACGTACGCGTCGAGACGACGAACCCGATTCCGTCGTCGTCGTCGATATGCATCGCACCGACCGGACAGAACACGACCGCCGTGAAGTGCGTTCCCGGCGACGGGACGGACAACGTCACGCTCAGCGTCCAGTCGTGGTCCACGGACGCCTCGGGAACGTACACGGTCTACGAGAAGACCGAAAACGGCCGGAACGTCATCGAACGCGAGGCGATACACGTGATGTCGCAGTCCGGCGACATCGACAACGACGGCCTCTCGAACGCCGACGAAGTGAGCGGCGACACTCAGTTCCGAACCGCCGACACGGACGGCGACGGTCTCAACGACGGCAAGGAGGTCAACACCCACGGAACCTCCCCCACCGAGTCCGACACGGACGGCGACGGCCTCTCGGACTCCATGGAGGTCAACACCTACGATACGAATCCGACGAAACCGGACACGGACGGTGACGGTATCAACGACGGCAAGGAGGTCAACCAACACGAGACCGACCCGACGAAAGCCGACACCGACGGCGACGGGTTAGACGACACCCCGGAACTGCAGACCTACGGGACGAACCCGAACAAGCCCGACACCGACGGTGACGGCCTCGAAGACGGCGCGGAGATAAACCAGTACGAGACGGACCCGAACGACCCCGACTCGGACAAGGACGGCCTCGACGACGCCTCGGAGGTCAAGGAACACCAGACGAACCCGAACAAGGCCGACACGGACAAGGACGGCCTCGACGACGCCTCGGAGGTCAACGTCCACGGAACCGATCCGAACGACCCCGACACGGACGACGACGGGCGGGACGACCAACTCGAAGTCGAGGAGGGAACCGACCCGGTCGAGTCCTCGCGCGCGGCTAACATCCCCGACGAAGCGATCGCGGGCGCGGGCGTCGTCCTCGCCGCAATCGCCATCGGCGGGTACTACTGGCGTCGGCGCGGCGGTGCTACCCTCCCCGAGGACGACGGCGACGACGACGACCGGCACGCGGACGTCACCGCGACGCCGCCCGTCGAGGAAGACCCCGACGTCGAGAACGCGGGATGGATGGAGACGCCCGCAAAGCGAACGTTCGGCGCGGACGCGGGCGGCGAAACCGGCGACGGCGAGTCGAGAGTCCCGCGACCCCTCACCCGAGAGGACGAGGTAGTGATGCTCCTCGAAGAGGCCGGCGGACAGATGGAGCAGAGCGAAATCGTCGAACACACCGACTGGTCGAAGGCGACGGTGAGTCGCGTTCTCTCGTCGATGGCCGACGACGACAGAATAACCAAGATATCGCTCGGCCGGCGGAACCTCATCACCCTCCCGGGCGAGGAACCGGAGGGCGCGAAGTCCCCGTTCGAACGCGAAGCGTAACCGCCCCGTAGACGCCCTGCGGCCCCACAATTTTACAAATTTTAAAATTTCTGCCGGTAGCTGAGCGTCGAACGTCACCGCCAAACGTCGCGGGCGGACGGCGGCGACACGGCGCGAGGCGAGGCGGGGCGGAGCGGTATCGTGAGGGGGATGGGAGGGGGAGCGCGAGGGGGAGGGAAGGGGGAGAGTCCAATCGCGCCTCCTCGCGAAATGTAATTCAAAGAGAGATTAACGAATGGAAAAGTATACAAATGGAATACCATACACACTGGACGCTGGTCGAACGCGCCATGGGCAGGGCCGTTTACGAGAACACCAGCACCGGCACCGAGCGGGTGGGAGTTAGGGGGCTCACCTCCGGTGCCACGCCCGCCGCGTTCGGCGCGGCGGCGCCCTACCCGGCGGCGGAATCGGTTCCGACGCCACGCGGGTGACGCGGTCCGACCGCGACCCACCCGTTCTCTTTCGTGTCACTCCGAGAGCGTCGGCTACGTGTTCGCGCCGAATCTGTTTTGGTTCTGATACGTATAGGTAGAACGCAGCCACAAACTGTTTAGACTGATAGTCATCAGAGGCTGATAGTGTTCGAAAGTGGGCAGACCGGGCAACTATCTGACGAGTTCAGGGACGGCTCGTCGGAGTCGAGAACCGCGGGGAACGCGTGAACCGGGAGGGACGCGGTTGGATAGCCATCACGTTGGTTACACTTGTCGTGCTGGCGGGTGTCGCCGCTCCGGTTCTCGGAGCCGGTGATGGCAGATATCGGATAAGCGGCGCGGATGGGCGCGCCGTCGAGGGGTCGGCGGAGGTCACCGCGACGCAGACGCCGGAGTCGACGGCGTCGGCGACACCGACCGACTCGGCGACGCCGACAGCGACTGCTGACGATTCGACCGACGGGGACGCGGACGGGGCGGCGGAACGCAGGCCGGGGGCGAAGATAGACTCGTCGCTCGGAACCGCCGGCGGGACGGCGCAGTCCGGCAGTGACGGGGGCGGTGTCGCCGTCGCCGCGGCGTCGAGCGACGACGCCGAGACGGTGGAGGTGGTCGTCGAACTCGACCCGAACGCGACCCGAACCGGGCGCGACGCCGTGCGCCGCGTTCTCGGTTCCGAGGCCGTGCGCGGTGGCCACGGCCGGTACGTCGAGGCGACGGCGACGGAAGCGCAGATTCGCGCCCTCGCGAACGAGTCGAGCGTCTCGTACCTCCGCGCGCCCGCCCGCCCCGTCTCCTTTGCGGGGTCCGACGGGACGACGGAGGCCGTCGAGACGATGAACGTGAGCGAACTTCACGAGGCGGGGTACACCGGCGAGAACGTGACCGTCGCCATCATCGACGTTCAGCAGTTCGACTTGGACCACCCGGCGTACGCCGACCGAATCGCGGCGACGAAGGACTTCACGAACAAGGGTATCGGCGGAAGCGGGGGTCACGGGACGGCGACGGCGGAACTCGTCGGGGAGACGGCCCCGAACGCATCGGTCGTCTTAGTCCGCGTCAACCGCCTCTGGCAGTTCTACGAGGCCGTCGAGTGGTTGGAGGCGAACACCTCGACGGACGTGGTGTCGATGTCGCTCGGATGGTACAACGCCGGCGCGTTGGACGGCACCTCGGAGATGGGCGACGCGATAGACCGGAGCGTCGAAAACGGGACGGTGTGGACCGTCTCCGCGGGGAACTCCGCGAACGGGGACCACTGGAACGGGACGTGGAACGACCCGGACGGCGACGGCCGGTTGAACGTCTCCGGGTCGCGCGAGTACTTCACGCTCGACGCGCGGGCGACGAACGGCGACGTCCCCCTCGGAATCTACACCTCGTGGAACGATTGGCCCGGCACCGACCAAGACTACAAAATCTGCCTGTACGAGACGTCCGACGTCGAGGGGACGACGCCGTACAAGTGCGCAGACGGTCCGCAGGACGGGAGTCAGCGCCCGACGGAGACCATCGGGGGCACGTGGGGCGGCGTCGATTCCGACGGCGACGGCCGGGAGAAACTGTACCTGACCGTCGAGAACGTGAGCGCGACCGAACGGGCCGACTTCGACATCTTCCTCGGCAACTACCTCACGTTCAGCGAGTCGGCGACGAAAACGCGGAGCCTCACCCTCCCCGCGACGGAACCGAACCTGCTGTCGGTCGGCGCTGTGGACGTGACGACCGGGAAACTGGAGGGCTACTCCTCGCGCGGGCCGACCATCGACGGGCGGCGGAAACCGGACCTCGTCGCCCCGGACAACGTCACCTCGAGCGCCTACCACCCGACGTTCCGGGGAACGTCCGCCGCGGCCCCGCACGTCGCGGGCGTCCTCGCGACGCTCATCGACGCGAACTCGCGCATCTCGCCCGCGGACCAGCAGATTCGACTGCGAGAGAGCGCGCGCCTCGTCGGGTCCGAACCGAACAACGACACGGGGTACGGGGCCGTGGACGCGACGCGCGCCGTCGCCGGACTGGGGTCGTACGACCTGCCGCCGGACGGCCGCCTCGCGTGGAACGGCACCTACCGACTCGACACCGGTGGCGGCCCCGCGCCGGACGCCCTCGTCGTCTCCGCGCCGAACGCGACGCTCGACGGCGAAGGCCGAGCGTTCGACGCCGGGCGCGCGGACGGAACCGCGCTCTCGGCCACCGACGACGCGAGGACGCTGGCGGTGCGGAACCTGACGATTCGGGACGGGACGGACGGCCTCGACGTGTCGAACGCGACGGTCCTCGCGGTGCGGAACGTCTCCGTGGAGGCGACGACGGCGATGACCGCGACGAACGTCTCGAACGTCACCGTCGCCGACAGCGCACTCGGAGGGACGGCGACGCTGACGAACGCCACCGTCGTCCGCCTGTCGAACGCCTCCGTGGACGGCGATGCGACGGTTCGCTCGGCGACGACGGTGAACGCGACGGGCGTGAGAATCGGCGCGAACGCGTCGCTGGTCGGTCGCACCGGCGTCGCCGTACGAGACGCCGCCATCGGCGGCGAGACGACGCTGGACGCGCCAGAGGGCAACGTCACCGTCGTCGACGGCACCGCGGCGGGGGACGTGACGCTTGCCGCCCGGAACGGGACGGCGAGCGTCGCGAACCTCTCGGCCGCCGGGATGCCGTCGGTGAACGCCTCCGGGCGGAATCTGACGCTCGCGCTCGGCGACGCCTCGGGCGCGCCGAATTCGAGCCTCGCTCGACTCTCGGCCGCCGCAACGACGACCTACCGGACGAACGACTCCGCGAACCTCACCCTGCGCTACGACGACGAGTACGTGAACGAGTCCGTCGTCGGCGTGTGGGTCCGGCCGTCGGGCGAGTGGACGGAGGCGAACGCCTCCCTCGATACGGAGGCGAACGTCGCGACCCTCGAATCGACCGAGAACGCGACGTACGCCGTGTTCGGACGCGGCCTCCCGGCGGTGTCCGCGCCGGACGGCGTGGCCGTCGAGTCCGAAGTCGAGTCCGAGACGACGGCGCACGTGGACGTCGAGAACGTCGGCAAGGCCAACTTCACCGTCCTCGACTCGGACGTCGAGGGGCCGGACGCCGACCAGTACTCCCTCGCCGCCAACGGCACGGGGAACGTCACGCCGGGCGGGGCCGCGACGGTGTCCGTCTCGTTCGCGCCGAACCGAACCGGGACGGCGAACGCGACGCTGTTCGTCTCGACGGACGAGTTCGGCGTGCTCGAAGTCCGGCTGAACGGGACGGCGACCGAGAAAGTGACGCCCACACCGACGCCGACGCCCACGCCGACTCCGACTCCGACGCCGACGGAGGAACCGGACGACGGCGGCAGTAGCGGCGGCGGTGGCGGCGCACCTGCACCCGCGCCGACGCCGGAACCGACGCCCACGCCGACTCCGACGCCCACCGTCACGCCGACTGCGACGCCCACGCCGACTGCGACGCCCACGCCGACTCCGACGCCGAGGCAGACGCCCGTCGCGAACCCGACGATAACGCCCGTTCCGGAGCGAACTGACGCCGCGAACGGGACGCGGACGGACGGTCCGACGGAGCGACCGACCACCGCCGCAACCGAGGCGGCGGGCGGCGAGTCGGGCGACGAGAGAACGGACACGAAAGCGCCGGGATTCACGCCGCTTACGGGTGCGGTGGCGTTGGTACTCGCGACGCTCGCACTCGTCCGCCGGCGCGGGTGACTACTCGGCGACCGAGGAGTTCGCGTCGAGCGTCGCCGGGGAAGCGCCGTTGACGCCGGCGAACTGCGAGAGGGGCGCGTCGACGACGATGGCGTCCTCGATGGAGCGGAGCGATTCGAAGGGCACGCGGACGCCCTTCCGTCCCGCGTCGAGGTGCGGGAACCGCTCCGTGTCCACGTCTTCGACGAGTATCTCGGTGACGCGGTTCGCGTCGAAATCGAGGACGAAATCGACCGCGATGCCGAGTTGGTACCCCTCGGATCCGTACACCGGCTTTCCTTCGATGGCTGGGAGAGGGGTAACGTCGTTCGAACTGTCGTAGGGGGCAGGGCCGAAAGGCATACCTGTCATTCTGACCCCCGGAAGACAATAAAACGTCGGCCATTCGAGGGGAACGTTCAAAGGGTGGTCCGTCCAACCGCCGGCATGGACGTACAACGGGCCGCCTCCACGTGCGACGACGTCGTCGCCGCCGTCGGCGAGGCGGTCGTCGCCGACCGCTCGTTCCTCGAAACCGTACTGACCGGCGTTCTCGCACGGGGACACGTGCTCTTGGAGGACGTACCGGGGACGGGCAAGACGCTCACCGCCCGGAGCGTCGCCACCGCCCTCGGCCTCTCCTTCTCGCGCGTGCAGTTCACGCCGGACCTCCTGCCCTCCGACATCACCGGTTCGACCGTCTACGACGAGTCGACGGGGACGTTCGAGTTCTCGAAGGGCCCCATCTTCGCGAACGTCGTCCTCGCCGACGAGATAAACCGCGCGCCGCCGAAGACGCAGGCCGCCCTGCTGGAAGCGATGGGCGAGAGTCAGGTGACGGTGGACGGCGAGACGTACGAACTGCCGGACCCGTTCTTCGTCATCGCCACGCAGAACCCCGTCGAACAGGAGGGGACGTTCCGCCTCCCCGAGGCCCAACGGGACCGCTTCGTCGTCAAGACGCGACTCGGCTACCCCGACCGGGCGGGCGAACGCGAACTCGTCGACCGGCGGGCCGACCGGACGGCGCGGTCACCCAGCGTCGAACGCGTGGTCGAGGGCGACGACGTGGCCGCACTCCGGCGCGTCCCCGAGACCGTCCGCGTGGACGAGAAACTCCGCGACTACGTGGTCGACCTCGGACGCGCGACGCGCACCGACGACCGAATCGAGGTGGGCGTCTCCCCGCGGGGCATCCAACGCCTGTTCGAGGCCGCCCGCGCCCGCGCCGTCGTGCAGGGGCGCGACTACGTCGTCCCCGACGACGTGAAGACGGTGGCGGGGCCGGTGTTCAGACACCGCCTCGTCCTCAGTTCCGCCGCGCGCGTCCGCGGCACCGACTCCGTCGACGTCGTCGCGGACGTTCTCGACGAGGTTCCGGTGCCGTCGGTGGCGTCGCAACGGCGCTGAATCGGACTTTTCCGCTCGATTTTTCCGCTCACCTGAGCGCCGCGGCGAACAGGACGACCCCGAGGAACGCCGCGCCGAGTGCGACGGGGACGACGCCGGTCGAAACCGACGGAACGCTCTGTACGACGCCGCGGAGGCCGACTGCGGCCGCCGCGCCGACGACGCCGACGGAGAGCGACGCGCCGAGGTGGACGAGTTCGGAGCGTCTCGTCGGCGCGGTTCGCCCGACTTCGGTCCCGAGCGTCGACCCGTGCGCGCCGGCGTCGCGGACGACCAGGCCGGCGACGAGGCCGGCGAGAACCAGCGCCGTTCCGGCACCGAGCGTGCTGGCGACGGCCGCGGCGACGAAGACGCCGCCGCCCGCGAACGCCGCGCCGGTCGCCCGGTCGGTCACCGCGCCCGCGACGACGGCGACGTACACCGTCACGACGGCGACGGACGCCGCGAGGAGGAGGCAGACGGCGACGCCGAGGAGGACCACCTCCGGACCGTAGAACTCGACGACTGCGACCGTGTGCGTCCGGAACGTCGCCGCGAGTTCGCCGGGGAGAACGTCCGCGACTGTCGAAACGAGCGCCGAGAGGAGTTGCCCCCGGAAGGCGAAGATGGCGGCCACGACGGCGA
Source organism: Halopelagius longus (assembly GCF_900100875.1). NCBI lineage: Archaea > Methanobacteriati > Methanobacteriota > Halobacteria > Halobacteriales > Haloferacaceae > Halopelagius > Halopelagius longus. The sequence goes on along the minus strand of NZ_FNKQ01000006.1, from coordinate 47,625 downwards.
GAGCGGTGACGAACGGCGCGCCCGTCTCCGCGGCGTCGCGCGCCGTCGCGGCGTGCAGTCGGCGGACGGTCAACGACCCCGCCGCGAGGAGGAGGCAGACGCCGCCCCCGACGAACAGCAGAGCACGGAGGGCGGAGACGGACGCGAGGTCGGACACCGCCCGGAGGACCGCGGAGGGGACGAACTCGAACCCGCCGGGCGAGAGCGTGAGAACCGCGAGTGCGAAGAGGGCGGCCGGTCCCCACCGCGAACAGACGCCCGCGAACGCCCGAACCGGGTCCACGACGCGCCGCGCGGAGTCGGGGTCGTCCGGCGAGAGCAGGTCTGCGACGGGGAACGCCCGGAGCGCGGACCACAGGCCGAACGCCGCGACGTAGCAGACCAGCCCGAAGGAGAACAGGTGCGGCCCCTCGTGGGTCGGGTCGAGGAGGTATCGAGCCACACCACCGAGGAGTGCGCCGGGGAACTCGGCGGCGGGGACCGGGTCGGGGACGAGAACGGGGAGATACAGCGTCTCAGCGAACTCCCCGACGACGGGAGCGGCGGCGAGCGGGAGGAACACCGCCGCCGCGAACGCGGTGACGACGATTCCGACCGACGCGGCCGAGCCGAGAGCGTCCGCGGAGACGACGGCCCGCGCGCCCGCCGCCGCGCCGAACGCCGCGACGGCGAGGGCGACGACGACGAAGACGGACCCCACGGGGAGCGTTCCGCTGATCTGCTTCGAGAGCGCGTAGCCGACGCCCGCGACGAGACCCGCGCCCGCCGGGAGGAGGAGGGCCGCGGCGACGGCGCGGGTCAGCGGTCGGTAGGCGTCGGCCTCCGCGAGAGCGACGGCCGCCGCGAGGACGCCCGCGCCGACGACGGCGGGCAGGACCGCGTTCCAGAGGCCCGTCGACGCGGTGAGCGCCGCCCCGACGAGCGCCGTCGCGAGGGCGACGAACGCGACGCTCGTTCGCGTCGGTCGCCAGTTCGAACGGGGCGGTGCGGCGTCGGTCGGGGCGAGTTCGGTCGTGTCTGCGTCGGTCATCGGTGTTCCTCCGTCATCTCCGTTCGAGCGCGCGGCCGAGCGATTCCGAGAGCGGTTCGGTCGGGTCCCAATCGACGACGCTCGCGCCGGCGTCGCGGAGCGCGGAGCGCCGGAGTCGCCGTTCGAGGTCGGCCACCGCGAGTCCGGGCGTCTCTCCGCCCGTCACGTCCGGCGAGAGCAGGGTGACGCGGCGTCCGCGGCGGCCGAGTGCGCGGCAGAGCGCCACCGGAACGCCGTCCAAGAGCGGCGAGAACAGCACGACGCTCGCGTCGCCGGGGAATCGGGCGTCCATCGACGCCGCGAGGTCCTCGACGGCCGTCCGCCCCGCCGTGTCGGACCCCGAACCCGCCGAACCGCCGTCCGGAACCGCGTCCCGCACCCACTCCGGCGCGTCGGCGTCGCTGGCGTCGCCGTACCGGCCCGTTCGGGCGGCGTCGCCGTCCGCGCCGGTCCGTCTCGGTTCCGCGCCCGCGACGGCGGACGCGACTTCCAAAATCGCCTCGGCAGCGCGCGGGCCGTCGGGCCACGGGAGACCCTCGGGACCGACGGCGACGCTCTCGGGGACGTCTACGGCGTCCAGACCGAGAACCGTCACGTCGGCGTCGTCGTTCGCCGCGAGGAGGGCGCGGTGCGTCCGTCCGGCGGCGTGAGCGCACAGTTCCGCCGCCGTCGGGTGCCCCGGCCGGGCGACGACCCTCGATTCGGGGCGGACGTCCGCGACGAGAGCGACCCGCGTCGCCCGTTGCTCGCGGAACTCGACGGTGGTGAGTTCGCCCGTCTTCGCGAGGTGTCGCCAATCGACGCGTGAGAGGGGGTCGCCGGGCCGGTACTCCCGCGTCGAGTGGAACTCGATGCCGGGGCCGCCCGAGTCCGCCGGGAGGGACCCGGCGCGGACGGGGGCGGCGTCCGGCGCGGGGCGCGAGTCGAGCGCGTTCGTACAGGAGAGCGTCGTCTCGCCGCCGACGGGGAGTTCCGTCGTCGCGACGCGGACCCCCGAAAGCGAGCGCAGGCGGACGAGGGCGTCCTCGAAGGCGTGGTCGCCGCGCTTGCCGACGACGCAGTACTCGACGGTCCGTTCGTCGCCCGGCGCGAGAGAGAGGGCGGCGCGGGGCGACCCCTCGGTGACCGCCAACGCCTCGGGCACGCCGTCCACGACGCGGAGGTCGGTGAGCGTCGAGTCGCCGGCGTTCCGGACGGTGAGCGTGACCGTCGTCGTCTCGCCCGGCGCGGGCGCGTCCGGGTCCAGTTCGCGTTCGAGTTCGAGCGTCGCGCCGTCTGGAAGCGACGAGATCAGCCCGTAGAAGACGTACGCGAGGGGGACGGCGGCCGCGGCGACGAGTTCCGTCGAGGCGTACGCGAGGCCGAGGCCGACCAGAGAGAGCGTCCCGACGATGCCGGCGTTCCACCGCGGGTCGCGGCGGACGTTCATTCTCCCCCTCCGGTCTCGCGGAGTTCTCGAACGGCGTCGAGCGTCCGTTCCGCCCGGCGGCGGCGTTCGCGCGCCGGGTCGAGCCACAGTCGGAGGCGGGAGCCGAACGGGTACGACGCGTCGTCGCCGTCGGCGACAGTCGCCGCCGCGAGTCGGTCGTCGGTCCACTCGCCGGACTCGACGGCCCGCCTCGCCTCGTCGGCGGGGGCGTTCCGAACGTCGGCGTACGTCTCGGCCGCGAGCGCCCGGAGTCGGTCGCGAACGGCCCGCATCGACCCCTCCGAACGTCCGTCCGTCGCCTCCGCGAGCAGTCCGTCGAACCGACCGCCCGGACGGGGAGCGCTCGAACCCGTCGCCGCCTCCGGCGGCGCGTCCCGGAGCGACTCGAACCGCGCCTCGGCGTCCGTTCGCGGACGGGGTGCGGGGCGACGCCGGGAGAACCACGCCCCCGAAAGCACCGCGACGGCCGCGAGGCCGAACAGGTACGCACCGGTATCGACCGACGCGACGGCGCTCTCGGCCGTCGCGACCGGTCCGTCGGGGACGACGCCGACGACGAGAGCTACCGCGACTGCCACCGCGACGACGCCGAGGAACCCCGCGAACGCCCGAAGGCGGTTCACGCGCCGTCACCTCCGTTCGGTCCCTCTCGGCCGGTCTGTGCCGCTTCCTCCTCTCGGTCGGCGAGTGCCTCGCGTATCTCCCTCGTCGCGGCCTCCATCTCCGCGGACCGGTCGGCGGGGGAGCGTCCGCCGTACTCCACCTCGCGGAACCCGTCGCGGAGCGTTCGAACCGGGCCGACCGGGAGACGGTCCACCTCGACGGCGTGGGCCGCGAGTTCGCCGGGGGTTCGGGACGCCTGTTTCGGGACGCTCACGCGTTCGCGGAACTCGTCCCAACACTCGCGGACGGTTCGGGCGTCGGGGTCGCCGTCGCGAACGCCGGCGTCTTCGCCCCCCGGAGTTCCGACGGTCCGACGCCGAATCCGCCGTCCGCGCTCTCTCGCGTCCGCGTATCGGTCGGTCGCCCACGCGAGGAGTATCGCCCGAACCTCGGTCAGCGAGTGCGTTCGGGCGACGACTCCCCGGACGACGGCACCGACTCGGCGGCGGAGGCCGCGGAAGCGGTCGAGTGCCGCGTCCGCGACGCTCGCACCCGAGAGGAGGGTCGCGAGGAAGCGGTCGAACAGGCGAGGGACGCCGCGCACGAGTGCGAGAACCAGCGTTCGCGGCGTGAGTCCGCGTCGGTACGCGCCGCCGCCGACGGCGACGAGGCCGGCGAGTCCGACGCCGAGGAGTGCGAGACCGTTTACGAGCATCCCGGAGACGGTCGTACTGCGCGATTGGCCGTAGCGTTCGACGGCGACCGTCGCCGTCCGCGAAAACGGGAGCGAGACGGTCGCAGTGCCGTCGGGGCCGGTGGTTCCGACCGTCCGTCCGTTCATCCTGACCGGCACGCCCGTCGCGTTCTCGTCGCCGAGGGTCGTCCGAACCGTCGCCGACGTAAAGGGAAGCGAGAGGGGGAGCGACCGCTCGACGCTCACGTTCAGTTCGGGCAGCGAGAGCGTCTCGCTCCCGCGGACCGGGCCGCGAGAGACGTTCACCGCCACCTCGCCGGGGTCGGAGGGGAGCGTCACCGAGACGCGTCCGCGGTCGTTCGTCCTGCCGGCGGCGTCGCCGTCGACGGTAACCGTCGCGTCGCGGACGGGGACGCCGTCTACGGTCGCGACGAGGAGTACCTCGCTCCCGGTGACGGGGTCGACGACGACGGAGAGCGTCGCGTTCGTCTCCAACTCGTAGGAGGCCGAATCGTTGTCGGTCACCTGCGAGATAGTCGGCGATCGGACGGCGTACGCGGCGTCACCCGTCGCTCCGCCGGTCGGGGGCCGACCGCCCGCACTCGCCCGGAGCGACGTTCGTCCGTCGCCGTCGGAGTCGGCGAGTTCGACTGTCAGCGTCTCCGCGTACGGTACCTCGCCGACGACTCTCCCCTCGGCGTCCGTCGTTCCGACGGGGCGGCCGTTGAACGTCACGACCCGCCCGGAGACGGGCTCGTCGCCGCGCGTGACCGTCACTTCGACCGTCGCACCGGGCGCGGGGGTTCGGTTCGTCGCGAACGTCACGGACGGTGGGGCGGTCGTCTCCGACGCCGTCCGTTCGCCGTCCGACGACACCTCCTCGTCCGCTGTTCTCGTCCGCTCGGAGCCGTCGGGCGTCGTCGCGTCGTCGGTCGATTCTGAACCGTTCGGCGTCGCCGAAGTCGGTTCGGGCGTGGCGGTGTCGTTCGCGCCCGCGGCGTCGTACGTTCCCTGCTCCCGTTGCTCGTAGGCGCGTCGTTCGGAGTCGATTCGGTCCTGTCCCGGCGTCGGATCGAACCGGACCCACCCGGTGTCGGGGAAGTACACCTCGACCCACGCGTGGGCGTTCATGTTGCGGACGGTGTAGGTGTTCGGTCCGGTCCGTTCGCCCGTCGAGTAGCCGACGACGTAGCGCGCCGGAACGTCCTGCGACCGGAGCATCACGGCCATGGAACTGGCGAAGTACTCGCAGTAGCCCTCGTCCATGTCGAAGACGAACTCCTCGACGACGGTTCCGCCGTCGTCGTCGTGCGAGGCCGACAGCGAGTACTCCTTGTTCGACTCCAACCAGCGCTCTATCGCGACGGCCTTCTCGTACGGCGTGGAGGCGTTCGCCGTGATGTCCTCCGTCAGGCGGGCGACTCGCGGCGACGCGTCGTCCGGGAGAGTCGCGTATCGGGATTCGACGCCGTCGGGGTAGTCGGTGCCCGCGGTCCGGAGGACTTCGGGGTCGCGCGTCTGCACGCTACTCTCGCCGACGTAGGAGGTGCCCTCCGGGAGGGTCGTCTCTGCGACGACTGCGCGCCCGTCGGTGACGCGCAGGGAGGGGGACACCCCGGAGACGGAGACGGTGTTCGGACGCCAGACGGTCGGAAGCGCCGTCGCCGACTGGTTCAGCGTCACCGAGTAGGAGACGCGTTCCCCGCGGGCGTCGGGCGATACGTCGCCGTCGTACGGTCGGGAGTCGTCGGTCTGCGTCCATCTGTCGCCGGTGTACGTGCCGTACGCGCCGGTTCGCCAGTAGCTCGGGGACGAACTCCGAACGGTGAAGTGGACTTCCGTCCCGAGCGAGCGGTAGGGGTTCTCGCCGTCGGCGACGGACTGGCCGACGGTCGTCGAGGGCGTGGGGTCGAGTGCGCCGAGTCTGCCTCCCGCGCCGTCGCCGGTCCCCTCGCCGAACACGAGAAGCGAGTGCACGGGAGAGGAACCGAGCGACGCCGAGGCGGGGACGAGGAGGGAGGCCGAGAGGACGACGGCGACGACACAACAGCACGCGAGGAAGATTCGACCGAGGTTCGGGCTGTCCGATCCGGACAGCAGCGTTCGAGAGTCGTCTGACATCGTTGGAGGGTGGAAGTTCGACGGGCGGCGTTCACGTATTCGAACTCGTCGTACCGACGAGTCTCTTCTCCCGGTATAAATACTCTCGTCTGCGTTCGGTGCGACGATCGGAAGCAGTTCGGACATCTCACACGAGGAAAAATGCGCACCGAGTCTCCAGTTCCTAAACAGCGAGGACCGCTCAGACAGCGTGCACACCGCTGAAATCCCACAAATTGTAGAATTTGTGCAGTTTCGATAGGCCCGCATCCCGCTGAAGTTTTAAGAATCCCACATGACCCACAAATTTTAGAAATTGTGGAAATTGTAGTATTTTTGGATAGTTTAAGAGTTTTTAGATGTGAACGCTTTTCGAGAACTCCAGAGTTCGCAAATTGTTTACAAAATTCGGCCGGATATAGATAGGCTATCCATATTATAGGGATAGTTGTAGACACATCTTGCATTATCTGCGCCGCTTAGAGTTTCTGCAATTTTCACAATTTGTAGAATGCTCCCGAACTGTCGCCTAGTTCGAATATCCGGGGAGGAATTATATGGGAAGACGCGGAAGGGAAGAACGATTCCGGACGGAAACGCCGTCCACAAATTCCACGATGTCTACAATGTGTGCAACGTCCGAACGCGCTGGAACGGGAGGAAAGTAGGATGGCGAGGGCAGTGAGCGTCTCACTACAGAAGGGCGGCGTCGGGAAGACGACGGTGGCGATAAATCTCGCGGACGCACTCGCCGCGCGGGGGAACGACGTCCTCCTCGTGGACCTCGACCAACAGGGCAACGCGACGGAAGGCGTCGGTCTGAAGGAGTTCTACGAGGACGCGACGCCGAACATCGGCGACGTGTTGACCGACGACGACCCTCTCGACGTCCGCGAGGTGATTCGCGACCGGGAGGCGTTCGACGTTATCCCGGCGCACGTGGACTTAGACGACATCGAAGACCGGATTCGGAACTCCACGTTCGGGGTGCTGTGGGTTCGCCGCCGCATCATCGAACCTCTCCTCGACGACGAGTACGACTACATCGTCATCGATTCGCCGCCGAGTCTGGGCCCTCTCTCCGACGCGTCGCTCATCGGCGCGGGACACGTCATCGTCCCCCTCCTCATGAGCGAACCGAGCGTCAGCGGATTCGAACGGATGGTCGAACAGCAGATTCGGCCGATTCGGAACGAAGTCGGCCTCGAAATCCTCGCGATCGTCCCGAACGACCTCAGCGGAAACAACGAGGAGCGCCGTATCATCACGGACTTGGAGGACTCGCCGTTCGAGGAGTACCTCCCCGAGTTCGCGGGGTCGGCGAAGTTCGACGAGACGGGGACACCCGGACCGGGCATCCGACACCGCATCGCCTTCAGTCGCGCGTGGCGCGACGGGAAGACCCTCCGGGAGTACGACCCCGAGAACGACATGCTGGACCGCCTCGACCAACTCGCCGCGGTCGTAGAGAACGGAGGGACCGACGATGCCTGACGAGAACCGATTCGCCAGACTTGGCGAAGCGATAGGGGAGACCGACGAGGACGCCGACGCCGAGGAGGCGGACGAATCCGGAGAGGGAGAGTCGTCCGCGCCGGCGCGAACCGACTCCGAGTCCGCCGAACCGACGCCGGAGTCCGAACCCGAACTCGACGAATCGGAATCGGAGGCGGAAGCCGACGACGCGGAGAGTCCAGAGGCGTCCTCGGAATCGACCGAAGGCGAGGAGGACGAGACGGCGGACGACTCCTCGGAGACGGACGACTCGTCCGAAGAGACGGCCGGCGGGCCTGCGTTCGAGTTCGAGGACACCACCGCAAAGAGCATGTACGTCCGCCCGGAGACGGTAGCGGTGTTGGACGACGCTGAGTTCGAAGTCGAGTCGCACCTCCGACGCGAACACGACGTGCGGGACCTGACGGGGCGGGAGTTCCACGATGCTCTCGTCCGCGTCGCCGCCGAGTACCCCGAGGAAGTCGCCGACGCGATTCTCGACGCGCGCGAGGAGACGGAGTAAACCACACAGCGCGATATTCTCCGTCGTCGGACGACAACGATACTCGCCCTCCTCGAAATGCGTTTACTCGAAGACTGAACGATAACAGGGATTTCTCGCTCCCCTGCACAGACGGTAACTACGTGTGTGCATCTGCCGACCCGCAAACCAGCCGAATACCTATTTAGAGGCAATACGAAAGGAGGACGATGATTTCACGACGAACGTGGGCCCGAATCCAGTTTTTGCGTAGTCTATCGATATTGGTTCAAACAATTGCTCGAATGTGGAGCAATCAAGGTGACGAAACCAGCCGACTCGACCTTCGATATTCCCTTCTCGGAATTGTAGAGCAACTCGGTTTTTCATGGATACACGACCGTGATTACATGAGACTCCGTACGAACTACTGGCGTCGTTCGTACACCTTCGTCGGGGGTGTTCTCCTGTTTTTGAAGTGGTTAGATTCGCTTACAGAGGCAGAACGCGAGAGCCTCTCGCTGGGGACCGCAGTTGGAGGAGTACTCTACCGACTCTGGTACGGCGTCCTCTATCCCCTCCCCAACTCGATTGAGTAGCTACTGATCTGATCATCCTCCGAGGGCGTGAGACATCAAAGAACGGTCGGACCCGACACCGAACGAAACTCCGTAACTGTGAGAAAGTGGATGGACCACCCAGAGAGCCGCGGTTACGAGAGGTGACTGAGCAGTGCTTCGGTTACTTCCTCACGCTCGTCGTGTTGCACCCAGTGTGAAGCATCGGAGAACATCCGCAGCTGGCTGTTTTCACAGTAGCCGAGGCTCTTTACGGCCAGTGAGGGGAGGAGCGCGATGTCGTCTTGTCCCCAACAGATCAGCGTCGGTTGGACAACCGTGTCGCGCGGTGGGCCCTCCGACCGACGGAATCCGCGATACCAGTTGATCCGCGGGGCAACGCCGGTGTGCCGCCACGCCGCCCGGTAGCGACGGATCGTTTCTTCGTCGAACGTCCCCGGATTCGACGTTTTTTCGAGGGCGGTGACCATCGCGTCCGCGTCGTTCCGACCGAGTATCCACTCGGGGAGCTTCGGTACCTGATAGAACCAGACGTACCAGCTCCGAGCGATCTGTCGGGGACTGGAGCGTACCACGTCTCGATACGCCGTCGGATGCGGCACGTTCAAGATACCGAGTCGGTCGACCACGGACGGCCGACGGAGCGCTACGTTCCACCCGACGAACCCGCCGAAGTCGTGTCCGACGACGTGTGCCGGTTCCCGGCCCTCGCTGCGGATCAGTTCGCAGACGTCGGCGGAGAGTTCCGATTGCCGATAGGCATCGACTCCGTCGGGAGCGTCGCTCAGATTACAGCCCCGTTGGTCCGGTACGACCACGCGGAAACCGGCTTCGACGAGCGGGAGTATCTGGTCGCGCCAGCCGTACCAGAAATCGGGATGGCCGTGCAGTAAGACGACCAGTGGAGCGTCGGGGTCGCCCGCGACTACGACGTGTAACCGGACGCCGTTGACGTTTCGATAGGTGGATTCGACGCGGTGATCGGCGAACAACGATGCGTCAGTGTTCGGGTGCGTTTTCGTCTCAGTCATCGGTATCGGCTCGGATGCGCAGTAGCTGTACCGCGGTAGAGTTTCGGGTCAATACGGCTGAGGATACACGCTGTGGCCGAATACGATTACTGCCGCACTCGTGAGGCTACTTTTAATCCTCCTCCGAGTCGCTCCGGTCGTATCGGTTGGGAAGGAGCGAGAGAGTTCACGAACGGGAGAGGTGCGGGGCAAAATCAGCGAACGATTTCGCTAAACACGCGTGCTTCGACTTTTCGAAGGTGTTCGCTCGCCGTCGGCGGAGCGATTCCGACAACTTCGGCGACGTCTTCGAGTTTCGCCCGTCGGGGAACGTCATAATATCCCATATCGACTGCCGCTTCCAGCACTTCCTCCTGTCGAGACGTGAACATCCTGCTGAACGACGAGTCGTCGGGGTCGTAATCGCCTATCTCGAGAAGTTCGAACGTAATCGATTCTACGTCGTCGACGTCTTCGGACAGCTTTTCGAACGTCTCGTCGGCCCCTAAGCACGTTACCTTGAGCGCTCCGTCGGACGTGAATCGAATCGGCGTCTCGATTACGAGATGCGATTCTCGTTGTAGCTCCAGAGCCCGACGAACCCCGTCCGTCGGTTCGAATCGACTCACGGCCATCCAACGGTCGCCTCCGGTGACGAGATACTCCTCGACGTGAGGCGAGTCCTCCATAATCTGCTCGTAGCGTTCCTGACTGCCGCTCGCCTCGGCAAATAGCAGCACGGTATCGTCGGCAAGAAGTTCGACGCGGTGGATGGCTCGCCGTTCGATAGCGGGGTCGTCCGTCAGCCTCCCCCCGAGTGGATGGAACGCCCTCCCTCCATCCGGTTCGATGAGAATCGTAAGATATCGCATACGATGGCTTGGAGTGCGTTACTGTAAAAGAACGCGGACGGACTGCATCTCGGACCGCTCGTGCCGTCCGGTCGGTTCGCTTCCGAAGTTTCACCCGCACCGAGACGGTCACGGGGACCTCCCCCCGCCATCGCACGGTGGACGCCGCAACGTCGCGTCACCGCGTTCGTGAGTTTCCGCGATTCTGAGAGAGATTCAAGTTTTGACGCTCCTCGCGATTACTATACGTGACCGTACTGTGAATCAGACCGACTGATATGAACGGACTCGAATTCGGGGAGACGACCGTAGCAGTCGGCGACGATACAGTCGGCCGAGCGCTGGTCGAACGGTTCGACCGCGTTCATCGGACGAACGCCGACGAAGCAGACGTGACCATCGAGTTCCGTCCGGGATTCGTCCGCCCGCCCGACGGATGCGTGGAGATACACGGAGGGTTGTGGGTGGACGGCGACGAACTGTTCGTCGACGCGAGCGGCGGGTCCGCCGCGTTCGGTCCGTTCGGGGAGGTTCTCGAACGAATCGGTCGGGCCGGCCATCAAGCGAGAATTCGGGGGAATCCGCTCCGAGAGCCGGTCGAGGTGACCGTATTCTACGACGACCGGGTGGTCGATTCGGACCACCGGATGCTGCGACAACTCGTCCGGAGTTACGACAAAAACTACGCGAGTCGGCCCGAAGTCGTCGCAGTCAAACTCGTGGACGATATCGTCGAAGCGGTCCTCCACCAACGGTTACTCGCTCGCGGGAGCGGACTGCTTCACGCCAGCGGCGTCGTTCGAGACGGCGACGCCGCCCTCTTTTCGGGATGGAGCGGCGTCGGAAAGTCGGACGTGAGCGGGGAACTCGTCCGCGAGCACGGATACGACCTGTTGGGTGACGACCTCGTACTCGTCTCCGAGGACGGAACCGCGTCGCCGTACCGGAAACGAATGCGGGCGTCTCCCCGGTCGATAGCCGACGGGGAGGCGACCTACGACGAGGTGATGAACGGGCGAGGACTCCTCGACCGAGGGCAGTGGCGGGTTCGAGAGCGAATCGGCGGACCGACGGCCGTCCGCCGGAACGTCCTCCCGTCGGTACTCGACGGCCACTCGGCGGACGTCGGCCACCTCTCGGAGAGTCCGGTGGCGACCGTCGTCAATCTGGTCGTCGAGGACCGCGAGACAATCGGCGTCGAATGGACGACTCCCGACGATATCGCGGAACGCGGTGCATCCACGGTGATGTCGGAACTCGAACCGTTCACCGGCGAGATGCGGGCGGTTCACGCCGCGGCGCCGACGCGTTGGCCGGACCCACGAACGGTCGCCGAACGGTCCGACCAGATATACCGGCGGGCGTTGGCCGACGCCGAGACGTACGTCGTCTCCGTTCCGCCGGAGGTGTCCGGGTCGCGACTCGCAGACGAACTGTCGAATCGGGTGCTTTCGGACGCGAACTGACGTTCACCCGCGAAGTCGCGGAGACGAAGGACGTGCGAAACAAACCTCGAAAGCGGAACCCGCGCGCTATCCCAGTCCCGACGGCGGGTCCTGAGACCTCTACGCCGCCGAACGCCATCGTCTTCGGGAGCGGGTACATCAAGCAGAGCCACATGTTGCGGGCCGGGACGATTCTCAACGTCCTGATGACGGGCGTGCTGACGGCGCTGATTTGGGGCCTCTTCGAGTTCGTCTGGCCGCACCTCCTCTGGTGACCGACTCGTGTCGTTACCGAGTCGAAGTCCCCCGGTTTCGGAGGAGATGTTCCGACAGTGGACGGACGAGTCCTCCCGACGGTACTGGAAGAGGGGAAAACACCATATGTATTCTGGTTGATGTGAAGACGACAGATGGGAGATGGTACCGCTCCAGCCCGTACGGGACAGTACGACGCCGGTGCGGCGGTCTCGGGGGCGCGGTTCGACGGCGTCCGCGGACGACAGACCCGCCGGCGGTTCGACGGAGTGAGGTGAGATGGTTCCCGCCGTACTCGAACGGTCCGCCGAGGACCACCCGGTCGCGACGTTCTTCGCCGTCGCGTTCGGGTACTCGTGGGGAGTCGCCGGACTGCTGTACGCGCTGACCCGCGGCGACGTGTTCTATCTCTTCGCGGTGCCGTTCGCGTGGGGACCGCTGGTCGGCGGCGCGGTGACGCTACGGTTGCGCGGCGAGTCCGTCCGGAAGTGGGTCGGACAGGTCCGCAACTGGCGAGTCGGCGTCCGCTGGTACCTGCTCGGTGTCGCGTTAGTGATGGTGGGGGACGACGCGGGCGCTATCGCGGCGTTCCTGCTGGGCTCAGACGTGACCGTCGCGCTCGGCGGGTGGCAGCTCTACAGCGCGCTGTTCAACTTTCTCGTGACGCTTCTGGTCGCCGGTGCTCTCGAAGAGTTCGGCTGGCGCGGGTTCGCTCAGGCGCGACTCCAGCGGCGGTACGACGCTGCGCTTGTGAGCGTCGGCGTCGGGCTCGTCTGGGTGGCGTGGCACGTCCCCCTGATGGTAATGAGTCTCGGGTCGTTCGCCGACCCTATCAACTACACCGTGTTGATGGCCGCAAAGTCGGTCCTCTTGGGGTGGCTCTACAACAAGACCGGAGGCGCGTTGCCAGTGGTGATGGTCACCCATGCGGCGGGCAATATGCCCGGCTTCCTCACCGTGACCGGGGAGACACCGCCCCTGCTAGCGACATCGCCACTGAGCGCGAGTGCGCTGTTCACGCTCGCCGTCGCAGTCGTCATCGTTTGGTACGCCGGGTCGGAGACGCTCACCAGAAGCGGGTCGTTGCCGGACCGCCTCGGGTCCCGATAGCGCCGAGGGGTCGTTCGAGAACCGGACTAACTGCAAGCATCCGAAGGCGTCGGGAACGCGCTCGAACGTCTAGCGTCCAACTCACTCGGGGTGCATCGCTACGTTCTCGACGGTGTGAGCGGTCAGAACTCCACCCCGTCGGCGGCGTCGAGGGCCGACGCGAGTCTGGAGTCGGACGGGACCGCCCGCCGGAACGTCTCGGATCCGAAGGGCACGTCGCCGTTCACCGAGAGGAAGCCGAGTTCCCCTCGGTTCGCCGCGTCGAGGTTCGTCAGGAAGGCGACTTTCCGGACGGCAGGGACGCCGTCTATCGCGGCGTCCTCCTCAACGCTCCCGTACAGCGTCCGGTGTTCGTTCACGTGTTCGACGCAGGACTTCGTGGGCGCGAACAACAGCAGAAAGTGGGCTCCCGGCCCGTTACGAGCCAGTTTCGGCCCGATGGAGTGCTCGTCGTCCTTGTAGAAGTACCGCTCCATGCGCCGGTACTGGCGGAGAATCTCGTTGGCACCGCCGGCGATGCGAACCGCCGGGTCGGCTTTGAGTTCGACGAGGTAATCGACTCGCGCGGGCGTCCGGACGCGCGCGTACACGTCCACCGAACCCCGATTTCCGTAGTGGTCGTACGGTTCTTCGAGGCGCACCGCCGACCGTTCGAAGGCCGCCTCGAAGTGTTCGACCACCCGCGTCGCCAACTCGTCTTCGCGCATCGCTCTCGGTCGAAGAAACGCGAGGACGGATATAGGTTCGCCGATTCGGAGAGACGAACGGCGAAGAGAGGGGCGAACGTGACCCCTCGTACCGAGAGGGATGCCGACGCGGTTCGTGATTCCGAAACCGACGTTCGCCGGGGGGAAAGAGTCACCCTCGCTGTTATTTTCGGTCGTTATCCCCGTCAAAACTATTGGTATCAATACCACTAAGTAGAGGTATGGACGCACACGAACGCCTCTTCCTCGAGGAGATGGTCGAGACGTTGGCGGTGAGCATCGCGAGCGGAATGAGGAGCGAACCGAACGAGCGTCTGGTCGCGTCGCGGGACGAACTCACCGACCGCGGGCGGTTCTGGGTTCACGGCTACCTCATCGGTCGGCTCTCGATGCTGAAGAGTTGGACCTCCGGCAACCCCAACCTCTCGCAGAACGACGTCGAAGAGGTGATCGAGTTGGTAGACGGACACGAATCGAGCATCGCAGCGGAGCTTTACAGTTAATTAATCGTGGGAACGAGGACAGAACTCTATCGTTAAGTAGGCTGGGGCGCAGACAGTACAGCTAGATACCCTAATGCCGCGGCCCATCACCGTAATGTCGTACAACATCCGATACGACAACCCGAACGACGGGAGGTACGCGTGGCGAATCCGCCGAGACAACGTGGCGGGCGTGATTCGATTTCATCGACCTGATATCGTCGGACTCCAAGAAGCGCTTCACGACCAGCTACAGGACTTGCGCGAGCGACTTCCCTCGTACGAGTGGCTCAGCGCCGGCCGGGCGAAGGCGGAGAACGCGGGGGAGTACGCCGCCATCGGCTTCGATAAGCAGCGCTTTAATCTCGAAGAATCGTCCACGTTCTGGCTGTCGGAGGAACCCGACGACGTGGGGAGCGTCGGCTGGGACGCTCGCTTCCCGCGTTTGGTCCGGTACGCCAAACTCCGCGAGCGACAGACCGGAATCGAGCTGTACCACTTCAACACGCACTTCGACCACGAGGGGGAGACGTCCCGACTGAAGGGCGCGAAACTCCTCCAACGCCGCATCGACGAACTGGCCCCGAACGAACCCGTCGTCGTGACGGGAGACTTCAACTGCCGGCAGTCGTCGCCGCCGTACCAACACCTGACGAAGCGCACGCAGGCGTGCGAGGGGAGAACGCTCCGCGACGCGATGTTCGCCTCGCGGACGCCGCACCACGGTCCGACGACGACGATGACGGACTTCCAGAACCTCGTCCCGGACAAGAAGATAGACCACGTGTTCGTGACCAGCGACGTAGTCGTCAACCTCCACGGGGTCTGTTCGGACAGTTATCGGAACGGACAGTACCCCTCCGACCACCTGCCCATCGTCGTGAACCTCTCGTTCCCGACGCACACCGCCGAGGGGGAGACCAAAACACGTAGCCAATCGACGTTTTACCGCACGGATTCGATTACAGAGTCCGTACGAGTTCCGTCGAAAGACGTCGAATAGCCGACGGCGGCGGACTCTCTCCCCACGACGTTGTAAATACTGGTAGAAGGTTAACGTGGTTGGGGAACGCATAGCATAAGCGCCGAATTTCAGGCCGAGAAGGCGGTGAGAGCCGTTATTTCGGCAGAAAATCCCCAACAGGTGATAGTATGGTTTCCATCCTCTACACGTTCGACAGAGAGTTCATGAAGAAAACGTTCGAGGCGGTGGACGGGCACGTCGATGTCCCCTCCGCGTACCTCCCTCTCGCACCGGAAGCGCGGGGATGCTCGGACGAACTACGCGAGGTGAACGTCGACGACGTCGAAGCGGTCGACGAGAACGTCTTCGACGTGGACCCGGACGTCGTCGTCCGCAACCACACCTTCCGCGCGGGCGAGTTCCGCTACGAGGACGAGTACCCCGTCGTCCACGTTCGACACGGAGCGTCGTACGGAAGAGACGAAGTCGAGACGACCGTCTCGCGCCTCAAAGATCACATCGACGCCGCGTTGGCCCCGGGGACGTGGTGGGCGGACCGGTACCGGGAGGGGTTCTCCGACGACACGCGCGTGGAAGTCGTCGGCATCCCCGAGGCGGACCGACTCGTGAACGCCGACCCGCCGCGACGACGGCGCGTCCTCTACGCCCCGACGAACCACAACTACGGCGGCGGGAGCTACCTCGACACCGCGGAACACGTCCTCGACGTCTTCGAGGGCACCGACTTCCACCTTCGTTTCCGACCGCACCCGATGGACCGAACGGAGGAACCCGGTCGGTCGGTGACCGACCGGTGCAAGGAGCGAATCGAGGAGATGCCGAACGCAGTCTTCGACCGCAACGAGACGCCGACGGAGAGCCTCCTCGATTCCGACGTTCTGCTGTCGGACTACTCCGGCATCGTCACCGAGTGGTTGCACACCGACCGCCCGTTCGTGCAGTTCACGACGCTTGCGGCCGACGCCGAGGTTCCGAAACTCGGCTACCAGACCCGCCGCCTCGACGTCGAGACGGTGGACGAACTGTACGAGAACGGACTGCCCGATGACGTTCTGCGGCGACAGGAGTCGTTCCGCGACGAGTTGGGAATCCCGATGGACGGGCGGGCGGGCGAACGCGTCGCGACGGAGGTGACCGCATGCACGCAGTAATTCTCTCGGCCGGCGACGGCGGCCGGATGGGCCACCACACCGAGGAGGTTCCGAAGACGTTCATGGAGGTCGGCGACCGCATCCTCTACGAGTACCAGAAGGAGTCGATAGAACCCCACGTCGACGCCGTCACCGTCGTCCTCGGCTACCGCCACGAGGCGGTCGAAAGCCGGTTCTCGCCGCGTCGAACCGTCGTCGTCGAAGGGTGGGACGAGTACGAGAACTCCGAGTCGCTTCACCGAGCGCTCCGCGAAATCGACGACGACGTGCTCGTCCTCAACGGCGACGTGGTGGTCACGCGAGACGCCATCTCGAAGGTGTGCCGCGCCCACGAACGGGCTGACGACCGGAGCGTCGTCGCCTGTCTGCCGGGCACGCAGACGGAACACACCGCCGTCCAACTGGACGACGACGGGCGAGTGGTCGCCTACGGGAAGATTCCCGGCCACCGCCACGCCGGACTCGGCATCATAGACGAAGACCACCTCGACGCGGCGGTCGAACACCTGCGGAACAACCGCTACGAGTGGTACCCGACGGTGTACGAGGAAATCGAGACGCGGGGCGTCCGCATCCCCGCCGACAGCCACCTCGAAATCAACCGCCCGGCGGACAAACAGGCGGCGAAGGAACGATTGCCGCTCGATTCGCCGCGCGAGACCGAACCGACCCCCTCCCAGACCCGACGGGACAGTTCGCTGTAACCGGACGCGAACCCTCGACGCCGCACCGCGGTACGAGACGGCCCGTCGCTACTTCTCGTCTCCCTCGTCGAACCTATCAGTATCGTTTATAGTACGAATTTTCTGCGAGTAGAATTATGTCAACTGAGGACGTAATTCGGGTACGTTCGCGGTTTTTTCGAGGCGAGATACAAACGTGACAGACGAAACCGACTCAGACCGGCCGACCGGGCTTCGAGAGCGTGGTAGTACCGTCTTCGACGTAGTGGAGTTCCGTCGCGGGCGCGTCGCGTTGTGGGTACTCGCGTTGTTCCTGTTGATGGTGCTGCTGTACCTCTCCTGGACGTACGTCGGGACGGTCATCCTCGGCCTGTTCGCCTACTACGTCACTCGGCCGGTGTTCCACCGGATGCTCCACCGCACGTCCTCGCGGACGGCCGCGGTGGCCGCATCGCTGTTGCTCGTCGCCCTGCCGGTCATGGTTCTCATCGGGTGGACGCTCATCGTCGCAGTCCGAGCACTCCAGGACTTCGGAAGCGAGGGTACGCTCGGCCAACTGGAGGACGCGCTGGCCCCCTACTTCGACATCGAAGCGTCGGTGGAGGGACTGCAGACGACGGCGGAGCAGGTTATCGCCAACCCGGGTCAGTTGAACCAACTGAACCTCGGGAACATCACGACGAACGTGGTGGACGTGCTGAGCACGTCGGCCATCATCCTGCTCAACGGCGCGCTCCACATGTTCATCGCCCTCGTCATCGTCTTCTACCTCCTCCGAGACGGCCACCGAATCGCCGACTGGGCGCGGGACACCGTCATCGAGGAGGGCGGTGTCGTGGACACGTACCTCCTCGCGGTGGACCGCGACCTGAAGAACGTCTACTTCGGGAACATCCTCAACGCGCTCTTTACGGGCCTCCTCGGGGCGGTGACGTACACCCTGTTGAACGTCTTCTCCCCCGAGGGCGTTGCAATCCCCGAGGCGGCCCTCATCGGACTACTCGCCGGCGCGGCGAGTCTAATCCCGGTCATCGGAATCAAACTCATCTGGGTCCCCGTCGGCTTGTACCTCGTCGGACTGTCGCTGTTCGTCGACCCGGGGACGCTGTGGTTCCCCGCGGTGTTCATCGGCGTCTCCGTCGTCGTCGTCGACTACATCCCCGACCAACTGCTCCGCCCGTACGTCTCGGGTCGGTCGCTCCACGTCGGCGCGGTGATGATAGCGTACACGCTCGGTCCTCTGCTTTTCGGCTGGTACGGCATCTTCCTCGGACCGTTCGTCCTCGTCGTCGTCTTCGAGTTCGCGCGCATCGTCTTCCCGTGGCTAATCAACCCCGACCGCCCGGTGACGGACGCCGACTCACTCGCCGAAACCGACGAGTCCGAACGGTCGGAAGCGGCGGAACCCGCGTCGGACGCCGGCGAACGCGAGTCGTCCGCGGACTCGACGGGCGGGCCGGACGCCACCGACACGGACCACCGAGAGACGGGGTGACTCCGCGAGCGAGCAGCGACCGCCGCGCTCGAAATTATTTGGTCATCTATACGTGAACTTCATTAGAAATAGAGATGACATCGCCGCGGAGTCGTCGTCCGAGCGAACCGAACCGGGAGACTGCACGACCTGAACGATGTAAACCCCGTCTGAGTTCCGTTATCGTGAGAATAGAGGCGGTACGGCCGCATTCGAGACGCGAGAGTCGCCGGAAGGCGGTTCGGCGTTCTCGTCACCGTCTCGAATCACCTCGATCGGGCGTACCTCGTCAAAGTGGTCGTTTACCCGGTCCCACGCATTTTCTCCGAATCGATGTCCGCCCGAGCGGTGCGATCGAACGGTTTTCGTCGCGTCCCCCGAACCGACGCCGACATCGGGGACGGGGCGGACGTCGGGCGAGACGATTATCCAATCTATTTCGTTCGGAAGCGCCGATTCGGTACCGGTTCCCGTTCGTCTTCGGCCCGCGGCCTCGACGCCGCCGTCACCGCACCCACCGACCGGCGGGAGGCACTCGGCGGGGCAGATTGCGTCCTGAGCGTCATCACCGTCGGCGGGCGCGAGCCGTTCGAAAACGAGATCCGAATCCCGGAACGCTACGGCGTCGAACAGACCATCGGCGACACCGCCAGCCCGGACGACATCTTCCGCGGCCTGCGTACGATTCCGACGTTAAACAGGGGCGAATCGGGCCGACGAAAAGGAGGACGGACCGAGTCCGACGAAAACGAAGGCGAATCGAGCGCGACCGCTCAGATTTCCGTGACGCGTTCGTACTGGTCGCTGACCGCCGCGGCGTCCTCGGGAAGGAGGGCGGCGACGGTGTAGTCGGCGTGGTCGCTGATGTAGTCGATGAGTTGTGCGATGCGCTCTGAGTCGATGGCTTCCAGCGAGTCCAACAGCATGAACGGCACCGTCTCGTGCACGTCGTGGACGAGGTAGCCCGCGAGGGCGAACACGAGTCCGGTCACTTCGCGTTCGCTCTCCGAGAGGTGGTCGATGGTGTCCTCGTAGGACGCACCGCTCTCGGAACTGCGGATGATGTGCATGTCGAAGACGGACTTATCGACCTTCCGCCGGCCCTCGCGGACGGTCTTTTCGGTCCGTTCGATCCAGATGCGATCGAGGTTGGCGTAGTCGAGGATGTCGAGGACCGTCTCCATGTGGGTGTTGAACTGCTCGATGGCCTCGCGTTCGATGCGTTCGATGCGGGTGCGGAGCTCGCCGAGCTGTTCCGAAATCTCCTCGCGGCGTTCTTCGAGGTCGTCGCGTTCGTCGAGGCGCGATTCGACCTCCTCCATCTCCGATTCGACGTCCTCGACTTCGCTCTCCAGGCGGCCGATTTCGAACTCCAACTGGTTCGCCTCGCGGTGCAGTTCGAGCACGTCGCCGTAGTCGCGTTCTTCGAGTTCCTCGACTTCGCTCTCGAGGTCCTCGATGCTCTCCGAGAGCTCCGTCCGGCGGGACTTCAGTTCCTCGCGGCGGTTCTGCCGCCGGTCGAGTTCGTCCTCGATGCTCGCGATTCGGTCGTCGAGCTTCTCGCGCCGTCGCCGCATCGAGTCCAGTTCGGCGCGTTCGTCCTCCAGTTCGTCGATTCGCGAGCGCACGTCGTTTCTGCGGTCGAGCTTCTCGCGTCGCAGGTCGCGCAGGCGATCGATGGTCGCCTCGATCTGCGACGTCTCGACGTTCGTCCCGCACGTCCAGCAGACGACGGTGTCGGACTCCACGAGTGCGTCCGTGACGGACCCGTGGTCGTGTTCCTGCCCGTCGCGAAGCGCCTCGGCGACGTCCGCGCTCGTCCCCTCCAACATGTCCTCGTTGAACTGGATGACCGTCTGGAGCTCGTTGACGGTCGAATCGAGCGTCTGCATCCGGTCGCGGAGGTCGGAAATCTCCGACTGGATGGCGGTGCCGTCGTCGAGTTCGTCGGGAATCTCGGCTCGCTCCTCCCGCAGTTCTTCCTGTTCGTCTTCGAGGGCTTCGATGCTCTCGGCCTCCGCGTCGAGGTCGTACCGAACGTCTTCGAGGTCCGACCGCGCGCTCTTCAGTTCGTCGAGCTTGTCCTCGAGTTCGGCTCGGTCCTCGCGGGACTGCTCGATGTTGGCGTCGGCCTCCTCGATTTCCCGCTCTTTCTCCTCCAGTTCGTCGCGCTTCTCCTGAATCTGGGACTTCAGTTCGGTTCGGCGCTGTTCGAGTTCGGGGAGGCGGCCGTCGAGCGAATCGAGGTCGTCTATCTTTCGGTCGAGCTGTCGTTTCTCCGTCTCCAGTTGTTCGACCTCGGCCTGAATCGCGTCGGTGTCGATGGGCCGCATGATGAGTTCCCGGAGGTCGTCGCCCCGGGCGACGGCTTGTCGCGCCTCGTTCGTCTCCAACAGGAACGCAAAGAGGTCCGCGAGCGTCGAATCTTCGAGGTACGGGTCGCCCTCCGTGACGACGGTGTCGCCGCGGCGCTTCAGCGTCCGCGAGTACGTTCGGTCGCCGATGGTGAGCGTGACGGACCCCTCCTTGGCGTCGCCTTTCAGCGACGCGCGGTCGCTCCCGAGAGCGGCCATTATCGCTTGCAGCAGAGACGTTCTGTTTGTCGCGTTTCGACCCGACAGCGCCGTGACGCCGGGTTCGAGTTCGACCGTCGTTTCGGATATGCCGCCGATATTCTCGACGTGAAGCCGAGCGGTCTTTTCTGTGGACTGCGCGGAACTCATACGCGACAATCAGAGGGCGCGTATATAATACTTCATCTGTTTCGTCTCGCGCTGTTACAGGTATAAGGGTGTAATGGGCGCTGTAACAGTGAAAGAGCGCATCGGTGGCAACGGAAAAATCGGGTTATTCGTTCGCGTACTCGTCCGCGTCTGTATCCGGGTTCGCCGCTGTATCCGGGTTCGCCGCTGTATCCGTGTTCGTGGCTGTATCCGTGTTCGTGGCTGTATCCGTGTTCGTGGCTGTATCCGTGTCCGCGTCTGCGTCCGCCACGATGTCACCGCCGCATTCGCACCCTCCTCGGTTGAGGAGTTCCTGCACGTCGTACTGCGTGCCGCAGTCGCGGCAGAACACGCGGACGTCCACGAGAACCTCGAAGTCGCCGAGGTCTATTCGCTCGGTCCCCGCGAGGTTCTCCACGATGTTCTCCGAGACGGCCGAGGTCCGACTGCGGAGACGCTGAATCGTCTCTAAGCCCTTCTCGACTCGGTCGACGTCCGCTTGTTCTTCGCGACTCGCGTCGCGGTATTTCGTGAGGTAGGTGTGAATCGCTTGATGAGAGACGAAGTCCGACCGGAGCGATTCGACGTCGACTCCCTCGCGTTCGAGGGTCTGACGCGCTTGCGTCTGCATCCCGCGACTCACGTCGTCGTCGGTCAACAGACGGTAGGTGTTCTCGACTTCGCCGTCGAGCGGATTCATCCCCGCCGCCTCCATCGCCGCGCGGAGGAGGCGACGGTTGAAGTAGTCCGCCAGTTCGCGGAGACTCCGCCTGTCCTCGCCGTCGGTCGTCCAGTACGCTTCGAGGCGTTCGCCCTCCCCTTCGAGTCCGTACTCCCCGATGAGACGTCCAACCTTGCTCCCCCGACCGGTGGTGGACGAATTATTCCCTTCAGTACTCATTCACAGTTTAAATTAGCGTTCGACTCGGTATATACGTTTCCGTCCGCGACGAGACGACGGTGGTCTGACGACGAGTGCAGACGATGGTCTGACGAGAAGTAGACGACCGAACGGTGGCGGACGAGGGCGACTGACCGACGACGGACGAGGGCAACTGACCGACGATGGACGAGGGTGACTGACCGACGACGGACGAGGGCGACCGGAATCGCCGTGTCTGGCAGTAACGAGGGCTCAGACGTCGAGTTCGCGGAGGAGACGCCGGACGTGACCGAGGGAGTAGGAGACGTCGAACGTCCGTTCGATGTGTTCCTGCACGAGTTCGGGCGTCCACTCCGCCGCGTCGATTCCGTGGGCGTTCGGTTCTTCGCGGAGATGATCGCGGAGTCGACGTCTGTCGTCGTCGTCCAGTTTCCGCGGCCGTCCGGGTCGGTCCTCGTCCGTCACCGCCTCGTCGATGGACTCCTCCTCGAATCGGTCCAACCAGTAGTACAGCGTCGAACGAGGGATGCCGTAGCGTTTCGAGAGCGTCGAGACCGGAACGTCGTCGAGGTAATCGAGCGCAACGACGAGTCGTTTGGCGGCCTTCGCGGAGTCCGCATCCGAGAGTGACTGACGAAGGTCGTCCGGATCGACGCCGTCCAGTTTCCCCATGAACGCCATTCGACGCCGCGTCGGATAAGTCTAATCACTTCTATCATCTTAGTTTCGCGCTCGCGTCGTATCTCAAGGCCCACCCGAACGACGAGACGATTCCGTACCGCCGGTTCGCACTCGTCGGTTTTCGCCGAACGGCCCCACGGAACGGCTCTCGTATCGACTCGTACCCGCCGTTCGGGTGACTCCTCGTGGCCGACTGGGGGATGAATCCTCGCCGGAAACTCCGGACGAAGTGGTGTCGTCCGTCTCTCGGACGACGAGGAGACGGACGAGAGAGTGATGACCTCCTCCCGTTCGACTGAGAAAGCGACTGGCGAGACGGTCACTCTCTCGAAGGGTTACGGCGGACACGTCGGTGTGGTTCGGTAGGACATCCCGTTCACAGAGGCGGTGGTCGGTTTTTACACGCAGTACGGTGAACACTGTCACCGGCTCAAAGACACCACCGTGTCCGCTGTTTTCGGCGATTATCGTTCGGACACTCTCTCCTCGAAGCGCAGGTCCGTTCGAGTTGGTCTCCCGTCCGACGAGAGGTCGTTTATCCGAGCTGGGAAGATGATCTCGGCGCCGAGAATGTCGTTCGGATCGACCACACACCACCGTGTCCGCTGTTCTGGATGCCGGTCGAGCCCTGTCCGCGTTCGGAGTCGTCCGAACACACCCCCTCCACTTTGTCCGCTGTTCTGCCTCGAACGGGGGACCCCCCAGCTGAGAAGGCGCGAGTTCCCCCGGACCGTTTCGCTGCGCGTCTGCGTGGGTACTCTCGTCGATTGGCGGGTAGAACTACCGATACAGCGGTTGTAACTCTCGAAATCGCCTTTTCGGTGGTTTTGCGGGGAACGTCGCTCTCCGAGAGGAACCGAGACTACGACACACCCACACCACCGTGTCCGCTGTTCCGGGGGAGAGAGGCGGGTGGTGGGGAGACGAAAACTCGCTTCCGGCGTGAGGCCGGTGCCTACTCCGCCGAGGTAGCGCCGATGGGGCTCTCGGGCGCGACGTCCTTCGCTGAACATTCGAATTTTCCAATTCGGTGTTTCCCGTCCTTAGGGCTCCTCGCTTGCCGCATTGTCTCGTTTCCTTACGCTCACTGTTCCGTTCCGCAACCGCATAAATTGGATTACGGACTAACTCGTGCTACTGTTACATAAAGCCACTGGTGTATAATACTCCGCCGTACTGTCCTCCCCCCACCCCCACCCTTGAACGGCAGAACAGCGGACATGGTGGAGGGGGTGTGTCCCACCGATCATTTATATACTCGGAGAACAGCGGACACTCCGGACACGGTGGTTTTATTATCGCGGTGCGAAATTGAGACGGTATGGCGCTGTTCGAGCGAGACACGGATATCTATCGGGACCGTGATGCTCTCCGGGAGGATTACCAGCCGGAGCAACTCGTGGGGCGCGACGAGGAGTTGCAGACCTATCAGGCGGCGTTTCAGCCCGTGATCAACGGCGAACAGCCGAACAACGTGTTTCTCTACGGGAAGACAGGCGTCGGAAAGACGGCGGCGACGAAGTATCTCCTCTCTCATCTCCGCGAGGACGCGGCGCAGTACGACGACTTGGACCTCACCGTCATCTTACTGAACTGCGACGGACTGACGAGTTCGTACCAGATAGCCACCCGCCTCGTCAACACCCTCCGCTCGGAATCGAACCAGATTTCGACGACCGGGTATCCCCTCGCCTCCGTCTACGAGATGCTCTGGGAGGAACTCGACAAGTGCGGCGGAACCATCCTCGTCGTCCTCGACGAGATAGACCACGTCAACGACGACAGTATCCTCTATCAACTCCCGCGCGCCCGCGCCAACGGAAACCTCTCGGAGGCGAAAATCGGTCTCATCGGCATCTCGAACGACTTCTCGTTCCGCGACGATCTCTCGCCGAAGGTCAAAAGCTCGCTCTGCGAACAGGAGATTCACTTTCCGGCGTACAACGCGGAGAACCTCCGCGCCATCCTCGAACAGCGTGCGGAAGTCGCGTTCCACGAGGGCGTCCTCAGCGAGGAAGTCATCCCGCTGTGCGCCGCGTACGGGGCGAAAGACGCGGGCGACGCCCGACAGTCCATCGACCTCCTGATGAAGGCGGGTGACCTCGCCCGCGACGAACAGACCGACAGCATCACCGAGGAACACGTCCGTCGCGGACGCCGCGCGCTCGAACGAGGGCGAATCAAGGAGGGTATCAACGGTCTCACCGAACACGGCCACCTCGTTCTGTACGCGCTGTTGACGCTCGATTTGGAGGGGGAGACGCCGATTCGCTCCCGCGACGTTCGGCCGCGGTACACCCGATTCGCGGAACTGGCGAACCGCGACCCCCTCGTTCCGCGCCGGATGCGCGACCACCTGAGCGAACTCGCGATGCTCGGCATCGTCTCGGTGACCGAACGAAACGAGGGGCGACGCGGTGGGACGTACCGGGAGTACGCACTCGACATGGACGTCGAGCTCATCCTCTCGGCGATGGCGGAGACGATAGAACTCGTCGGCCTCCACGACTCCGTCGCACCATACGTCGAAGGCGACGAGGAGATGACGACGCTCAACGACTTCGGAAGCGCCTGACCGTCAGTTCCCCGCGGCGACGCTTCTTCAGTAAACTCCGTGTGCTAGTCCTTCTCTGTAAGAGTTACTTCGGACATTGTGGTGTTCGAACGTATCTGTTCCGGCGAAGGAACACCACCGCGTCCGCTGTTATGGACCATATAAATGTCAGAGAATGTAGTGATTCTCGACTGGTAGATTTTGACTGTACTGTTCCCTACCCCTCGATGTCCGCTGTTCTTCACCGACAAATCCGGAGTTAAGAACGCCATAACTCGGCGGTTTCGAACCGCATCGCTCCGGCGGAACGCTCCGTTCGTCGAACGTGCCCTCGTCGCTCTCTCGGCACACGTGATATGTACGGAGTAACGCGCCCGCGAGTTACGGACCGCAAGGTTGTGTGTACAGTACTTATGCCGGTCGGATCCGACGGACGTGATGACGCACTCGGAGCGGACGATTTACCGACGGACGACTCGAAGGAGATTCCGAATGGTTCGATCGATAATCCGGACGACTCGAAGGAGACTTCCGCAGCGTAGTCCGTTCGCAACGTATCCATGTCACTCGCAATAACTCACTTCGTCGTCGGCGCAACCGCGACGATGCTCGTCGTCATCTTCTTTCTACCGCGCGTCCGGTTTCCGCGGACGCTGATGGTTCTCGGCGGTCTGTGGGCGATGATTCCCGACCTGAACAAGGTCGTCCCCTCGGAACTCGGTTTCGTCGACGCCGTCCACGATAGCGCGTGGGCGAACGTCTTCTGGGCGCACCACTTCCTCGACACCGTCGACCCTTCGGACACGACAAAGGCGGCCGTCCTCGCCCTCGCCGTCTTCTTCCTCGTCTCGTTGGTCGCCGAGGGCGTCGGCTACCACCTTCGGTTCTCCGAACCCGCCTCCAACGGTGGCCGGACGCGAACGTCCTCGCCGTTCGAGACCGCTACCGAGTCGAGGGCGTCGGCTTCCTCCGGCGCGTTCGCGGCATCTCCTCCTTTCCGACTGGCGTACGGGGTGAGACAAGCGGGCGGACTCTGTTCGGTCGTCGTCGGTACGGGACTCCTCTCGTTCGTGTTCCGAACGCCGGAGTACACCGGTCTCCTCGCCGGAATCGGTCTCTTGCTCGAACTCTCCGGCCTCGTCGTTCTCCTCGAAGGGATCGACCCCGACGAGTTCGCGCGCCGAGTTCCGAGTTGGGTCTCGACGGGGACGAAGACGGCGCTGACGCTCGGGTCGTCGCTCGTCGTCGTCGCCCTCCTCGTCACCCTCTCGAACGTCACACCCCTCAGCGTCGCCTACGCCGGTATCTCCGTCCTCGTCGTTCTGCAACTCGTTCGACTGTGGGAACTCCCGATCTAACTCGTCTCGCGCTCGCCCTCGCGCGCCCGCGCAAAGAAATATAACAACTCCTCTAAGAATTCACTCTAAAACAATCTCTCTAAGAACTTCCTCTAGAGGCGGCTCTTCCTGAACTCCACGTACTCTCCCCGAAAAGTAGACCCGTTACGCGTTCGAATCTGCCTCGACACGCAAAACCGCTAGTACCTCACGTTCGACGTTCAGTTCGGACGAATCGGACGGCGACTCCCCCGAGTCTCCGACGACGTCCGTAACCTCCCTGCAATCGCGCGTCCCCCGAGTCTTCGTTCGGATTCCCCAATCCTCACGTCCCCCGGATCTCGTTCCCATGCGTCCCGTTTCCCCGCAGGTCGTTCCCCCACGTTCCCCAAGTGGTACCTCTGGCCGTCTTCCCTTCTGCGTCCCCCGACGCAGGTGCCTCCGACGTACGGCGGCACGGTAGACGACGTTCGTTTCCGCGTTCGAGAGGCGGCGACCGAAGCGGACGTCCGCTCGACGATACACGCACGATCGGGAGCGACGGTGACAGTCGCGGCAGCATCCGTCTCGTCGAGTTGCGTCCGGCGGCGGTCGCTCTCTCGCAGTGCGAGGCGCGAACCGAGAGTGGTGACGAAAGTAACGTCGCGCCCCGCGTCGGTACCCGCAGACTGGCACACCCGCAGGTACGTTCGGATGGCGTCGGACCCTCTACTCCGAAGCCGTCGAGGTGCGACGGCCCCTCGGAGCGTAAGCGAGGACCATCGACCGACGCGAGACGCCGGTCGGTAGAGCGGGCGAGTAGTCGCCCGCGCTTCATGCCCGGAAGCGGTTTTCCACACCATCCACATGGTTAATCGACTGTTAATTACAAAAGCCTTCCGATGGAATATTAGTAGGATTGGATGAATTTCACGTTTCGAAGAACGACCCTCGATAGGACGTGTTCGGCGAAGTGAGCGTTCGAGAGTCCGATTATTCGGTCGTTATAGGTGCGTTAACGACCGGGTTTACGGACCGCTTCGGTGCTCGAACGGCCGCCGAATCGAGAACGGTCGCGGAGGCCGCGCGATTCGACGAAGCAATCGAGGGCGTGTCGGAGCGCCCGGTGGACGGGAAGGTTCTCGCCGGACCGGTCCCGCATTCCGTCGGCGTCCTGACTCCGGTCGTAGAGGCGTTCTCGACCGTCCGACTGCCGCCGGACGAGTTTCCACCGGCCGTTGCACACCATCACTTCCGGAGGGTCGCCTGTCGTTCGGGCGAACACCTGACGCTCCGTCACCCGGCGGTCGGTGAGAGAGCCGAGGTCCGACCCCGCGCCGACCTCCGGCGGTTCGCGGTTCGCGGCACCGATAAGCGTCGGGAGGACGTCGACGGCCGACACCGCGAAGTCGTACCGACCGGAGGTACACGTCGGACCGTCGACGAAGACGGGGACTCGAACGCACTCGTCGGCCAACGAACGACCCTGTTCGTGCCACCCGTCTCCGTCGCCGAGAGCGCACCCGTTCGTTCCGGCGAACGCCACCGTACTCTCGGTACGGTCGAGGCGGGCGTCGAGACCCTCCAGCAACGTGCCGATGCACCGGTCGAGGTGCTGTAGTTCGCCCCGGTAGAGCTGCTTCAGGTCGGCCTCGTCCTCCTCGGAGATGTCGGCCGAGTCGCGTCGGCACGCGTGGGCGAGTCTCGTCGCCCGACGCGACGTGAGCGATTCGCTCTCCGTCTCCGGTCGGGGCTGGTGCGGTGGGAGCGCGTCGCCGTAGTGGACCCACAGGAAGCGCGGACCGTCCGTCTCGTCCATCCACTCCAGTGCGCGGTCCGTGAGGACTTCCCCGGGAACGAACGACGACGAGGCGATGTTGACGCCGAACGACGACCCGAGCGTCCGGTTGGTCGCTTCGAGGGCGCCAGAGAGCGTCGAGTCGTCGGAGATGCGCCGACCGACGGCGCGTCGGAACCGGTCGGAGACGCCGCTCTCTCGACTCTCGCCGTTCGGAACGGTGAACCCCCGCGACGTCAGTTCGTCGTCGTCGGGGTTCCCGTGGAAGGCGGCGGTGGCGTACCCCGCGTCTTCGAATCGTTCGAGTATCGTCGGTAACTCCGCGGCGTTCTGGCCCGTGGCGTGACTCCCCGTGAGAAGCACGTGCATCGTCGTCTTCGAGGACGGTGCCCCCGAGTAAGCGCAAGAGAAGACTGCCGACTCGGACGCCAGCGTGGAGAGCGCCGGAAGCGAGTCGGTCACTCGACCGTCGCCGTCGAACACGTAGTCGTGCCGGGCGGCGGCCGCGGTGATGAGAACTACGTCCATACTTCCCCCTAGGAGTCCGCCCCAATGATTATGAATCTCGTAATGACCTGACCGACCGAATCGCCTCGGCCGTCAGGTCGGGAGTCGGGGGACGCGCCGCCGCGCCGCGCGCCACAGTTCCGCGGCCCCCGGCGCACCGTCGAGCAACCACCACAGGCCCACGACCCCGGCTAACCCCATCTCGAAGAGGTACCTGACCGTCAGGTCGGGAGTCAGGATGTATCTGATGATGCCCACTGAGGGAGTGTGGCCCTCGGGGACGGAGAGCACCGGCCAGAGGAGAAAGCCCAACTTCCGGAACTCCCCGTTCGCGAGGGGGATGAGAACGTCGCCGACGAGATGCGAGTAGTACCCGACGGCGAACGCGCCGCCGCCGTCGATATCGAGGCGCCGCAGAACAACCACGACGAGGCCGACGAGTACCGTTCCGAAGATGAGCGAATGCGCGAACGACCGCCCGTTAGGGAGGACGCTGAGCGTCCACGCAAGCGGTTTGTCGACGAGGTCGGGTGCTTGGGTGCCGAGCGCCAGAAACAACACCGCGGGCCACGCCGGGGCGCGACCCCGAGTGAGTCGTGAGACGAGCGAGTAGACGACGTATCCGAACGCGAGATGTCCCCACGGCCACATAGGTCACCTTCGACTCGCCGCCTTCATCTACTTGTCGGTACGTGTGACAATTTGACGGACGAGCCGCCCGACGGCGGGGGGTCAGCCGAACCGATTTCCGTCCCCGTCGGTCGATTTTTCGGACAGTACAGGCCGTCTATATACGATGGTAGATTAGCATAGTTCTGTGAACTGTACGGAGAACAGGAATGTTTATATACGATAGTCAATACCCGTCGTATAACTCAGCCAATGACCGCACAGTCCGAGGAATGGGGGCGGAGCCGCATCGATTACGACAAGCGTGCCGACTCGTATCACGTCGCCTGCGAGGACTCGGAACTCGCCAGCACGAACGTCGTTCTCAGTATCGCCGCTCTGGAGGGGGTAGGGCCGATGGAACTGCCGCCGCTGGCGGAAACCGTCGACCCGGACGCGCTCGACCGGGTGTTCGCCCCCTCAGCGAGCGTCGAGGGCTCCGTCTCCTTCGAGTACGCGGGCTACGACGTCACGGTCACCTCCGAAGGCAAACTCGAAATCGTCCCCGGACGCGACGCCACGCGCCGTCGCCAGCGACGAAACTGACCGCTCGCGGCCGGTCGTACGGTACCGGGAACGCCGGTCGGCTTAGGTGACGCATACCAATACTGTCGCCCCGTCAGACTCCTTTATGTTCGGTACCAGCGGTATCCGTGGAGCGGTCGGTGAGACGGTCACCGCCGACTTGGCGCTCCGCATCGGTCAGGCCGTCGCGGCGGACGCGGACCGCGTCGTCCTCGGGAAAGACGTTCGAGACAGCGGTCGAATGTTGGCCGATGCGCTGAGCGCGGGCCTCCGCGAGTGCGGGACCGACGTCGTCCGCATCGGCGTCGCGTCCACCCCGACGGTCGCTCGGTGCGTCGAGTGGCTCGACGCCGACGCCGGCGTCGCCGTCACCGCCTCTCACAACCCCGCCCCCGACAACGGCATCAAACTCTGGAACCCCTCGGGACAGGCGTTCGACGGCGAACAGACCGACGCCATCACCCGACGCCTCGAATCGGACGACGTCGAACGCGCGCGGTGGGACGAACTCGGCCGAGAGACCGAGGACGGGGACGCCACCCGCCGCCACGTCGAAGCGCTCTCCTCCTCGTTCGAGTCGATGGACGGCCTCGACGTGCTCGTCGACCTCGGAAACGGAACGGGTCGCGCCACTGTCGATGCTCTCTACGAACTCGACGCGACCGTGAACACGCTCGACGGCCAGATGGACGGACGGTTCCCCGCGCGCAAGAGCGAACCGAACGCGGAGACGCTGTCGCTTCTGCGCGCCGCCGTCCCCGCCGCGGAGGCTGACGTGGGTATCGCCCACGACGGCGACTCCGACCGGATGGTCGCCGTCTCCGAGACGGGTTCGTACGTCCCCGGCGACGTACTGCTCGCCCTCTTCGCGCGCGACGCCGTCTCAGCCGGGGATAAAGTCGCCGTCCCGGTCGATACGAGTCTCCTCGTGAGCGACGTCGTCGAAGCGGAGGGCGGGGAAGTCGTCTACACGCCCGTCGGCGACGTTCACGTCGCGGAAGCGGTCGCGCAGTCGGGGTTCGTCTTCGGCGGCGAACCCAGCGGCGCGTGGATTTGGCCCGACGAGACGCTCGCGCCCGACGGTCACTACGCCGCCCTCCGTCTCGCCGACTTGGTCCGTCGAGAGGGACCGCTCTCCGAACTCGTCGCCGAACTCGACGAGTACCGATACGAGACGTGCCGGATGAACGTCACCGTCGAGGACAAGGCGGAGTCGATGGCTCGCATCCGCGAGTCGCTGTTGGCGGAGTACGACCGCGTGGACACCACCGACGGCGTCCGCGTCGAGACCGACGACGGGTGGTTCCTCGTTCGAGCGAGCGGAACCGAACCGCTCGTCCGGGTGACCGCGGAGGCGAGAGACGAATCCGCCGCGAACGACCTTCTCGAATCCGCTCGCGGCGTCGTGGAGTCCGACGGAATCGTCGCTTAACTGAGCGAACTACTGCCTAACCCTTTCAACTTCATTATCATTCAAGCATTGGTGTAATACTATTTATAACGCTTTGGGCCGTTTGTGCACTCGTTCAGGCCCACTCGTCGCACTCGGCTTTTCCCCACTTCGCTGCCGCGACGTGAGGCCCGAACGTGAGCTTATCTGCCTCGGCCCGTTGGAAGGGTTCGACACCGCACGCCGGTGGATGTGGCGCAACACTGCGCCGCTATCCGCCGTATAACGATACGCCGACTCCTACTCCTAGTGAATCGTATGAAAGCAGTCGTACTCGCCGCCGGCAAGGGGACCCGTCTCCAACCGCTGACGAACGACAAGCCGAAAGCGCTCGTCGAAGTTGACGACAAACCGATAGTCGAACACTGCCTCGACGACCTCGTATCGCTGGACGCCGAGGAGTTCGTCGTCGTCGTCGGTCACAAGAAAGAGCAGATAATCGGGCGGTTGGGCGACGAGTACCGAGGCGTCCCCATCACGTACGCGCACCAACGAGAACCGTTGGGTCTCGCGCACGCCGTCCTCACCGCCGAACAGTACATCGACGACGACTTCATGCTGATGCTCGGGGACAACATCTTCCGGGCGAACCTCGAGGACGTGGTCGAAGAACAGCACAGAGAAGCGTCCGACGCCGCCTTCCTCGTCGAGGAAGTGCCGTGGGAGAAGGCGTCCCGGTTCGGCGTCTGCGTGACCAACGAGGACGGCGAGATAACCGAAGTGGTCGAGAAACCGGAGGACCCGCCGTCGAACCTCGCGATGACGGGGTTCTACACGTTCTCCCCGGCCATCTTCGACGCCTGTCACCTCGTTCAACCGTCCGACCGCGGGGAGTACGAACTGCCCGACGCCATCGACCTGCTCATCCGTTCGGGGCGGAGCATCTCCGCCGTCACGCTGGAGGGGTGGCGCGTCGACGTGGGCTACCCCGAGGACCGCGACGAGGCGGAACGCCGCCTCCGCGCGACGGACGGCGACGCCTCCGTCGAGCAGTCGGACTCTCCGTCGTACGCGTCGTCGAAAGAAGTCTTGTCCGGCGATAGCGAAGACGACTGACGGTCTCCGCCACTTTCGCGCCGGCCGTGAGCTAGTTGCGTCCCTGTTCGTAGCGGCGAGTCGCCTCCCTGCGTCTCTTACTCTAGCCGTTGGCCGTCGAGGTACGCCTCGGCCGGTCCGTTGACGCGAATGTGGGTCACGTCCCCCTGGACACGGTAGTGGCGGACCGATTCGACGATGGCGTCCTCGGCGCTTCGACCGGCGGACACCGTCACGTCGTGCGCGGGCGAGAGCGCTTCGATGCGTTCGCTCGTCGTCACCTCAAACGTCGCGACGCCGTCACCGATCGGTTGGATGGTGAGCGTGCGCGACCCGTCGTTCGCTTCGACGAACTCGTCGGTCGTCGCGTCGTTGCCTGCAAACGTCCCCAGCGTCGGCGTCCCCATCATCGATTCGGTGTCGAGTAGACTGTACTCGACCCCAGATTCGTCGTTCATTTCACCCTCGCGGTTACCCTTGTTCTGTTCACATCCCATACCACACAAGTGCCCCATTAACGAAATAAGTCTTGTGGTAAAAGAGGAGTCAGAAGGCCTGAAAGTGCCGAATACGTGTTTTTCAGCTGCGCCTCAAACGAGTAACAAAAACGTCTCCCAGAGCGGAATTACTGCGAGGTTTAACACGGGGTTAACGTCTATTCCTGCTCCGTGAGATGCGTTCGGGCCCGCCGAAGGCTCCGAACTCAGAGCGCGAGGTAGTCGAACCCTGCCGCCCGCCACTCCTCTGCGTCGAGCGTCGCCGTCGCGTCGACGACCAGTCGGTTATCGACGAGCGACGCCGCGCGTTCGGCGTCGATATCCTCGAAGTCGTCGTGGTCGGACGTGATCACCACGGCGTCGGCCCCGCCGAGCGCATCGTCTAGCGGTCGGAGGTCTATCTCCTCGTCGTCGACGTAGGGGTCGTGGAGGCGCACCTCCGCGCCACCGGTCTCCACGTAGCTCCCGCCGTCGGTGAGGGCGGACGCCCGTCGGTCGGACGTTCGGGACGACAGCGACCGGGCGAGTCGCAGACCGGGACTGCGCCGCGTGTCGTCTACGTTCCCCTTGTAGGCGACGCCGAGGACGGCGACCCGAGCGTCGTCGAGCGTTCCGAGTTCAGACTCCAGCAACTCGACGATGTACTCGGACATCCCGTCGTTGACGCGGCGTGCGCTCTTCACGAGGTCCAACGAGTCGGACGACTGTCCGAGGAACCACGGGTCGATGGGCAGGCAGTGGCCGCCGACGCCCGGCCCCGGATTGAGAATGTCGACGCGCGGGTGGTTGTTGGCGAGCGAGATTGCGTCGCGGGAGTCGATTCCGTAGTCCGCGGCCACCCGCGCCAGTTCGTTCGCGAAGGCGATGTTCACGTCGCGGTAGGCGTTCTGCGACAGCTTCACGAACTCCGCGGTGGTCGCGTCCGGCGCGCGGTGAATCGTCCCCTCCGTCGCAGGTTCGTACAGGGCGATGGCCCGGTCGGCCGACTCCGCGTCGATGCCGCCGACGATGCGGTCGTTGTGGACGAGTTCGTGCGTGATGTTCCCCGGCAGGACAGTCTCCGGACAGTGCGCGAGGGAGAAATCCTCGCCCGGAGCGAGTCCGGACTCCGCCAGCACGGGCGCGAGTACCTCCTCCGTCGTTCCCGGCGGGACGGTCGATTCGAGGATGACCGTGTCGCCGGGACGCAGGAGGTCGGCGACGGTCCGCCCCGCCGCCTCGACGTACGTCAGGTCGGCCCGCTCTCTGTCCTCGTCGTACGGCGTCGGGACGCAGACGAGGTGACAGTCGGCCTCGACCGGTTCGGTGCGCGGTTCGAAGCCGTTCTCCATCGCCTCCAAGACGTACTCGCGCAGGTCGTCCTCGGTGGTTCGAGGTTCGCCGGCGCGCAGGTCGGCGACTAACTCCTCGTCGGGGTCGTACCCGACGACGTCGTGGCCGTTGTTGGCGAACAGTGCTCCGGTCGCGAGTCCGATGTATCCGATTCCGTGTACGCAGAATTTCATGTAAGAGCCTCCATCTTCTCGGCGTCGGCGCCGTCCGCCGCGACGAGGACGTCGAGTATCCGCTTCGACGCGTTTCCGTCGCCGAACGGCACCGTCCAGTCGCCGTCCTTCTCGATCATCGTCTCCGCGGCTTCGACGATGTCGTCCGGGTCAAGTCCGGCGAGGCAGTTCGCCCCGGCGTGGACCGTCTCCGGACGCTCCGTGCTGTATCGAAGCGTCACGCAGGGGGTACCGAGGATGCACGTCTCCTCTTGGACGCCGCCCGAGTCGGTGAACGTCAACGCGGCCTCGGACTCCAGACAGAGGAAGTCGAGGAACTCGAGCGGTTCTATCGTCCGTATCGGTTCCGGTATCTCCAGCCCGA
This sequence comes from Halopelagius longus, assembly GCF_900100875.1. Classification (NCBI taxonomy): domain Archaea; kingdom Methanobacteriati; phylum Methanobacteriota; class Halobacteria; order Halobacteriales; family Haloferacaceae; genus Halopelagius; species Halopelagius longus. The sequence goes on along the minus strand of NZ_FNKQ01000006.1, from coordinate 12,556 downwards.
ACTCCTCCACACGCGCGGACGCTCGGGGGTGAATCGGGTAGATGACGGGGCGGTCCGTTCGCTCCGCGAACCGCGCGACGCCGGTCAGGAGTCGCTCGAACGACTCCTCGTCGTCGACGTTCTCCGCGCGGTGCGCCGTGAGAAGGTAGAAATCGCCGGCGCTGAGCCCGTGGTCTTCGAGGACGGTACTCTTCTCTCGAACGGTGTCGCGGTACTCGTAGAGCGTATCGACGACGGTGTTTCCGGTGACGAACACCTCGCCGCCTACGGACTCCCGTTCCAGATACCGGCGCGTCTCCTCCGTCGGCGCGAACAGGTAGTCGGAGATGTGGTCCGCCGCGAGGCGGTTCACCTCCTCGGGCATCTCCCGGTCGAAACTCCGCAACCCGGCTTCGACGTGTCCCACGTCGATGTGGAGCTTCGTGGCCGCGAGTGCGCCCGCGAGCGTCGAGTTCGTGTCGCCCTGAACGACGACGGCGTCCGGCGACTCGTCCTCGAGGATCCGTTCGATACCGGCGAGCATCTGTCCGGTCTGCTCCCCGTGGGACAGCGACCCCACTTCGAGGTTGTAGTCGGGTTCGGGGAGCGCTAACTGGTCGAAGAACACTCGGTCGAGGTCGTCCGAGTAGTGTTGCCCGGTGTGGATGAGGAGACAGTCCACGCCCCGGTTCTCACACTCGTTTATCACCGGAGCGAGCTTGATTATCTCCGGGCGGGTCCCCAACACGACGGCCACCTGCCGGTCGCCGGACCCGTCTACGCCGTCCGTCATGGTCCTCGACCGGGCGTACGCCCGCAGTGAGGCTCGACTTCGGGCCGTTCGACCTCGTTCACGTTGTACGTCATGAATCGTTCTCTACCTGTTGGATGCCGTGTATCTGCTTTGTTATGGGGAACCTGTAGTGCGCCGGACCACTCGAGCCGAACGTATGGCTCTATTTCTGTCTTTAGCCGTTCGGCCGAAGTGGTTGTTTCTGCGGTATCTCTCCCGGAGGTCATTGTCAGGCGCTTCGAAACGTCTCGCGCGCGAGCGCCGTCCCGTCGTGGACCGCCGTCGCCTATCGCCGAGATTAATCGACGACACGTTCGATTTGTTCGGAATTTGCTCCGACGCCGTCCCCTCGCCTCGGAGGCGCGGAATCGCTCCGACGGACGAGTCTCACCGAGGTGACAGACCCGGCTCGCGCGCGAACGCGCGACTGCGAAAACCATCCCCTCCCTTCGGTTCCGACGTCCGCGGGACTGCCGGCTACCGAGTGCTTCGAGTACGGTGGATGGAGAGGTGAGCTATTCCCCGAGCGAGACGTACTGATCTTCCCACTCGCGGCGCCGTTCGATCGCTTGCCAACCCTCTTCCGAGATTTTGTAGTAGTTTGTGCGTCGGTCCTGCTGCCCTTTTTCCACGAGTCCCTCCTCGACGAGAGCGTCGAGATTCGGATACAGTCGGCCGTGGTTTACCTCTCCCACGTCCTTTCCGATCCGCTCTTTGATCTCTTGGCCCGACGGCTGGTCGGAGCCGGCGATCACGTACAGGAGGTCCCGCTGAAAGCCTGTTAGTTCGAACATCGCGTTTTCGGACCTATCATTTGTCCCCATCCGGTATTGTTAGCCACTTGAATACGTTTCCTCCCCGTGTATTAACATCCCCTCGTAGGGTCCGATTCATGACCATTCGGAACCCTCCGGAGAGGGCGAAGGTGATAATGGTGGCCTTTATGAGTGAAATTGTACTGTGAAATTATCCATCGAGGTATCAATTATATCCTGATTTTCTCCATAGTTGAACCGGGTAGGGGCCGCCGTAACCCGATAAGCAGGCAGATAACAAAGACTACGACCGGAATAAATCGAGACGACGATTCACCCGCAGAAGTGGGTACACGGGGAGATAGACGACGACGCATCCGAAATGTGATGACTGACCTATCAAAAGACGAGTTGTTCCGAATACTAAGCAACTCGCGGCGGCGATACATCATCTACTACCTCCACGAGGAGGGCGACGAGATGAGTCTCAAGGAGCTCGCCGCGCGTATCGCCGCCGTAGAGAACGGAACGGCCGTCGAAGACGTGACGGACGAAGAGCGCCAGCGGGTGTACATCTCGCTGTATCAGACGCACCTTCCGAAACTGGAGGAGGCCGGAATCGTCTCCTACGACGACGAGGAGCGGATGGTCGAGTTGACGCCGCAGACGGCGCAGGAGGGGTTCTTCTGGATGCACGACGAGGAACCCTCCCGGTCGTGGGCCACGTACTACGCGATTCTCGGCGCGGTGGGTTGGATACTCATCGCCGCGCGCGAGTTCGCCCTCCCCGTCTTCGCCTCGCTTCCGTGGCTCGCCATCGCCGCCTTCGTCTCGACTGCGGTTCTCGTTCTCGTCGTCGCGCAGTACTTCTCCGAGACGAGAGAGCAGGAGACGACTGACTCCTTCGAGTCGCTCATCGAGTGACCCCGCGTGCGGGCGTCGGACGACGCTCCGCCGTTCGGTCCCGTCTCTCCGACGAGTTACACGGACGAAAATTCGGTTACCCGGTGACTCCGGACCAGTCAACCCGTTGCTAACTCTCTATATTATATGATACGTAGGATACATAAAAAGAGCGTACTTCGTCAGCAACTGCAACCATCAGTTAGTTATATAATATTGGATTGTAATTGTACAGTTGACCTCTCGTGCGGGGTCGAACCAGTAACGTTAGGATGCCATCAGTCGGAAACGACCGGGGAAACGTTAGATTAACCCGTCTGATGGGGTCGTGACGTAGAAAAACGGTGTACTCTCTACGAGAGGGAGGTAGGCAGATGGCTCTCGAATCACTCAACAAGACCAAGGAAACCTCGGCGAACGAGGAACGAGAGGAACAACCCAGTGAACAAGAAGAGCAAGCGAACGTCGAAGAGACGCTCTCGAAGGACGTTATCTTCGAGATACTGAAGAACCAGCGCCGGCGCGACGCGATAGAGTACCTGAAGCAGAACGACGGCGAAGCGAAGCTCGGCGACATGGCCGAGTACATCGCGGCGAAAGAGAACGGCATCGACATCGCCACGCTCTCGTCGAGTCAACGCAAGCGCGTCTACATCGGACTGTATCAGTGCCATCTCCCGAAGATGGCCAGCTCCGGTGTCATCGACTTCGAGAAGAACCGCGGCGACATCGAACTCAAGCCGATGGCCGAACAGCTCGAACCGTACCTCGGTTCCTCGACGCCCGCGGACGAGTCCGCGTCCGGAGCTCCGAAGCGGAACCTCGCGGTGGCGTCCGCCGTCGGTGCCGTCGTCGCCGCCGGGCTCCTCGGCGTACCGGGGTTCGCGGTAGTCCCTGACGCCGCGTGGGCCGTCGTCAGTACCGTCGCTCTCGTCGTGTTGACCGCGATGGAGACGTACCGCGAGACGTCCGAGGCGGAGTAACTCGGCGTTCTCGCTGGCCGCTCGATCGCTTTCTGCGTTTTCTTCCGTCTGCGCCCTCCGTTTTACCCTCCTAACTCCGCGCTCTCCGTCCGCGATACGGCCGAGTACGCCCGCGAGTCCGGCTTTCGGTCCGTCGCAACTTTCGGACGAAACAGCAAGATGTAAGTCAGATGAGAGTTGATATGGTTTCTACTCTTCGAGCCCATACTGACAGATTATTGATGAATTGGGGGAGTTCTGCCGCGTTAGCGCTCGTATCTCCGTTTGAAACCGATTGTTCAGGTAAAAACGCACGTCCTAACCGACAGACCCCCCGGTCGCATACTGCCCATAACAATGGCCGTCCGTCACCGTTACTAGTAACATGTCCTCACAGTCCGTCCGGCCCGATGGCGCCGTGGCGACACACGAGCGTCGGGAGGCGAACGGATGACCGATATCACAGAGGCAGTCGTCCTCGCTGCTGGGGAGGGACGACGGCTCCGACCGCTGACGAAGTACCTACCGAAGCCGATGCTGCCCGTTGCGAACCGTCCCGTCATCGACTTCGTGCTCGAATCGCTCGTCGATAACGGCATCGAGCGCGTGGTCGTCGTCGTGGGGTACCGGAGCGACCGCATCCAGACGCACCTCACGGCCGAGCATCCCGATACGGAGATCGAGTTCGTCCAACAGCCGTCACAGTTGGGAAGCGGTCACGCCCTCCTCCAAGCGAAGGACGCCGTCGGCGACGACTTCGTGGTCGTCAACGGTGACAACATCATCGACGACGGAATCGTCGCGTCGACGCTCGAACGGTACACGACGACCGACTCGGCGGCGACGGTCGCCGTCGCACACTCGGACACGCCCGAAGAGTACGGCGTGGTCATCTCGGACCGCGGCCTCATCTCGGATATCGACGAACACCCCGTCGAACGAGAGGGGTACCTCGTCAACGCGGGCGTGTACGTGTTCGACCGCGGGGTGTTCGACGCGCTCGACCGGACCGACCCGTGGCAGGGCGAGATACGTCTCACCGACGCTATCGCCCACCTCGACGGCCCGGTGACGTCGATTCTCGTCAACGGCGGGTGGCTCGACCCCTCGAACCCCTGGAAGCTCCTCTCGGTGTCCGAGACCGTACTGGCCGACGAACTCGGCTCGCAGGTCAAAATCGCGGACTCCGCGAGGGTTCACGAAACCGCCGTCATCGAAGGTCCGGTCATCATCGGCCAGAACTGCGACGTGGGCCCCGGCGCGGTCATCCGCTCCGGGACGTGCCTGCAGGACAACGTCCACGTCGGGGCGAACACCGTAATCGAGCGGTCTATCGTCTCGAACGACGCCTACGTGGGCGCGAACGCGCTCCTCCGAGACTCGGTTATCGGGTCGGGAGCCGAGATACGCGACTGCGTGGCGTCGCCTGGCGGCCGCGCGGACGTCGTCGTCGACGGGAAACTGTACACCGACCGGCGACTCGGAAGCATCGTGGCCGACCGGGCGACGGTCGGTCCGAACGCGACGCTCGAATCCGGCTGTAGCGTCGGCGCGGAGGCGACCGTCGGCGCGGGCGTCGTCGTAGACGGCACCGTGCGCGAAAAAACGGAGATAGCTGCTTAACTCATGTGTGGAATAACTGCGTGCATCGGAGAGAACGATTCGGTCGAACCGCTCATCGAAGGACTCGAACGACTGGAGTACCGCGGGTACGACTCCGCGGGCATCGCCGTCAAGGACCGTTCGGACATCTCGCTGACCAAGAGCGTCGGCGAGGTGTCCGAACTCGTCGAGGAAGTCGAGGACGACCCCCTCACGGGCGAGTACGGCATCGGTCACACCCGATGGGCGACCCACGGCGGGGTCACGGACGAGAACGCCCACCCGCACACCGACGAGTCGGGCCGTGTGGCCGTGGTCCACAACGGCATCATCGGTAACCACCAGTCGCTCAAGTCCGAACTGGAGTCGAGGGGACACAACTTCACGAGCGAGACGGACACGGAAGTCGTCCCGCACCTCATCGAGGAAGAACTGAACAACGGCGCGACGCCGGAGGAGGCGTTCCGCTCCGCGGTCGCCCGACTCTCGGGGACGTACGCCATCGCCGCCATCATCGAGGGCGACGAGGCCATCTACGCCACGCGGTCGGGGTCGCCCCTCGTGTTCGGCATCGGCCCGGGCCGCTACTTCCTCGCCAGCGACGTCCCGGCGTTCGTCGAGTACACCGACCAGGTGGTCTATCTCCACGACGGCGACTTCATCAAAGTCCTCCCGGACGGCTACGAGATAACCGACGGCGCGGGGCGGAAGATAAACCGCGAGGTCGAACGCGTCGAGTGGAGCGCCGAAACCGCCACGAAGGGCGGTTACGAGCACTTCATGCTCAAGGAGATTCACGAGCAACCCGGCGCGCTCCGGAACACCATCCACGGCCGCCTGAACGCCCTCGACGGGTCCGTCGAACTCGACGACTTCCCGCCCGGCACGTTCGAGGACATCGAGGAGGTCCAGTTCGTCGGCATGGGAACGTCGTACCACGCGGCGATGTACGCCTCGAGTATGCTGTCGGCCCGCGGCGTTCCGGCGTACGCCTTCCAGTCCGGCGAGTACGGCCTCGTCAGGCCGCCGGTGAAGTCTAACACGCTCGTCGTCGCCGTCACGCAGAGCGGAGAGACGGCCGACACGCTCGACGCGATTCGACGCGCACAGAGCGCCGGCGCGGAGACGGTCGCCATCACGAACACCGTCGGGTCGTCGATTACGCGGGAGTGCGACGAGACGCTCCTCATCCGCGCCGGTCCGGAGATAGGCGTCGCCGCGACGAAGACGTTCTGCTCGCAGGTGACCGCCCTCTCGATGATCGGCGAACGACTCGTCGAGGATATCACCGGCGGCCAGTCCAACAGCGCTCGGGACCTCGTGGAGTCTCTGTCCCGCCTTCCGGGGCACGTACAGGAGGTTCTCGACACCTCGCTCGCGTCCGCCGTCGCCAAGGAGTATCAGGACGCCGACTCGTACTTCTTCATCGGGCGCGGCGTCGCCCACCCCGTGGCGCTGGAAGGTGCGCTGAAGTTCAAGGAGATATCGTACGAACACGCCGAGGGCTTCGCGGCGTCCGAACTCAAACACGGACCGCTGGCGCTCGTCACGCCGAACACGCCGGTGTTCGCGGTGTTCACCGGGTTCGACGACGAGGCGACGCTGAGTAACATGAAGGAGGTCCAAGCCCGCGGCGCGCCCGTCATCGCCATCACCAGCAAGACCGACGGCGAAATCGCGGAGTTCGCCGACCACGTCCTCTCCATCCCCGACACCCACCCCGACGTGGCGGGCATCCCGGCGAGCGTCCAACTCCAACTGGTGGCGTACCACGCCGCGGACCTGCTCGACCGTCCCATCGACAAGCCGCGGAACCTCGCGAAGTCCGTCACGGTCCAGTAACGCGTGCCGCCCGCGCCCGAGACGTTTCGACGCGCGCCGCGGCCGTCGGCCGAACCCGGTTCGTTCCGGCAAGAATTTCTCGGTTATCGGGGCGTTTTCTCCCGACGACGGGCCATTTGACGAAAAACTCCGCGAGAGAGGTTCTGAAACTGTTTCTCAATTTCCGCGACATGCCAGTATGCGGGACTTACCGGCTCCGGTACGCGGTGATTACCAATTCGAGCCGGGTAGTAAGAGGCGATTACATAAGGTGGGGACTCGCAAAGGGAATTCCATGGCAGCGAGCACGCATTGGGTGGCATCGACGCCTCTCCAACTAGAGGACGTAGATAGTGACGATCTCCTCGACTCCCTCGGAGACGAGGTGGCGCGCGAGATTCTGGTCGCGGGCAAGCGCGGTGCGGTCACCGCCGAGGAACTCGCCGAACGGTGCGACGTCTCCGAATCGACGATATACCGACGCTTAGACCGACTGAACGAACTCGGCCTCGTCGAACGGTGCAATCCGCTTCTCAGCGCGTCGAAGGGGTCCTATCGCACGCGCATCGACGGCGTGTCCATCCAGATAGACGAAGACGAGATGAAGGTGCAGCAGGGACCGAGCGACTGCACCGAGGACGCCCTGGAGACGGTCATGGACGTCGTGGACGTCCAACACGTGAGCTACGACGCGGACGACGAACTCGTCGACGTGCAGTTCAAACTCGACCCCGAACTCTTCGAGAAGTTCATGCAGGTCTACAGTCGCTCGCGCGACTGCTGACGGCCCGGCGACCACGTATCCGCTAGTTCTCCCGTTTCCCGTGGCTCTTCAGTCGCGGGACGACTCCGTTCGAGAAACCGAGAGCGCCGCCAGTCGCCGATTCAGCGGTCCCGAGTGACCGACTCTCCGGGGCGGACGGTCGCACCCGGCGAGAGGACCACGCCCGCGTTCAGACTGCTGTTTATCCCCGTCTTCGCGCCGCCGCCGACGACGACGCCCATCTTCCGGCGTCCGGTCGAGACGCGTTCGCCCTTGACGGTCACTTTCACGTCGTCGCCGTCGTGCCGCAGATTCGCCACCTGCGTCCCCGCGCCGAAGTTCACGTCGCGCCCGAGGACGCTGTCGCCGACGTACGAGAGGTGGCCCGCCGTCGCGCCCGCCATGAGGACGCTGTTTTTCACTTCGACGGCGTGACCCACCTTCGCGTTCGGGCGGAGGAGCGTCGCGCCGCGGACGTACGCATTCGGACCGACGGTGGCCCCAGACTGAATCAGCGCGGGTCCCTCGACGACGACGCCCGAGCGAACGGTCGCACCCTCCTCGACGACGACGGGACCGGTCAGTTCGGCGTCCTCGCTCACGTCGCCGTCCACGCGCGTCTCGAGTTCTCCGAGTTTCCACTCGTTGGCTTCGAGCAACTCCCACGGGCGGCCGACGTCCAACCACCGGTCGAAGGCGACGGCGCGCACCTCGCCCCGTTCGCAGAGGCGGTCCAGGACGTCCGTCAGTTCGAGTTCGCCGCGTTCGGACTCCTCCACGTCGCGAAGCCACGCGCCCGCCTCCGCGGGGAAGACGTACGCGCCGGTGTTGACGAGGTTCGAGGGCGGGTCGTCCGGTTTCTCGACGACGCCGGAGACGAGGCCCGCGCCGTCGGTTCGGAGGACGCCGTAGGAGGTGGGGTCGTCCACCTCGAACGAACCGACGGCCGGCCCGCCGTCGTAGAGTTCTTCGAGCGACGGGACGTCGTAGAGTGCGTCGCCGTTCAGGACGGCGAAGGGGCCGTCGTCGAGGACGGCGAGCGCCGATTTGACGGCGTCTGCGGTTCCGCGCTGTTCCTCTTGGACGGCGTAGCGGACGGGGACGCCCGCGTACTCCTCGCCGAAGTACTCGCGTACGTCCTCGGACCGGTAACCGACGACGAGGACGATTTCGGACGCGCCGGCTTCGACGGCGGACTCCACAGTGTGTGCGACGAGGGGGCGGCCGGCGACCGGAAGCATCGGTTTCGGTCGCTCCTCCGTGAGCGGACCCATTCGACTGCCGACGCCTGCCGCGAGAACGACTGTCTGCATACCGGGCGTACGCGGCATCGCGGAAAATGTATTTGCGGACTACGGCTCCCCGCCGCGAGGTTAGGAGGCGTCTACTCGCCGGTCTGCCCACGGACGCGTTTGCGACTGGTAACCGCTCGGTCCGTCCGTTCGTCTCCGATACTTGCCGACGAAATTCGACTGTTTCGACAATTTCACCCGAGAAACAGTGTCACTCGGGACTGTTATTTCGATTGTACTCGAGTTAATTGCGTACTATCCGTTTGAACTGTCCCCGGGCGGCACTCGACGGCCCGAATCCGACCGAGACGGTGTAAACGGTCAAATAGGTGGGTCGCATCTCGCTCGGCATGTCGCTGATGGACCTCGTCGCCGGCGTCGAAGGCGCGGAGCGGACGCTCACGGTGTACAACCCGGAACCGGGCGTCGTCGAGGAACTGAGAGAGCGGTTCGCGGACCGCAACCTCGCGGTGGTGACGAGGACGACCCTCGGCGGACCCGGGAACTTCGTGGTGCTGAGCCACCGCGAGTCGTTCGTCACCGCCCTCGACGCCGCGGAACTCCTGCGCGGCGACTCGGGCGCGCGCGGCGAGTCGGCGCCGACGCCGTACCGGTCGATACTCGACCACCTCGACGAGACGACGTTCACCTCCTACGACCGGCGGCGGATGCTCGCGGCGTCGCGCGAGATCGAGGACAGGGCGTGGCGGGTCGGAGACGGGTCGCTCCACGCCGGCTTTCAGTCGGTCGAGCACTTCGAACGACAGCGCGAGGTGTACGAACGCCTCGGCGGCCGCGACGAACTCTCCGTTCACGCGTACGTCCGCCCGAGTTCGCGCGTTCGCCCCGTCGAGAACGTCCGTCTCCACCTCGAACGGAGCGCCGAGATTCGGGACTCGTGGTTCGTCGCGTTCGACGGCGGGTCCGAGGCGGACAGTCGGTGCGCGCTTCTGGCGACGAAACGCGACCCCGGACGGTTCTACGGCTTCTGGACGTACGACTCGGAGACGGTCGAGTACGTCGTCGACCACCTTCGAACGTCGTACGCACTTTCGGGCTCGGACCCCGACGACGGCGCGAGTCGGTGTTGACCCGAGTTCACGCGCTCCGGTCGCACATCGGACAGAGGGTCGTCGCCGAGAGGGCGAGCGTTCCGGTGGACTTGCGGGTCAGTTCCGCGCCGCACTCTTGGCACCGGGGAGGGGGACTGGTCGATTCGGTCATCACGCGACTACGTGTCTCGCCGGAGGTCTTGGGTGTATCGGCGCTTCCACCGACTCGGCCGCAGACGACCGTTCCGTTCGGTTCTCTCCTCCTCGGTCGGTCTGTCGCGGATACTGTCAACACATCCACATAATTCAACATAGGGAGACATTCGCTAATCCTTACAGGCTTAGACCTGTAACGGAGCGGCGGAAAACGCCGCGAAAGACGAGTGAGACAGGAGTTCAGTTCGCACTGCCGCGTCGGCGAGTACGTTTCTCTCGTCGAACACGAGTGGGCCGCGTCTCAGACGCCGTACTCGTCTAGTTCGCTCACCAACGCCCGCGAGAGAACCGTGTTCGCGGCGCGGCGGACGAGTTCCGACGCCGCCTGTTGGCTGATTTCGAGTTCGTTCGCGATGTCCGAGAGCGTCGTCCGCCGGGGGACCTCGAAGTACCCCTCCCTGAGGGCGATAGTGAGCGCTTTTCGCTGCCCATCGCTGAGGTCGCGCACCGGGTTGGGGCCGGGCCGGATGCCGCCGAATATCCGCCGAACGCCGACGTCCACGCAGCAGGCGTCGCAGGTCTCTCGAAACCGCGAGAGGGCGGCGTGTTCGGCGAACCGGACGCGCCAGAACCAGTGGTTCGCCCCGGCTTTCCCCCGAATGGTGAGGACCGCACCGCCCACTTCCCGGATGAGAGCCGAGAGGTCGTCCTCCGCCTCGACCCACTCCGCCAGATAGATCGCTTCGTCGTCGTCGTCGCCGACGAGTTCGAGTGCCTTCACCGACCGGTGGGACCGAACGGCCCCCTCGAACTGCGCCCGGTCGTCCGCGACGACCCGTATGTAGGGACTCACCGTCCGGTCCAACGGGACGACCCGTTCGGCCTCGACGCTGGCGGGCCCGGCGTTCGCCGTCGCACGACCGAGGGGGAACGACTCGGCTGGCGCGTCTAGCTCCAAGGTCACGGCCATCGGTTGTACGAGTGTCCGAAAAACCAAATACTTACTCACCCTTCGCGCGGCCGTTCTGTCGCTCTGGACGCCGAAGTTCTCGGGTTCGCGGTGCCGACCGACGACTCCGTTCGCCGCCGCGCCGATTTATATACGGCACGTGATTACAAGGGACAGTAGCAAGCAGATTTGGTAACGTGTAACAAATATGTCCGTCCACCCCCCTCGGTCAGACAGCGAATCGCCTCCGACGTGGGACACTCTGTTCGAAGTCCTCAGTTCGTCGCGCCGCCGTCGCCTCCTCGCGGCCCTGTACGACGAACCCGAGACGCGGGTGTCGCGCGTCGCCGACCGAATCGCGGCCGCAGAGGGGGAGCGTTCGGTGGGGAAACTCACCCCGGAGGAGGCGACTTCGCTCCGCGCGTCGCTTCACCACGTCCACCTTCCGGCCCTGCAGGAGGCGGGACTCGTCTCGTGGGACCGGCGGGCGCGTACGGTCTCTCTCCGTCTGGAGGCGCGCAAACTTCCGATCTTCGAGTCGTTCGACCGACCTCTCGTCTCCGTTCGAGGGGCCGTCGCGGAGGTGCGGACGGATGTCTAGCGACGACCGAACCGGCTCCGCCCCCCGAACCGAGTGCCCCGAATGCGGTGCCGTCTTCGGTACCGCACTCGTCCGCGGACTCACGGCGTTGGGGACGAACGGACTCTACGGACGGTTCGACTGCCCGGCGTGCGGCGCGCAAGTCACCCTCCCCGAGGACGACTGACCGAACACTGCTCCGGCGTACCCTCGCGCCGTTTCGCGAGGACGGCGAGGCGATAACGGAACGTATCTGTTCGCACAGTACACCCTACTGACTGGTACGCAACTTAACTCGACGCGGGTGGGGCGAGTTTTATACGTGGTCTCTACGAGTTCTTTCCGACGCCACGTCGATAGAACTCGAATACGCGCACTGCTCTCCGTACTCTAGTTGTCCTATCTCTTTTGTCCGCCGGCGTTCTCGTCGAACGCTCGGCCGTTCGGTCGGCCCCTCGCGGGACGCCGGATACGACTCCCTTCTGTTCGCGGCTTCCGCGGCCGAATAATTCGTCACAGGGCTAACGTTGTAACGGAAAATTCGCACCCCGCGGCGGGGTCCGACGACGACCGGAGCGGATACCGCCGGGGTTCACCGCGGCGGGCGGAGGCGGTAGTAGCGCTTGTTGAGGCCGTACATGTACCCCTCGCGCATCGTCTTCAGCACCGCGTAGGTGACGAAGAACGCGACGATGGGGAGGATGAACGTGAGGTCGAACAGCAGGTCAACGTTCATCGGCATCAGGTTCTTGATGGCCAGAATCGAGATGGTGAACGCGAAGACGACGCCGCCGACGCCGACGGCGGACCAGAACGGTTGCTCGACGGGGCGTCGGGCGCTCCCCTTGTTGAGGAACGGCACCATCGCGATGATGCCGACGACGACGACGTTCGCGAGCACTCCGTACGTCCGGTCGGCCGTCAGCTTCTGCCCGCCGAGGACGGCCAA